>NZ_JAGQCZ010000021.1:0-23013 GCF_024346435.1 Cyanobium sp. Alchichica 3B3-8F6 | reverse complement strand
AGGGAAACGGGCCTGCCCACCCCTTGCAACGTCAGCCGTGGAGCCGATCGCCTGAGATGCGCGCCCCACCCCGGCTACGCCGGGGTGGGGATGCCGGGGGAATTACACCACTGCCTGGGACGCGGGCAGGGCGCTCAGCTCTGGGAGGCCGCAGGCGCAAGCCGGTCTTTATGGAGTTGTCATTGCTGCCATGCTCCTCCTTACCAGCTGCAACAGGGCGCGAGGGCCGTGGCTGGAGCGAGTTGGAGACACCGATCAGGGTGCGCAGCAGCTGATACCTTTGCCCGCGGACAAAGGCGGACTGCTGCGGGTCGGTCACCGACGCTGAAATCTCAGCGAAGGCCTCCCAACCAGCTTTTGGCTGGATACACATCCTGATGAAGTGCAAACTTCAACCAACGGCTTGCAAGAGACCCTGTTGAATCAGACGGTCGAAATGATCCCAGACGTCATCGGCATGGGCTGGGCTGCTGAGGTGCAGGCCCAGCTCGAAGTTCGACAGCTGCGCGGCATCAGTGAGGTTGGCACTGGTGACGAGCAACTCCTGATCGGCAACTACCGCCTTGACGTGACAGACAGCCTTCTCTCTTTCGAGGGCAAGGGAACGGGGGTCGAAGAACAAGGCAGGAGCAGGCGGTTCAGGCCAGAGGCGTGACCAGGTTTGCTGCTGAAACTTACGGATCAGAGTCTCTGGACTCGCGGTATCACCTCGATCACGCTGAATATTGCAGACCATTCGAACTTGCAGCTTCGGCAACGCAAGCATGCGCTCGCGGATCAGCTGGAACAACTCTTTGATAAAAGGGCCTTTGTAAAAGGCGTAGGTGGTGAGCAGCAGGCGCTGTTCGGCGCGCTCCACCAACTGACGGATCAACACCGACTGATCGCGGGTGATTGAGCCTGCTCCTGCATCAGGGCCGGACCACACCAGTTCGATCGAGCGGGCTGCGGCTTCACAGCGCCGCTGATCCAAAAGGGCTTGCACGGCCATGAGCAGAGCCTCCTGGCTCCCGCCTGCAGCTCGCCACCTCTCCAGCCAGGCGACCAGTGCAACCGGGCCAGCCACCAGACCAATCCTGGCCAGAAAAGCTGGAGGATCAGCGAGGCTGTCGGCGAGGGAACCGGAGTCGCCGCGTTGGGGATCCAGTGCCGCCAGCAGGGTCTCCAGTTCTGCGGTACTCAGATGGGGGAAGGCCGCTGCCATCAGGGGCCTTCCGTGAAGAAGGCCGCATCGCGCTGGATCAAGGTGGGCACGACAAGGGCGCGATCGAGAAACTCATTACGGCGTTCACAGCTGGTTTCGGCGATCAGCAGACAGCCATGACAGGCAGCGCCATGGGCGTAACGCTTCTCCAGTTCGCTGTTGGGTTCATGGCTGGCGCAGAAGGGGTCGTTGGAGCACAGGGCGGCTCGCTCCAGCGCCATCGCTAGCAGTTCATCAATGCGATCAGCCAGGCCCACCAGGCCCCCGAGCGAGCCCTCCGAACCGCTGCCACCGGTGTAGAGAAGGATGCCGTAACCGATGTCATCGAAGGCGTAGATCCTCTCCTTGATTGCCGAGGCCCCGTAGCCGCAATCAAGCGCGGCTTCGGTGATCAGCAGATGGGCGAGGCTGTGCAGCATCACGTAGGCGCCGCCGGGCCACTGAAACTTGTCCTCCGTGAGCCCGTGCTCTTTGTTCCAGGTTTTGAAGGCATCACGGTGCTTTGAGAGGTGCTGAGCAGCACCGTCACTCTTGAGCCAGTTGCGGATGGCGTCTGAATCGAAGCTGAGGAAGATCCCCTCCCCGAGGTTTTCCACGGCCGGTAGCCAGGTGGCTTCCTTCACATCGATCTGGGCGCGCTTGACGCCTAGGTCGAGGGGATCACCATCGATCTGGCTGACCACGGGCTCCAGTCGGGTGAATCCGAGCAGGGCCATCACTTCCCGCAGCTGGTGCACCTTCAACACCCGGTTGACGCGCTGCCGGAACCAAGCTGGTTTGGCTGCTAGATCAAGGTTTTCGGCCTCAAAGCGGCTGCTGCCCGTGCCGCGCCGGAGCCCATCGATGGGGCCGATCAAGGCGCGAAGCTCCTGGCGCTTGAGGGCCTCGGTCTTCTCCGGAGCAGCCTCACCGCCACGGATGGCTTCCAAGGCTTGGAGGATCAAATCAGGCGCTGTGCCAGCCAGAGGCTCTTTGATGTGGTCGGGAGCGAAGTCTTCCAGCCAAACTTCGAGTTTTGCGGCGCTGGTGATCTTCTCAAAGGCCTTGAGATGGTTACTGATCACCTCCCGCACAGCGTCAATCGGTTCGGGGATGGAGATTGCCGAGATCAACTCGGGAAAGTAGGCATTGCTTGCGGAACGCACCAGCAGGCGATTGGCATAGCTGCCGCCATTGCCCTTGCCGTTGTCGCAGAATTCCTGGCCGAAAGGACCCAGCCAGGGCCGATGCCCCTGGCAGAAACCGAGCGCGGGTCGCTCGTCATCGTCGCCTTTGAGTTTTTGCTTGGCCTCCGACAGCTGCCTGCGCCCGTGCTTCTCCATGCACGTTGGATTGGAGCAGCGCACAAAGATCTCGGTGAAGTCGTTGCCCGCCCCGGCCTCATCGAGCCAAAGTGTGGACCGGCATGTTGTTTTGCCGCGGTGTACGAACTCACGCCAGTCGATATCGCTGAGATGGCCATTGGGGCAGCTCTGCACGAAGCGCACTGGTACGACGCGATGCGCCTTGCGGTCTGCATCGACGTACTTGCGTTTGTCGAGGCGTGCGCCCTCCACCAGCGGGCGGCTGCGGTAGATCTTGCCATCAAACTCCCTGGTTTCATCCAGCTGGGCCACGAACCAATTGGGGAACTCGGGACTGCGGATGCCGCCCGGGCGGCTCTGACCGCCGGGTCCAACGTCGTAGACAGGGGGTTTGCGCAAGCGCAGGGAGCCCACATTGAGGCTTTGGCGCAGCTTGGCGATCAGTCGTGGTTCATCGATCTCTTCAGGGGGCTGATCGGGGCCATACATCCAGAAGTTGAGGCCCCCGATCACCACGGAGCAATCGGGCAGATCCACCATGGCGCCTGGGCCATAGGTGGTGATGAGCTGGCTGTGCCGCACTTCCCCCTGGGGGCGGCTGGTGGGCTGGCGAGCCATCAGCTCCCCTCCCCATCGCCATCGGGGCGTTGGCGGATCAGAGCAGCGCTCGGTTCCACATCGCGCAGGCTCCAGTTGGCCAGGAATTCCTGCTCCATCGCTTTGAGTTCCTTGAGATCGGGGTCCAGCGGGGTATGAAGCAGGGGAGCCACTTCCCCCGCTTCTCGGCCGTACTGAAGCAGCCCGCCGTTATCACGGGCGATGCGGATCCACTTGTCGAGCAGGTTCATCACTCGCTGATGTACTTCAGCTTGGGTGTGTTCGCTGAGGGCCTTGCTGGGGGCTGAGCGGCGGGCCCGATCACCCAGCCGTTGGGCCACTTCAGCCTGGATGGCATCGATCGCCTCAGCGTTGCCTGCATCTTTGGCCCAGCTGAGCTCGGGGCTGAGGTGCCTGGCGAGCGCCACCGTGATGGCCGGCAGCCCCCGCTGCAGGGCTCTCGACGACCAGGGCGTAACGCTGGTGGCCTCCACATCGCGATAGAAGACCGAGTGCCAGAAGCTGAAGCGCTCGTAGTGGGAGCGGTCGCGCGGGCGGTTGGGGTTGAGCAGAACCACCACCAGGCCAGGGCGCTGGTCGTCGCGACCGACCCGGCTGCTTGCCTGGATGTATTCGGCGGTGGTTTTGGGCTGGCCCAGCATCACCATCAGGCCGAGGCGGCTGATGTCGAGACCGACCGAGATCATGTTGGTGGCCAGTGCCGTATCGACCCGTTGCTTCTCGTTGTCGAAGCTGAGCTCGAGGCGGGCCTTGGTGGTGCTGACTTCTGAGGTGGGCACCCGTGAGGTGAGCTCCAGGGGTTCGTTGGCGATCTTGCGGCGGGCGTATCGCGCGCTGCTTTCGTTGAGACGACGACGCTGGTCGTAGGTGGTGAGCAAGGAGGTGACTTCTTCTTCAAGCAGCCGGCGGGTGATGCCGAGCTCCTTGATGGTATTGAAGTAACCCAGAAAGGTCATGTAAGGGTCAACCGGGTTGGGCCCCTTGTCTTCGCCTCGTTTCTCGCGGGCCTTTCGTTCCTTTTCGGCCTGGGCGTAGAGCTTCTGGGCCGTGCTCATCAAGGCCAGTCCCACCCGCAGCAGCAGGGCCTTGATGTTGCGACCCGGTGCTGACACACCGACGTAGATTCTCCCTTGCGCTTCTGACACCGAGGCGGTGTAGGAGAAGAAGGAATCGCGCCGATCAGGGCCGGGGGCCGGGAAGACGGCTGGTGGGCTGCACCGGCCGAACAGAGCCTGCATCTGCTGGCTGGCGCGGCGCACGGTGGCGGTGGAGGCCACGATCTTGGGCCGCACGGTCTGCATTCCAGTGGATGTCTCCACCTGGCGGGCGCAGAGTTCATCGATCACGGCTTCATAGAGACCGCCCATCGAGCCGAGGGGCCCGGAGATGAGATGCAGTTCGTCCTGAATGATCAGATCCGGTGGTTCCAGGCCATGGGGCAGCGATGCTCCGGCCTGATCGGTTCCATCACTGGGACCAAAGAAGCCCTTGCCTGGCTGGGCATGGGAGACGCGGCCGAACAACTTTCCGGTTGCTCCCACCCAGGGCAGGGCGGCGAACTTGTCGACCGTGGCGATCACGAAGGCCGGCAGGCGTTGATAAAGCATCTCGTCTACGGCCACCAGCGGCAGGGTGCTGTCACCCGAGAACCGGCACTGACGGTTGCGGCAACAGACCCTCAGCTCCTTGGGATGATCGGCATCGGGAAGCAGGCGGAACACCCCGCGGACCACGGCTGGGCGGTCGTCGAGAAGGGAGGCTTTGCCCAGCTCGGTACCGCACCAGGGGCAGTTGTCGATCGGAATCGGCTTGTTATCGCCACCGCTCCAGGCCAGCACGCGGGAGCGGGCACTGTTGTCGTCACCATCTCCCTTGCGCCCCAGCTTGTTGGGGGTGCCGCTCTGCCCCACCCACAAGCCGATCTCAAAGGGCCATTTGCCGAGCCGCTCTGGATCCTTGCGGCGTTCCAGCTCCAGCGCGCAGATCAAGGTGGAAGCCCGGCCGAGCTGATCGAGGGTGAGCAGGCGGAGGGTGTAGCGCATCAGCACGCTCATGCCTGCTGACTCGATCGATCCTTCGTGGCGCAGCCTGCGCAGCACCAACGTGTAGGCCGCCAAACCCAGGTAGGCCTCGGTCTTGCCGCCACCGGTGGGAAAGAACAACAGATCGATGGTGTCGCGGTCCGCATCGGTGGGCTCGACCATCCCGACGAGATTCATCAGCAGGAAGGCGAGCTGGAACGGACGCCAGCAGGGCTTCACATCGGCTGGCTTGCGGCCGCGCATGACTCCAAACCGCTGACGGGCCGCCGCATCCATCACCCGGTTGGTGATGGCAAAGGCCAGCCTCACCTGTTCGTTTTCAAGCGCTTCGATGCCTCGTTCGATCCGCCTGGCTTGCTTGCTGGCCTCCTGCAGGAGTTCAGTGGCGGTGGCCTGCTGCTGCTTGCTGGCCGTGGCCGCCGTAGCGCCCTGCTTCTCGATCCACTCTGTGTAAGCCGTCACGAGAGGACTCAGGGCTGCCTGCAGCAGGCCAGCCCCTTCGCTGGCCAGACGATCCAGCTCCGCCATCGACAGCACCAGACCGCCGGCTTCCAGCTCCTCAACCCTGGGCAGCACCTTTTCAACAGTGGCCTGGGGCAGCCAGGTGGTGCTGATCTGGTGGCAGTGGCCGCTGGCATCAATCCGGGGAGCCACGGAGATGTTGTGCCCCACGGCGAATTCGTGGTCACCCCGGTAGTGGAGATTGTTGACGCGATGGTCCCAGTCGTTGGCGTTGGCGTCCAGATCAGCGGCGCGCGGGTCGTGGCGTTCCAGGAAGCCGGTGCTGCAGCCCACATCCAGCTGCACCTGGTAGGCACTGGCGCGGTCACGGTCTTCTGCGCTGCGCCCTTCGAAGCTGCGTTCGTTGGTGAGGAACAGGCTCACAGCAACAGCGCCAGGGGGGTAGCCCTGATCCGCAGGAGCAGGCCTGAGGTGCCAGCGGAGCATCAGGCCATCGCTGCCGGGCACCTCCTTGGACTGAGCCGATCGGCCGCTCGGATCAAACAGCTCGGCCGGGAGGCTGAGTGGCTCGGAGTGGGGTTCGCGTAACCAGGCCTCGTCGGCCTTGCTGTCTTCTGGCGGAGTGGTGGGCTTGTAGCTGGCCCAATGCACCGTGACCTCGAGCCCGGTTGCGGCCGGTATGAGCAGGCTTAAACCAACGGAGCAGGTGAAGAACACCCGCCGTGCCGGCCCCGCTTCACTGGCACCGGTGTCGTCGGCGCTGGCATTGCTTTTGCGTTTGGCGGAGAGGTTCTGGCCATCGAGGCCCGCGAACTCGTCGTCGGCCGCATCATCGGCACGATCGCCCAGGCTGGTCTCACTTGGAATGAGGAAACCGCTTTGGTACCAGCGGATGGGGGGGCGATCGAGCACCTCTTCGCGCAGTTCCGCTGCCTCTTCCGCGCGCCCGTCCAGCTCCAGCTGGGCAAGGATGTGTGGGGTTGGACCCACAAGATCCAGGGTGAGGGCTTGGATCAGCTGGCTGCGAATCTGCGCAGAGGTCGCCATCGAATCGCTCATGACTCTTTCAGTCCGAGTTCCTTGAGCCACTGGTCAACGACACCAAAGGCATCCTGCTGCCACTGATCTGGGGTTCGCTCCTGCAACACATCGGTTTCTTCCACAAACTTGCGGACAAAAGTTGGGCCATAGTCATCGAATGCGCCGAACTTACCATCGATGTAGCCATACCCCTCCCGGCCTTCGGGTTCGTTCAAAACAGGGCGACATGCTTCGGCCAAGGCCGAGATACCATCGCGATAATTACGAACGACGTAATAGATATCGTAGGCGTCTTTCTGCTTGTGTCGATTCTGGATCGCGAATCCCTTCATGACAAGAAAGGCGGGTATTGAGCAGACGGAGATGGTGACTGTATTTGTGCCTCCTCCCGGCATGCTCCCGCTCAGCCTGAAGTTCTCGGCAAGTCGGATTGCGAGATCTGTCCCGTTGACTCCCTGGACACGAAAGTCCTCGAGCAAAGGTGGATCATTCTTGGCAACCTTGACGTTTCTCTGCATCAGGAAATCAACGACGACTTCAATCGGCGCTGAGCCGTCCTCCTGTGGCAGCTCACGCACAAGCTGGAATGGCTTGAGTTCGGGGTTGAGATCATTTCGCTGTCGATAGCCTTGACCTTTCAGCAATTTGATCAGACTCGCATACTCGCCATCGGCAAGTGCTGAAGGATCAAGGCCAAGGTCGATGTCGAGGCTGCCCACATGAGGCATCTCATCATCGTTCTGGAGTAGCCAGGGAATCAAGCCTCCCACAACCACGAATTTGCCTTTGTAGCTGCCCAGAATCTGGCCTATCTCCAGCAGTACTGATTTAACAGCTTCCGTACTCCTATCGTCGTAGTCAGCAGCCGACTGAGGTTCCAGGGGGCTCATCGTGTCCACCTCAGAAGTTTGCTGCGCAGATGCTCAGCGGCTTCCTTGCTGCGTTCCCCTGCCGCGGAAAGATCAAGGAATGTTTGTACAGGGCTTGTGCAGACGATGCCAGGGGACGGGTGCACAGCATCGAGGAATACACCTTCGTGAGCCGGCATGGTGACGACAACATTGGCGCCATTGACAGCTGGCTGCAGTGCCAAGGTGTGATGCAAGTGCTCCAGCTCCGCAGGCTGACTGAGGAGGTTGTGGGTGGCAATACGCCCATAGGGCGCCAGCCACTTAGCGGCGGTGAAGGACGCCAGCAACACCCCAGGCCGATCCCGCTGATCACGGAACAGCTCCAGGAAGGCATCCTCCAGTCCTTTCCCGTGCAGCGTGGTGTAGTAGCTCATCTTCTTGCCACCCAAACCTGCATAGGCCTCGCTCCAGGCATCAAGCAAGGCATCGGGGTCATTGAGTGCCAGGCCTTCCTGCGTCACGGTGGCCCATTCCCGATTAAGGAGCCCCCTTCGAACGTTACTCACTTGTCCGAGGCTCACCTCTGCCTTTTCCGCGAGTTCTGTGACCCGCCATGGGCGCCAGGGATCTCTGAGCAAAAGCCGCAACACCTGGGCGGCCTTGGGGGTGAACAGGCTCTTGAGATCTCGGCGTACCGAGGCAGGCTTCCCTGCTGCCACCCTCTCAATGAACACGCCATCAAAGACCAGGCGGGCATTGCCCTGCTGATCCAGAAAGGCGACCTTGTGTTCCTTGCAGATGGCCTGGCTGGCGGGGGAGAGGAAGGGAGCGATCAGCAGTGGGATGGCGTCAGGGCAATCCCGCCGTATCGCATGGGTGAGTTCCCAGAGGGCCAAGCGCACATGACGGGGCTGTCCATTGGCCAGCACGGCACAAGCGAGTGGTTGCAGCCGGTCTTCCAGCTGCAGCCCGACGAGGGCATCGATACCGCTGGCGTCCCAGGTTCGCGGCAGAACCGGCTCCACGCTACGGATCACTGGGACCTGGGCCAGCAACTCCAAAAGCAACTGGAGACCCAAGGACTCTCCCTCTTTCAGCTCTAGGGCCTGATTCAGCAAATGTTGAAAGCCTCCGGGCCTGGCAAGCCTACCCCTGTTTCAGTGTGCGAGCCCATTTCAGCATTTGTTGAAAGCATCACGGGCTCGCCGTGCCTTCGCTCGACCCCAAAAACGTGTTCAGCCGCTCAGCGATCAACCGCCGCCGCTCCACCAGGAACGCCTTGTAGCGCCCAATAGTGAGCACCTCAGGGTCGGTGGGGATGCACTGGCTCTGGAAGGGTTGCTCGCCATTGGCCTTTTGCACCTCTGGAAAGTAGAGGGCAGGCTCCTTGGCACTGATGTTGCGGTTGGCCTTACCGCTGATGAAGGCGAGGTTGGCGATGTCGTCTGTCTCCCGGGTTGTGGCTGTGCTCTTGAGAACGGCTTTGGGGAAGATGTGGTGAAACTGCAGCTGGTGGGCATTGCCCACATGGCTGAGGGCGATGACCAGGTTGGAGCGCCAATCGCGGGCGTCTGCAGCTCGAAAAGCCAGGAACATCGTCTTGAACAGCGCGCTGCGTTGGTTGCGGCCTTCCAGCTCTTCTGGGGTGACATCCAGGCGACCCACCTGGGTGCGCAATCGATCCAGCAGCTCCTGGAAGCCACCGCCATCGCGGAGGATCTTGAGGTCTTGATCGAGGAGGGTTTCGCTGGAGCCCCGGCTGTAGCGGCCCTTGGCATTAGCGAGCAACACCCAACGGCGAAGACCCTTCTCTTCCGCGGCCGCGAGCTTGTAGGAGCGCTGGGCGCCATAGAAGCCCAGGCTGATCAGCAGGAACGGCGAGGCCAGCAGGGCCGGGCTGGTGATGCCGGCATTGCTGCGCAGGAAATTGATCGCGAATTCCATGCCGCGGCAGCCATCGTCCCAGCCGCTCTTCAACTCATCCAGGGTGAGGTTGGAAACGGTCAGGAAGCGGGACTGGCCAGTGGCATGGGCGACCAGGTTTTTGAGGTGCAGGCCCAGGTCGAGCTCAAAACCGTCTTTAATGCAATCGGCCTGGAAGGCCTGGAACACGTTCAGGGAACCGCGCCATTTGGCGGTGATCTGGGCAAGGGCAAGATCGGAGCTGCGCAGCTTGGCTCCAAGGGAGTTCACCCGCACGAAGATTTCGGTGACCTCGTCGTAGGAAAGGGTTCGCTCCAGCACATCCATCCGGTAGACGTATTTACGGATGCCGCGCAGACGGGCCAGACGTTGGCTGTATTTCTGGTAGCGCTCATCGTCGAAACCCTTCACCCCGGCTTGCTGCAGGAAGGGAGCGTCGCTGTCGATCTTGAACACCTCGCTCACCTTCACCCACTGGGGCAGCTGCTCGAGCTTGCGGGTCGCAACCACGAAGGTCATGCGGTCGAAGCGCTTCTGCAGCTCGTCCTCTGAGGCATCAGCTTCATCGTCCGAGGGGTCTTCCCCGTCGTCATTGACGTCGACTGGTTCATCAGCGGCATCGGTGCTGTTGTCGTCCACCTCGGTAATGACGCTGAGCTGATCGGGGTGCTCCAGGTTGAAGAGCAGCTCGATGGGACGCTGGCGGCCGTTCACCTGAACCGGCTCGCCACGAATCACAGAGGAGAGGGATGTGAGCCGCTGCTGGCCATCAAGCAGGAGCTGGGTTTTGGCGTAGGGATTGGCCTGCTGGCCCACAGCAAAGGCTTGTTCGGGAACGGGCTCATCGGTTTCCCAGATCAAGATGGCGCCCGAGGGATAACCGCGATAGAGGGAATCGAGCAGATCGCGCACGCGGGTGGAACGCCAGACGTAGCGGCGCTGCATTTCGGGCAGGCGAAGCTCACCGCGCTCGATCTTGCTGACGAGTTCTTCGACGGTGGCTTCTGCTTTGGCCATCGCTCAGCGGAGCCCCTCATTGACCTGGCTGAGCAACCGGGTGCAGTGCTCGATCAGAACCGGCAGATCCGTTTGGATGGCACCCCAGACCACGGCATGACTGACATTCAGATACTCATGGGTGAGCAGGTTGCGGAAGTCGATGATCTGCCGTCCTTCCGGGATCGCGGCAAACAGTTGTGGATCCCGCTGTGCCAGCATCTTCAGGGCTTCACCGATGATGATGAACTCACGCTCGACGGCTGAACGAATCAGCCTCGATTGGCTGTAGCCAGCTTCGTCAATCGTGTTGGTTGCGTCCTGGATGGCTGCTGCAGCCTCCAGGATGTCGCTCAGATAAGCCCGGGGGTCACGCTGCATAGATCTGCTGCCGGCTGGCCTCGATGGCCTGCTTGACGTAGGGGTTGCGGACGGCATCGGCCATTACCAGATCGACGCGGGATGCCAGGCGGTGCTGCAGGTCGTTCAGGAGCGCGAAGTAAGCCTTGTAAAGGCTGGCGGGATCAAGCGGCTGGAACTCCACCAGCAGATCGATGTCGCTTTCTCCAGGCCGGTAATCGGGCCTCAAAACGGAGCCGAACACATCCAGCCGCGCCACGTGATGCCGCTGGCAGGCCTCAGCGATGGCGTCGAGCTGTGGCTGGGCGAGGGCGATGGTCATAGCGCCAGTCCGATCTGGTCAGTCTGGCCGGAATCGGGCTGGGGATTCCGGGGCGGCCGACCGCGCCGCCGCCCAGTGCCTGAACCACCAGAGCTTCCGCCGCCGCCACGGCCTCGGCCACCACCATGGAGGCCCTGATCCACTTCCTCCTGGTACCGCTCGGCATTCAGCGCCAGTAAGCGGGCGAGCACGTCGTCGCGCACGGCATCGGGCCAGCGGTAGCGCCAGGGCAGTTTGCGGCGGCCGCTGATGGCGCCGTAGGCCTCCAGCTGGCCCTGGAAATCGAGGGCATCGTTGGCATCCCAAAAGAACAGGTCGCCACTGTCGATGCGCTCCTGCAGTTCCTCGGGGAGCTGGGCGTCATCTTCGGTGTCGAGGTAGTCGAGGCCGAAGCCGCAGGCGGTGGGCACATTGCTCCAGCCGTAGGCATTCAGCACCGCCTGATCCATCTCACCGTGGAGCCGGCGCAGCTCCAGCGGCCCCGAGCTGGTTTCGGATGGATCGTGGAAGCGGTTGTAGGTGCTGGTGAGGCCTTCATTGTTGGTCACCATCAACTCGGCGCGGAACTGGTAGTAGCGCTCGCCGCTGACTTCGAGACTCTGGCGCATGAGCTCGTAGGCGTGACCATTGGCGTTGGATTCGAGCAGGGCGGTTGGGAAGGGAAGAGTCTGAAAGCAAGTCGTTGGGGTATATGTGAGACGATCCTCAAGAGTTGATCCATTACTGATCTCCCACTGAGTCACCAGACTGCTTGACATCAGGGCCAAGTGATCTGAGCTCTGCAGTGTGTGAATGATTAGTCGCTGATCGAACACCTTGCATCCAGTTAGAAACACAAATGCTCTTATGGCACTTACTTGCGCAGTTGCGAGTACCCGATCGCATTCGACAACAGCCGCCTGCAGCGCTGGCGTTGTCTCCCCAAAACGCCACCAGTAACGTGCACGGATCTCCCGGTTCTGCGCTAGGCGCGCTGGCTTCACCTTCCTCTCCACAATCGCCATTAACTCCGGCCACTCCCGCCAACACTCATCCTCAGACCTCTCCCCGAAGTTGACTACATAGCGATGATGCGCGTGAGTGGGGCTGCTGTTCACCTCCTCGCCACCGATGTAGGGGAAGATCACCTCTGCATTCTTTGGGTTTTCAGCGATCAGCTGTTCCATCGTGGCGATCGGCGATGGGATCCCAGGCGTGTCGTCGTCGGCCGGGCCTGAATCATCGAAGGTGAAGCCCATGCCCAGCACGATCGAGCCCTGGAAGCTCTTGCCTGCATTGGCGGCCAGCTGCTTCGGATCCTCATGGCCGCCGTTGGCAAACAGGAAGGCCGTGATCTGCTCCACCGGCCGCCGATCCAGCAGCTTGACGCCGGTGTAGGCGCCCTTGTGCAGGTGCACCACGCTCACCACCACGGCCGCCACGCCGGGCCACTTGTAGCGCTTGCGCGCTGCGTAGATTGTGCCGCCATTCAGACAGATCCAGCGCAGGCCAGTGCTGCGCGTGTCGCCCTGGGCAATGGTGTTGGTGGCGATCAGTCCCAGTGATCCGCCGGGCCGCAGCAGATCGAAGCAGCGGCGGAAGAAATGAGCCACCAGATCGGCATTGCCGTGGCTCTCCGCGTGCAGTTGCTTGAACCAGTCGAGGATGCCGTCGGGGCTGCCCTCGGCGATGGTGTTCTTGCCCGCGAACGGCGGATTCCCCACAAATACATCAAACCCACTCCGCCCGTCGCCAAACACCTCCGGAAACTCCAGATCCCAGTGAAACGGCGTGATCCCCTTCTCGCCTGCCGCCAGTCGCTCGCGGATCTCCTGGATCGAACCCTGCAGCGCCGCGTCGTTGAAGTTGCCGCTGAGCAGTGCCAGATACACCTGCTGCTTGTCGGGTCGGTCTTTGGGTTTGGGTGCATCAAAGAAGGCCGCCACCATCAGATCGCCGGCCTGGCGTAGACCTTCACTGGCCTGGGTCTGCTCCTGCAGCAACGCCTTTTTGCGGTCGTAGCCCGCATCGGTGAGGCTGTCTTCCGCGAAGCTCTCGCGCCGGGCCAGGCCCATCTGCTCAAACACCTGGTTCTGCTCATTCAGGAAGCCCAGCTGCACCTGCTGCATCGCCGCCTGGATCTCCTTCACGGAATACCCCACCAGCGAATCGCCGCACTTGAGGGCGTGATCTACAAAGGTGAACGGCAGGTCTTTGCTGAGCGTCACCAGCCAGAGGCTCAGGCGCGCCAGGTTCACCGCAAACGGGTTCTTGTCGACCCCATACAGGCAGCGCTGGGCCACAAGCCGGCGGGCCACCGTGTCTTTATCCGCGTCTTGCCGGAAGCCCTCGGGATAGCCATCCCGCTCCCAGGCCTGCACCAGCCAACCCGCCAGATAGCGGCACACCGCCACAAGGAAGGCGCCTGAACCCATGGCTGGGTCACACACCTTCAGGGCCAGGATCTGCTCGGCCGTGGGCTGGTGGTTGCAGTGCTCCAGCCAGGGGCGGAAGGCCTCGGCCACGATCGGTTCGGTGAGCGCCCTTGGTGTGTAGTGGCTGCCGCTGCGCCGCCGCTCGGCCGTCGGCTGCAGGATCAGTGAACCCGCCTGCAGGCCACGGGACGTATGGGGTGAGAGTTTCTTGTCGAGCGCCACACAAAGCTCGGCCAGGGTGGTGGCGGTTTTGAGCTCTTGTTTCACCTTGGCCGGCAGCTTCAGCTTCACGCCGGCCTGCTCGTCCAGCCAGGCTTCGCGCTTGGCGCCGCTCACCTCCAGCAGCTGCTCGGCGTTCACCACCACGGTGATTTTGATCTTCTGGCGCGGGGGGTTGTAGGTGATCCCCACACTGGGCCCGGTGGCCTTCTCCACCATGAAGCCCATGATTCCCTCGTACACCGAGCCGATTTGTTCCACATCCAGAGCCCGGTAACTCAGGATCTGGCCGTCGAGCAGCAGCAGCTTGGTGAGCACCTGCTCCACCACGTCGTCGCTGATGGCCGGCACCGAGGCCAAGGGCCCATCGGTGTAGCTCGTGCCCGTCGTGCGTCCTTCAAGGAAGGGGTAAGTCTCCGGATCAAACAGATCTCCATGCCGGGCAGGGAGATAGGCCTCGGTGGAGCCGCCACCGTCGTAGACGAGGCGGAACAGGCTCAACAGCGTGGCCCAGGCTCCGCGCCTGCCGTCCATGGCGTTCTGGTAATCAGCGCGGTCTTGCCGCAGCCGCTGCGCCAGGCCCCCCACGCTGTAGTGCTGGTCGTAGCGCGAATCGGTGGGCATCAGCTCTTCGTCTTCGGCGTAGAGCAGGAACACCAACCGCAGCAGCACGGTGATCAAGCCGCCGTAGATGTGGCTGGGGTCGTCGGCCTCCAGCCCTGCGGCATCAAAACCGCGCAGCAGGATCCACAAGGCTTCGAGCACCTGCTCGGCCAGGCGGGTGCTCACCTCGTTCTGTTCCTTGCGGCTCTGCTCCATGAGCGGCCGCAGGCGGGTGTTGCTGGCGCCGCCTTCGAACAGGCGATCTGGCCCGAGCAGCATCTGCAGCGCCGCCAACATCGGCCGCCCGTCGACCGTGGTCATCGGCTCCAGCGGGAAGGTGAGGTGGCCGCTGGATTCGCCGCGTGGGGCGTACACCAGCCGCAGGGCCACTCCGTTCCAGAGCAGGCCAATCGGGTGCTCGCTTTCCTTGAGTAGCCGCTCCAACCGCTGCTGGGGTGTGGCCTCCCATTGCCGCCGGCCATCCAGGCCCTTGGGCAGCGCGTCAAAGGGCGCACCCAGGGGCAGCTCCTGAACCAGCAGCTGGGCCTTGAGCGCTCCATCCCCCTGGCTGGGTTCGCCCACGATCCAATCGGGGCGGAGCACCTCGTCGTACTCATCGAGGTGCACGGCCACCGGCGCCGGCATCTCCTCGGGCTTGTGTAGGTCGCCGGGCTGCCAGGCCAGAACTTCCTCACAGAACAGCTCAAAGCTGGGGGCCACGCTTAGCCACTGCTCGTCCACGGGCTGGTCTTCCAGCAATTGCTCCAGCCGTTGCTGCCAGTCGGCCAGCACGGTGGTGGCACTCTCCGGGAAGAGCCCCAACCGGTTGAGCACCACAGGCTCCACCACCAGGCCCACCGGTTGGGCCATGCCCTTCCACTCCTCGTGGGTGTGAACACCAGAGGCGCGCAGAGCCATCAGCGGCTACCCCCCAGACGATCCAACAACCGCTCCTTCAGATCAGCAGCGATCGACTGAATCAGCGGCAGATCAATGTCGGGCTCGGGCTCACTGGGATCGGGATAGCGAAAGTCAACGGCAGCCAACGACAGCCGGTTGAGATCGATCGATGCAGCACTCCAGCCGGCGTCTGCCTGCTGCAACAGATCAGAGAGCTCCTTCAGGTTGTGGGTTTTGGGCACAGGCGATTGCAGCCGCATCAACTCCGCCTTAAACAGCTTCTCGATG
Organism: Cyanobium sp. Alchichica 3B3-8F6; assembly: GCF_024346435.1. Lineage (NCBI taxonomy): Bacteria > Bacillati > Cyanobacteriota > Cyanophyceae > Synechococcales > Prochlorococcaceae > Cyanobium > Cyanobium sp. Alchichica 3B3-8F6. Next base: position 7,466 of record NZ_JAGQCZ010000021.1, on the reverse strand, counting down.
CATTGCTGCAGGTGAAAGCAGATGCTGCGCGGGTTACCACCAGCACTGGCCAGGATCTGACTGTCCTGCCAGTCGTCATCTGCGTACCGGATCCAGGCCTCCACCAACGGGGTGAGCTCAGCCATGGAGCACTTCGCCGTGATCCAGGGCCTCACGGATGAACGGATCGCCCCAGCCATATCGCTGTGCTGCGGCTTCGGGTCTGCACAGCAACAGGTCAACCGGAAACGAGGGTGCACCCAGCTCAAGCATGGCCAGGCGCTGCTCAAATGAGCTGCCCTCAAAGGGCATCACCACAAGGATGTCGGCGTCGGAATCCCAGCGCGCTTCACCACGGGCCTGGGAGCCAAACAGGATCACTTTCTGAGGCGCGAAATGCTCCACAAGTCGCTGGGTGAAGCTCCTTAGGGCCTCACGGGTCACCAGGGGGGGCGGAGTGGCAGCCATGGGCTCCATCATCGCGCCGCCTCCAGCGGCCAGAGCACAATCGCGCCGGCCGGTTCAATTCTCGCGGCTGTGGCCACTTCAAAGGTGCGCCGGATGGCAGCCGGCTCCAGCTCCAGATCCCGGTCAATCCTCGTCAGCCGTTTGTCCCAGTAGGAGCGGTTGTCGCGCAGCTGCCTGAGCTCGTGGTCAGCAAAGCCGAAGGCCAGCTGATCGAAATCGCTGTCGTGCTTGGTGCGGGTTTTGAGGATCCGCTCCCGCTGCTCCTGCAGCACCTTCACGAAGGCGTTGGCCTCGTCGTCGGCACGCCTGGCCAGCTGGTCCTTGGCCCGTTCAGCCCGTTCTGTGGCGAGGGCTTCTAGGCGGTCCTTGAGTTGGGCCACGTCGGCCGGCAGCTGGACGCGCAGTTGGCGCTGGATGGTTTCATCCACCGATGGGAGACGTTCACGCAGGCTGGTTTCCAGGTCGGCCAGGGCCATGTCCGTCTTGGTGGCGTTCAGCACCCGCAGCCGCCGGGCTGGATCGGCCGGGTCCCATTCGGCCACCAGTTCCAATACCTCGTCGTGCAGGCGTGCAGCGCCGTGGCCATAGAGCGACATGCGTGCCAACAGGATCAGCTTGGCGGTGTCGTCGTGGGTGGCGATCACCGCGGCCCGGCTCAGCTCTTCTCCCTGGAACCCCCGCACCAAAAAGCGGTTGAGCAACCGTTGCACCAGGGGGTGTTCCAGATGCAGGTGCACCCGGTCGGCATTCACCTCCTTGGGGTCCTTGAACACCACCGGCTGCGGCACCGTGCTACGCCGCCACTCCCAGAGCTTCTCGCCAGGGCGGCGGGGACGCCGCAGCGCATCCAACACGTCTCCCCAGCTCTGCTCGCCACCAGGCAGCTCATCGGCCGCCGGGAAGATCCATTCGGCCCGCTCGGGATCGGCCTGGGCTGCTGCTGGATCTTTGGCTGTCAGCTGCGGCACTGATCCGCTCCCTACCCCGCTCCCCTGGGCGCTCACCCGCAGGCTGGTGTTGAGCGCATCGCGGAAGAGATCACTGCTGAAGTGGAGCCAGTCTTCTGACTTCTGCAGCGCCTTCTCCAGCCGCGCCACCTGCTGGCGGAGCTCGTCCTCCCGCTCGCGGCTGTTGTCTTCCAGCTCCAGGTTGACCAGGGCCTGGCGGTGCTTGTAGCCCTCCTCCTGATCCACACCCTGGATCTGCGCGATCGCCTCGCTGATCTTGGTGGGATTGATGCCCTTGGCCAGCAGCTCACTCAGCCGGCCCACCACCACCGGCGGCAGGGAGCCGAGGGTTTTGCGGATCTCCTCGGTTTTCTTGACCAACACGTCGAGCACCCGGTCTTCCTCGCGGTCGGCCAGCACGAAGTAGTGGCAGAACACCTCTGGGGCGCGCTGCAGGGTGCGGTCGATGCGGCCGTTGCGCTGCTCCATCCGCCCCGGGTTCCAGGGCACGTCGAAGTGGAAGAGGTAACGGCAGTTGTTCTGCAGGTTCACCCCCTCCCGCGCGGCATCGGTGGCGATCAGGATGCGCAGGGGATCCTGATCGGGCGGGCTGTTGAAGCTGCGCTTGAGGGCTTCCCGTTTCTCATCGCCGATGCCGCCGTGGAAGGTGGCGATGCGTTCCCGTTCCCTGTCGCTGCCGGCGATTAACGACTCGATCTGCTCCTGCAGCCAGCGCTTGGTATCGGCGTACTCGGTGAAGATCAACAGCCGCTCGCCGTTCCACTCGGCTCGCTCCTGCCCCAGATCCGGGCAGAGGTGCTGCTGAATCCAGCGGCGTAGGTAGGTGATGCGGGCATCAGGCTCGTAGCGGGCGCGCTCGCTGATGCGCTGCATGTCCTTGAGCAGCGCCCATTCCTCGGGCCCTGCGCCCAGTTCGGTGGTAGCCAGGGCCAGGTGATGCTCCTGCTCAGCTTCCCGCTCGACGCTGTCTTCATCGGCGTCGGCACGCTCGTCGTCGCCATCGATGCCCTGCTGCAGCAGCTTCAGCTGCTGGGGGTCTCGGGCCGTGCGCAGGCGTTCGCCCGCGTCCCTCCGCCGCAAGGTGTCGCAGTGCACGCCAAGCGTGCGGTGAAAGGCCTCGATCGAGCTGAGCAGCCGTTTCTGCAGGTTGGTGACCACCAGCAGCTCGGCAGCGCGCTGTTTACTTCCCGCACCCTTGAGCCGCTGCTCCCTCATCGCCCGGTAGGCCTTGAGCAACCGGGCCAGTTCCAGCTCAGGCGTAGAGGGATCCAGCCCCTCCAGCACCACGGGCTCCACCACACGCTTGGGCAGCTCCTCGCCTATTTGGCGCAGGTCTTCCTTGAGGCGCCGCACCAACACGGGCTCAAGGTCAGCCTTGTTGCGCACAGGCACCCCGCGGCAGAAGCGGGTGGGATCCAGGATTTCCAGCAGAGCCGAGAAGCTGTTGCTGTGGCCGTTGTGGGGCGTGGCCGACAGGAACAGCTTGTGCTCGAAGCAGCCGGCCAGGCTGCGGATGGCCCGGGTGAGCTTGGAGTCCACCGCAATCTTGGAGCCGCTGGAAGGAGCGGCGTTGTGGGCCTCATCGAGGATCAGCAGCGCTTTCTCGCCATCTCCCAGCCAATCGCGCAGGGCCCCGGCGTAGTCCTCATTGCGCACCAGCGCCTGGCTAAGGATGAAGCGGGTATGGGTCGCCCAGGGGTTGATGCCCCAGCCCCGCTCGCGCCGCATCCGCGACACGTACTCGCGGTTCATCACCGCAAACGGCAAACCGAAGCGGCTCTCCATTTCGCCCTGCCACTGCAGCACCACCGACGGCGGGGGCACCACCACCACCCGCTGCACCTTCTGACGCAGGAGAAGCTCGCGCATGATCAGCCCGGCTTCGATCGTCTTGCCCAGGCCGACGTCGTCTGCGATGAACAGAGCCACCCGCGGCATGCGCAGGGCCTTACGCAGCGGCTCCAGCTGGTAGGGCTTCACATCGATCCCCGCCCGCAGAGGGGACTGGAACAGACCCGGGTCGGTGGCCGTCACGCAGTTCCACTGCAGCGTGTGAAGGTAGCTGGAGAACACCTGCGGATCATCGAACCCCCGCTGCCCGATCGTCTCCCAGGTGCTCTGACCCAGGACCCGGGCATCCACCTCCCGCTCCCAGAACACCTCGGTGATCTGCCCGTTGGCGTCGTCATCCAGACAGGCCAGGCGCACCACGGTGTCGCCGCCGGTCGCTGGGTCTTGCACATCCTCCACCAGGTGGTTGTGGCTACGGCAAAACACAACGCAACCCTTGGTGGGCTTGGTTTGGAGCCGCTCAGGCATGGATCACCTCCAGGCCAAGGGTGTCCCGTTCCTGGGCGAGGTGGGCGCCGAGACGGCTAGTTGATGAACAGATCAACGTGAGGTGATCCTGCGCGCGGGTCATCGCCACGTAGAGCTCTCGGAGATCACGAAGCTGCTGCTCGAGATTGGCGGTGTCAAGGGCTCGATCAAAGTCTTCTAGCCAGAGGAGGTAGACGCTCTTGAACTCCAAGCCAAGAGCTGACTGGGTGGTGATCAATCGAATGCCAGGCTGGTTAATCCCATAGCTACTCCTGGTGGTCGCATCACGTGTTACCCAATAGAGTGCTTCTCCATTGAGTTGACGCGCAGATTGAGTGAGCAAGCGTTGAATTCGATCTGAAAACTTGCCGCCGCCATAGCGATAAATCAATGCGATGCTCTTTGCCTCCACTCCAGAAGCGATCTCCTGCTTACACGCACCAAGGGCCAGTTGCTCAACACTTGAGACTGATTTGGCAAGGATGAGCTTTGGCGTGCCTCCGTGTCGATCAGATTGATCGGGAATGACCACAGGGAAAGCCTCCTCTGCCTCAGGCTCTGAGGCCACAAGTGTTGACAACGTGCTCCAGGCACACGCAAGGATCTCCCTTGTATTTCGATAGTTCTTCTTGTAAATCCTTGTGCGTCCGCGGGCGTTGATGCCAACCGATGCCCAGCTAAATCGTTTTCGTTTGCGCAGCTTTTGACTGGCGTCATTCACAATGAGCAGAGACCCTTCATCAGGCTCTTTTAGGGAGGCTTTTAGTGCCTTGAACCAGGAGGGATGCATGATATGGGCTTCGTCCACCAGGATGGCGTCATAGCGCAACTCAGGGCGAGCCTCTAGCTTTTCCATAACCAGAGTTGCCAGCTCCTCGTCAACATCGTCTTCATCACGGCTTCCGTATTGAGGAAGAGATCCGCAAATGGCTTTTGCCCAGCCGTGGAAGTGCCTGGCTTCAACACCAGGTGAGCAGAGCTTTGCCACAACTCTTTTGCCGCCATGCACAACGGAGCGGATATAGGCGGCGAGTGTAACGTTGAAACAAGTAATCAGCACCCTCTGATCAGGGTTCCCCTCAAGGAGCCACTTCGCTCGGGCTGTGAGAATCAGAGTCTTGCCTGATCCTGCAACACCACTGAGGATTCGGTGGCCGTCGCCAAGCTGCTTGGCCGCCCGCTCCTGCTGTAGATCAAGTGTCTTGATGATGGTCGCATCTTCAGGCACGGGGCCTGGCAGGTTCCAGCTCTGCGGTGTTGCTGGAACGCGCTTCACCGAGGTTGAAGGGTTAAGGACTGCCCTGATGGTCTGAATCTGATCGTCGGTGAGCGGGGGAAACCTGAACTTGGCTCGGCTATCGAAGAGCTCCCAGAACTGTGCGATCACCTGTCGGTCGCTCAGGTCCGACCAGGATTCAATATCATCAGCAAAAAGGATTGACTCCTGCAAGAAGACAGGAGCAAGGTTGGTGCCGAACAGGTCTTCTTGTTCAATCTCAGACCTGGTCATCCCAGTCATGATAGCGCATCGGCCCATAGGAAAGCTGAGTTTTCCGTAGTTAACGCCTTGCTGATTGTTCACCAGGATTGACTCGGCCTTGAGCTTGTCCATCAAGGCGTATTTGTAGCTTTCGGCCTGCTTAAGGGGATGGGTGTGAACCTGCTCCCTTGCTGGACTTGCGCTAGTCGCAGGCCACTCCACGAGGGCCTGATTGCTATCAGCTTCCTTAATCATTCCTCTTGACCACCCCTTGGCTTCTACAACCAGTAGGCCATGGGTGTCTGAGAGAATGACAAAGTCTGGCTTGGATGTTGTTGCACTCGGCTCGTGCCAAGCAATGAAATTGTCTGGTAGCGCATCGCGAAAAGCGTTGAACAGAAACTTTTCACCTCTTGGTGCAGCTGACAGAACGCTGTCTGGAATCATCTCGGCCATGCTCAGCCTCCCAGTAATGGCGACACTCATGGCAGAGAAGCGGCAGGCTGTCCGCGACGGTAATGAGAGCTTCGTTCGCTCTAACACAGGAAGCCCACCCACTTTTGCTTACTGACACGTCCTGTAGGGACTGGGCCGTCTCGGGTGCGCTGCTGAGCCTTGCTAGTTGCCTCTGCGAAGCCTGTGCTGCACTGAGTGATGCAGGTCTTGCATAAAGCGATGACCACACTTTCTCCAGGGCTAAGCTGAAATTCCATTGGATCTTTTAGCTGTCCCATGACCCGCGACCGCGACCCCTTCCGCATCCCCCAGGCTGGCCTCGAGGTGGCACCGCTGGCTGGCTTGGCCTCAGTGGATGTGAACCTCAACGGCGGCAGCTTTACCGGCGGTGAGTTTGTGGCGGAGTCCACACTCGGCGGGGTTGTGGTCTACGCCATCTACCAGGCCCTGCTGACCGGACTGCGCACCGAGGCGCTGCGCAAGCGTGGCACCATCACTCGGGGGGTGCAGATCCAGATGGTTGCCAGCACAGTGTGGGAGTCGGTGAAGCAGGGCGCTGCCGTGAGTCTGGTGCTGGGGGTGGTGCTGCTGATCTTCCCCTGGCTCGGCTTCCCTCTCTCAGTGCTCGGGCTGGTAGGGATGGGCAAGGCCTCACTGGATCTGTTCCACGCTTTCTGGGATGGGCTCGACGAAGTTCAACGTGCCGAGCTACTGGCTGCAGCTATGGAGGCCGGCGTCAACCTGCGCCGATTTATCGATGGCCAAGCGCCTGGGCTTCAGGGCACTTGATTTGCGCTATCACCACTCATGCCCATAACGGGCATGGCGAATTGCGTGATCGCCAGCGCCTTGATCTACCGACCCTTCCTCAGAAGACACACGCCCCATTCGTGTCAGATGTCTACGGGTAGATCAGATCGCCAGCCCGGCGGGCATTGCCGAGCACCTGCGGCAAACGTCCAGCTTTGCCGCCAGTGGGGTTGCACCCAGCCTCATGCCTGCTGATCTTTGGAGCCCAACCAGGAGCTAATGAGCGAAGCCAACCCAGCTGACGATCCATATGTGCGGGTCAGCCTTGACCTGCGCCAATCCACCTTGGACTGGCTCGAAGGGCTTCGGAAGGAGATGGGTTTGCGCAGCCCGGGGGACTTAGCCAGCCGTCTGCTCGTAGATCTCGCGCGTCCCGCTGACGAGGTTTAGCTGCCATCTGAGCAAAGCCGGAGGCAAACAGCCTCCGGCCAGGCGCCTCAGAGCACCTGCACCCGTGCCTGATGCCCGAGCACCCGCTGCTGATTGGCGGCCAGGATCAGGGCCTCATCGCGGGGCAAGTAGTGCGGCTCAGCTGAGATGTACCCCTCGCGATCGAGGAAGAGCACCCGCAGGAGCTCACCGGCAGCCCCGAGGAGATGCATCGAGATGATGCGGATCGGGCAGGTGCTGCTGGGAGGAGTGGCGGCCATGGCTGAGCTGGCGAACGACATCGCCGTCTGGCCCCGGTGTGATCAGCAGCGCGCAGGGGTCGCGCAGCGACTTGCGTTAGCCCTTGCGCGCTGCTGCTGCCGGGGCAGACCAAGGGGAGTGCTCGCCAGCCCCATGGCCCACCACCTCTTTCAACTGCGCCAGCCGCGCTACTTGCCAGCAGCGAGCCCCTTGTAACGTCTCATCAAAGTGTTCCTAGCGATACAGATGGCGGCACCCTGCGCTGGCCATGGTGATTAGCCAAGCAGGAGAGATATGCAGGCATCTGGATCCACTGCTCGGCGCAGCACAGCAAGTCAGTCGCTTGAGCGCAGCTA
>NZ_JAGQCZ010000020.1:0-26086 GCF_024346435.1 Cyanobium sp. Alchichica 3B3-8F6 | reverse complement strand
TCTGCTTCCGCTTCAACCGGCGCTTTTCGATGGTTGCGATGACCGAACGCATCGCGAATGCGGTCTGCTGCTGCATGCCTTGCTCCGAGCGGGATCTCAGGGTCGCGGAGGCTTATGGGTAATCAAGATCCAGAATGGGTGCCAAAGGCGGCTAGCCAAAAGGATCTTGAGGCAACATGGATTAGCCCTGATGATCTTCAGGAGAGCTATTCGGCAGGCAAAATAGCGATCCAGGAATCAACTGATGCCTGTCTGGCATTTGGCTGTGGAGCAGAATGGGAAACCGATCAGTTGAGCGAGGATGATGAAGATGATGAATCATCGGATGACTTTATTTTCAATCCGTTAACCGCACCTCTGATCGAAGTAACTGTTCAGCGGGGCGATAAGAAGCTGCCCGATCAGCTCATGGTACTCAGGCCATAACTCATAAAGTTCCATGAGATGATGGACGGCTAGGGATGAGGATTTGCCGCCTCAACAAGTCCCAAGCTGTCGTAAATGCATTTCATTTGTGCACAAACAGTCCGATTGTGTTGGTCATCGCTCAACGCTCCTCGCCCTGACCTACTGCCATCAGGCGACAAAGCCGGTTGAGTCGCTGCACGTTGGCAATGCTGGTGCTGATGCCAGTAGCGAGCTCTGGTGAACCCACCACGATCGAAAGGCATTGGGCCCTGCTGATGGCCACGTTCATGCGGTTGGGTTCCAGGAGAAAATCCAAACCACGTGGTGCACTCTCGCCATCGCTGGCCGTAAGCGAGTGAATCGCCACCGGCGCTTCCTGGCCTTGAAATTTATCCACGGTGCCGATGCGGGCCTTGTTGCCAAGGCGCTTCTGCAGGCGGTTGACCTGCATGTTGTAGGGAGCCGTGATCAGGATGTCCTTGCCGGTAAGTACGCCCTCAACGGTTTTCAGCTGGCCGTTCACGAGCCGGGCCCTCCAATAGGGCTTGCCATGGAGCTGCTCTACCAGTGCAGCAATGTGCTCCACCTCCTCGTCGCTGACGGTGCTATTGCCGGAATGCGGAACCGCCTCATACAACAGCCCCTGGGCTTGACCAGCCCATTGCACCGTGTTGGCACTGTTGGCGTTGGATGCCTGAAGCTCTCCGTCGTAAAAAAGTTCAGACACCACCTGGGTCAGGGCTGGAGGCATCCGCCAGCTCGTGGCCAGGAATACGCCGCGATCCTGAGGAACCACGGCATGGTGGGCCATCACGTAATCGAGGCAGCTCAGGCCACTCTCGCCTGGATGTTTGGCCCGATTCGGCTGGGAGAGCTGTTGCTGGTCGCCCACCAGCAGGATGTTGCGTGCGACCCGGCTGAGGTAGAGCAGGTTGCTGAGTGTCACCTGACCGGCTTCATCGATCACCAGCAGATCGAAGGGAGCACCGTCGTAAGTGTCTTTCACCAGGGTGTACACCGTGGCGCCCAGAACTTCAGGCTTGGGCGGCAGATCTGCCTCCTTCAAGGCCTGAGCTTTGCTACCGCCCAGGGAGGCCATATCCGCCTTGTGGCTGCTGGTGCTTGAGGCCTTCACAACCAAAGCGGAGCTGCCGTTTTGATCGAGGCACTCCTGCACTTTGCGCAACACGTTGTTGATCGCTTCATTGGTGGTGGAGCTGACCACCACCCGATTGCCGCCCTGCACCAACGTGGCGATCAGCTCGCCGGTGACGGTGGTTTTGCCGGTACCAGGCGGGCCTTGTAAGGAGAGACCCATCCCGTCGGCATCTGCCAGATAGGCCGCTAGTTCCTGGGCTGCTGTGCCCGGTGCTTGGCGGATGCGCTGATTCAGTGCTGGCAGCTCAGGGATCGGGCGGCGCTCCAGCAGGTGCAGCAGCGGCTCTGGCAGGGGTTTGCGCTCAAACACCCAGCCCTGGGCCAGGCGCACCAGGTGGCCCAGCATGCGCTTGTAGATCTGCTTGGGCAGCGGCACCAGATCTGCCTGGCGGGGAAGATCACCACCATGTAGGCCCCCCTCTTTGAGTTCTGCCAGCAGCTTGTGGCTCAGCCTGAGCATCACCTCATCTGGCCTGTCGTCATCAAGCACCCCTTCCAGGCCAAGCGCTTTTTTCTCCTCCTTGATCAGGTGAGGAAGCGGTAGGAGTCGTTCGCCATCACGCTGCAGGGGCACCACAGCAAACTGTGGATTGAAACTGGCCTTGGCGGACAGCTTTAGGGGCTGCTCGGCATCAAAGCGATAGCGATAGCCGTTGGATTGGTTCGTGATCGCCTCGACGCTCTCCAGTCGTGCTCCGGCAATCACCTCACTGTCGTCTTCCCGTTCTTCCGGTGTCATCTGCAGACGGTGGAAGAACTCCCACCACTCCACCTTTCCTTCCCGCTCTTGGAAGTCGATCAGCTGGCCGATCAGCCTCTGGAGTCGCCAGCTCAAACCGCGGGGGCCTTGGGCTTCTTCGTTGTCAAGCGTGGCGGGCAACTCCTGCAGCAGCTCACGGCCGGCAAGCTCCAAATCCTTCTGATAGGCCGTGGTTGCCTTCTCTTCTGCGGCATCTGTCGCAGCAGTTCCCCATTTGTTGGCCCTTGGGGGAATGGGCTGTTTCTCGGGCAAGTCCAGCAGGAAGCGGTGCAGCCCCTCGGTGACCTGGCAGTCCTTCTCGTTGTATTTGTAGAGGTCTTTCAGGATCTGAGGATCCCCAGTTTTTAGCCACTGGGCATATTGCACTACCGAATCGGCAGCATTCTCGACCTCCTCATCTCTCGGCCCTCCATAGAGGCGCTCCACCTTCTTGATTGAATAGCTGGGGGCACCCACCAACAGTCCGTTGCGCACGATCGTGTAGAGATCGACCAGTAGCTCATCACGGAGCCACTGATCGATCTCCGCCTGGTGGATCTGGTGAAGGGAGGCCAGGTTGCCGAGGGCGGTCTTCTCGTAACTGGCGTAGTGGTAGACGTGCAGGTTCGGGTGACGTTCGCGGCGTTGCTGCACCCACTGCACAAAGTCATCAAAGGCCTGCTTCTCTTCGTCTGGTGAGTGCGCCCACCAATCAGCGAACTTGAGCTCTCCCTGTTCGTCTCTGTAGCAAGCACCAAAGAGATACTCCAGCTTCTCGCCGCTCACCGGATTGGGAAAGCCCTCCATGTCAAACCAGATGTCGCCGGCATCCGGCGCCGGCAGCATCGCCAGACCACGGCTCTGCTGCTCAAGAGGGCGAACCCTATGGGCCGGGCGATCATCCGTGCGGGACTCAGTGGCGATCTGGATGCGGGCCTGATCCCGCAGCCGGGCCAGCATCGCCGGGTCCAAGCCAGAGACAGGTTTGTCGTCTGGCCAGGCGGCCAACGCATCGATCGTGGTGATCGAGCTCGCCAGAAGCTTGCGGCGCTGGCTCTGGCGCATGCCAGCCACCAGAGTTAGATCGCGCTTGGCTTCCAGGCGCTCCTGAATGAACGGCTCCCACAAGCCGTGATCACCAGGTGCATGCTCTGGCTGCTGATTGGGATCAAAGGCAGCGCGAAAGTCGCGGTAGCGCTGGCGCAGCTGCTCATACCAGCTCCAAAACTGATCCGACGCGTAGGGTTCAAAGCGTCGTTTGCCGAGGTACAGCTTGAAATCTTCAGGACGTTGGCCAAGGATTGGCTCAAGCAGCTCGCAGTAGGCACAAGCCTGAACGAGGTAGATCGGCTTGGAGTGGCTGGAGAGCTTGCACTCAATCGGGATGTAGCTCCACGCACCGAGGCTGGAAGGCCGCTCGATCCGTTCGAGCAAATCGGCCGAACCTCGCATCTCGTTGTTGCGCAGCGAGGCCTGCCAGATGTAATCAACGCCAGAGCGCATCGCCTCCAGCGTTGCGTCGTAGTCCTCCTGTTCCTGCTTGCCTCTGAGCTCGGCAATGGTTTTGCCATCGCGCCTGAGCTCAGCAATCAGAATTTTCTCGTGCTCGAGGCCCGCGTCAAACAACAATTGCTCCAACGCCTTGGTGGCTGGCCTTGGGGCCCGATCCGGTGTGGTGGCATGCACCTCCTCCCACCAAGCACCGATCACCGGGCTGCGGCTGAACAAAGCGAGCTGAGACGGAGTGATCAGGCGGTTCGACATGCAGTGTGTTGTCGATGGGAAGTGCAAGACCGTTTCAGCATCGTCGATCCGCATGACTGGTGCAGCTGCTCTGGTGCGAACGACGACTCCGTTCGGAATTAATGCAGTTTTTGCATACCGAAGTGAGGGCCATTCGCGCGAGATCGCCTTGGCGAGCCCGGGTCAGCAAGGACATCACCAAGCAGCCCCAAACAGTTCAAGGGTTGCTTGATGCCTCCCGGGCAGCTCATGGCAGAGGCTTGTAGATCCCAACGCAGACCAGATAGATCAAGCCTGCATCACAGCCTCAAGCCCCATCTCTCTGGCTAGGCGCCGGTGCAGCTGCTCAAGCTCCTCTGGATATAGGGGCTTGGCTGCACTTTGTTGCTGCCTACTTAGCTGTTCTGCCAATCGCGCAATCAAGGCTGCGGCCGTGCAGCCATGGTCCAGAGCGCGATAGAGATGGCGCCAAGGGGTCAGGTGCTCAGCCACAAACGCCTCCAGTTCGCCACTGTCAAACAGCTGCACCACGGGGTTGGCGGCGGCGGCGTTCAAGATCTCGATCAAGCTCTGATGGTGGAGGTTGCCCAGCCAGCCACCGCCTGGCGCATAGAGGCAGCTGCGGACTCCCCCATCCGGTGTCACATGCAGATACCTGGGCCGGTAAAAACCTGCCGTTGCGCAGTGCGACAACGCAGCCAGTCGTGCCACATTGCCGCGTCTCATGGGGCGTTGCTGCACCGGTTGGGCAGCCCCAATGTCCACCTGTTCCATGGGCGTGATCAAGGCTGCAGGCAGCTGGAGCTGCACCCGCTTCAGGAGGGTTGGCTCGGCGTCGGTCGCGACAAATTCGATGGCCTGGCCCGCGAGCTGGCAGAGGGTGCCTACCCGGATCACACTCTCCAGCAGCTGTGGATATTGCTGGTAGCGATCATCCAGGCTGAGGGCCAGCCTGCCAAGGCCCCGTTGCTGCAGCGCTCCCACCAAGGCGGCGTCATCGGCAAAGCAGTGATCGCCAACGCGGATCTGCTGTTGCAGCCCCCACCAGGCGTTGGTGTTCATCCGGGTGGGGATGTTCAGCTGCTGCGCCAACGCCAACAGTTCCAGCACGGGGCTGCCCGTAGCGATCACCTCACCACCGGTGAGATTCAGTCCGCGGCGCAGCAACTGCAGGGCCTGGGCCTGCTCCAGCAATGGGCGAACGGTGGAGACATCCAACCAGGTGGATGCGCCCTTGGGCCGCAGAGGCTCCTGCAGACAATGGCTGCAGGCCAGGTTGCAGCTGTAGCTCAGCTCCAGGTTGATCGCTTCCACAAACGCAAACGGCAGTGCCGCGCGAGTCGCTGACGGCGCCGAGTCAGTGGCCCAGTGCTGCAGAAGCAGTGCCTGCGCGTTCGCTACCCCAAGCGTCTCCAGCGGCAGACCAGCGCCACTGGCGGCCAGCCGCCGCAACAGCCCGGCACCATCGGCGTGCGGCTGGGGCAATTGCTGAGCCAGCCAGCCCAGACGTCGCCGCTGGGCCAAATGGCGCAGGCTGGCCGTGGCGTAGAGCTGACCCATCACTCCAGATCCACACTCTCGAGCAACATGCGGGACCTGTAGAGCCTGTCCGCATCCACAGCCCAGCTGACGAGCTGGGTGTGCTTGGCATCAGCGTCGCCCTTCATCTCGTCCACCACCTCATCGTGGAAGGTCTCCAGCTTGCGCACCAGGGCCAGCGCGACCTGTTGATCTTCTGCAGCGCTGGTGTCCAGCTTCTCGAGCAGATCCAGCACCTCCTTCACCTTGGCGCTCTGCTGGCGCTCGGGCTTCTCCGGCCGCTCGGGCTTGTTCTCCTGCATGGCGATCAATTCCTGTGGGGTACTGGGGATGCCAGCGCCAACCGGCGCATCGGCCTGATCAGCGGCCATCTCCGGATGAACACCGGCATTGGGATCAACCGGCTTGCCGCCCTGGTAGCGGTAACGGCCCCGGCCGGCGGAATCACTGGGCTTGCTCATGTCACCTCCGATCGCGATGGCAACAGCATCGCCGCGATCCATCAACAGGTCGATCGCTCTTGCGCGAACGACGGATCTGAGAAGAGCTGGTTGAAGGCTTGCTGCAGCGCATCGCGCTGCTGGTAGCTGAAGGTGATCTGCTCATTGAGATCCCGGCAACGGATCGCTAGGGCGCCTGCATCGGCCTGCAACGCATCGATCAGCGATTGCTGCGTGTGGATCAATGCGAGCGTCTCCGGCCCCAGCAGGTCAGTCAGAGCAGACGCGATCTGAGGCGATGCGAGGTGCTCAGGCATCTGTGCCTGCAGGGTCTGGATTTCGTTCTCCAACTGCTGACGGAGACGCTGCTGGAGGCCCCGGCCGATGCCAGCCAGGCTGGTGAGCTGGTCAATCCGCTCGAGCAGCTGGTCGCCCTGCTCCAATCCATGGCGCTCCAGCAGCGCCATGCGCCCCTCGCCAAAGCCCTCCATGCGCCAGGAGCGCAACGGCTGCTGTGCCAATTGCTGCTGCAACCAGCGCTGCTGTCGGTGGTTGGCAGCTTGGCGATGGAGGGCCGTGGCGGTGCGCTCGGGATCCTGCAGGGGCAGGCGTGCAGCCAGCTGCGCTGTGCAACTGCCAGCCAGCCGGCTCAGCAGTTGGTGGCGCTGTTGCTCCAGCTCTCGACTTTGCTGCAGGGTGCTCGCGGCGCTGCTGGTGGCCAGTTCAAGCAGTTGATCGGCGAGCCGCTGGCGGGCTTCCACCTTCTGGCGGTGCCCCAGCCAGCGACTGATGCGATTGCGCAGCCCGCTCAGTCGCTCCAGTACGGCCTGCTCATCCACTAGCTGCTCCGGGCTGCTGCAACGCTCCGCAATTTCAACCAGCACCGGCTCAAGCTGCAGCAGCTGCTCAACCAGCACAGCCCGGCGTTCCACCAGGTCGCGCGCCAGCCGCAGCTGATCGCGCAGGGCCTCCAGCCCATTGCCCTGGGGGTCTGCCGGGGCTGGCTGACTCGATTGCTCTGGTGTCTGCTGCGTGGCCAGCGGCTTGGCGCTGGTTGGGGCAGGGCTGTAACGGCTGATCGGGGTGCCGATGCGCTGCTCCACCGCGCACCACAGGCAGTCGCGGCCCGCCACGTGCTGGTGCCGCGGATTGCGACTGCAGGCCACCACCTGACTGTGCAGATCCCGCAGCAGCAGCATCCACTCCGCAGCAGTGGGCCGCAGAGCCGGTTCACAGCAGAAGCTGCGCCGGAAGGCGGCATCCATCGCCTCGCTGATCGCCGCTGGTGCCGGCCGGTAGGGCCCAGGCCGCAGGCCCGCTGCCGGCATGGCGGCATGGGGATAAAGCCCGCGGCGGATCCGGGCCGTCACCTCCAGCTCGGGCTCCGCCTGCAGCAGCGCGTTGTCGTAAGGGTGGTCGTGCAGCAGCAGCAGGTAGACGATCACCGCCAGGGCGTAGGCATCGCTGCTGGCATCGCGCCAGGTGGTCGCAAAGTCGGCACCGATCAGCTCCGGGGCGGTGTAGGGCGGCCGGCTGACCGGGCAGTGGAAGCGCTCAGCGCTGCTGGCGATCTGAAAGCTGTCGCTATCGAGAATCACCGCTCGCCAGGTGCTGGTGCCGGCCGCCTGGCCCTGCTGTTCAAACAGCACGTTCTCAGGATTGAGGTCGCCGATCACCAGCCCATAGCGATGCAGCTGCGCTACCGATTCGGCCAGCCGCAGGGCCGCCAGCACCGCGTCCTTCCAGGTGAAACGCTGCAGGCCGGCGATCTCCTCGAAGTTGAAGAGCCGCGCGGCTGAGACGCTGCGCTTGCTCTCCACGTAGCGCATGGCATAGCCCGCCAGTGCCCCGCGCTGACCATCGCGGCAGTGGTAGATCCGTTGTTGGGGCAGGGTGGCGATGGTGCCGCAGGTTGGCTCCAGGCGCTGCAAGGCGATCAGCCGCGCCTCCTCGAGCTGGCGGCAGAGCTTCACGGCGATCGGCTGGCCGCCGAGCTGCGTGAGATACACCTGGCCCTGCCCGCCGGCGCCGATGCGGCCGGTGCGGCCAGCCGGCAACACCACGCTGCGGCCATCGCCTGTGATGAACGCCCGTTGGCTCATCGCGCCGCTACCACCAGGGTGCGGTCGTCATCGCTGAGGGCAGCGAGGGCCGGATCGGCCAGGGAGTTGGCCAGCCAGGTTGGATAACCCCGCCAGCCCAGGTGCTGCCGGTGCGCCTGGAGCACCAGGTCGGCCAGCGGGCCATTGGGCTGCTGCTCCTGCAGGAACGCGGCCTCCAGACCATCGGAGAAGCCGATCACCGCCTCAATCTGCTGGGCTGGCGCCCACCACAGGCCTACGGCGCTGGCCGGGGTGGTGGGCCGCAGGAAGGTGGTCTCGTTGGCGTATTCGCCCCGCGCCGGCGGCAGCGGCAGTTGCCAACGGCCCTGCCGGCGCAGCAACAGGGTGGTGTCGCCCACCTGGGCGATCAGCAGCCGCTGCCGGTCCCACAGGCAGGCCAGCAGGGTGTGATCCGCGATCGGCCCGGGACGGCGGCGACGCCAGAAGGCCTGCAGAAAACAGTGCTGCAGATGCACCTGGCTCTGGTGGTGGGCTCTGCGGGCCGGGCGAGCCAGCTGGCGGCGCAGCAGCAGCAGTGCCTGCCAGCCGGCGCGGGCTGAGAGCTGGGCCGAGCGCGCCACCGCTGGGGTGCCGCCGGCCCCATCGCAGATCACGAATCCACCCAGCCGTGGGTTGGATGGCGGGAGCCAAAGGGCATCGCAGCAGGGCTCCTGACGAGCGGCGTGGCCCTCGCCGCGCCAGCGGGCGCCCACCACCCGGGGTGGGGCGGCTGGGGGCAGGGGATTCACAGCACCCAGCCGTCGTAGAGCTCATCGCCAACGATGGGATCCACCAGCTGTACCCGCTCGCCGGGGCTGGATTGGGAGACGCGGCTGAGGCTGCCCGAGAGCCACAGGAACATCTCCTCAAATTTGAGGTTGTCCAGATCGAGGCAGCGCCCACCAAACGGTCGGCTGAGTGCGTTGAGCACCTCTCGACCCTCCTCGTTCACTCCCACCCCCACGGTGAACAGGGTGAACTTGCGCTCCTGGGCCGCCAGCTCCAGGGGCTGGATCAACTGGCGGTAGTTGTTGGAAAAACCGCCGTTGTTGTCGGTGGGCTCGCCATCGGTGAGCAGGAAGATCCAGGGGCGGTAGTAGCTGATGCCGTGGTCGCGGTAGCTCTGCTTGCGCTGGGTGACCTTGAGCATCGCCAGCTCCAGCGCTTCCTTGAGCGGGGTGACGCCATCGGCGGTTAGGTGCAGCGCCGGCATCTCGCGCAGCAGGGTGAATTCGCTCTGCACCTGCACCGGCCCGAAGCTGATTACGCACAGCTCCACGCTCTGGGCGGCCATCGGGTTGCGCAGGATGTCATCGCGGAAGGTGCGAACGCCGGCATTGAGGCGGCTGATCTTCTCGCCTGCCATCGAGCCAGAGGTGTCGAGCAGCAGCACGCAGGGGGTGCGGCGGTGGCGGTTGGCCAGCAGGCTTTGGGCCTCGGGGTTGGAGAAGAGCAAGGTCGGATCGCGCTGTTGGTCGGATCCTCGTGGTGGGATGGGGCGGGAGGGGCAGGGCTCCTGCGAATCACGAGCTTTTTTCCAGAGAGCAAGACCGAGCACCAGGCCAGCAAAAGCCGCATCACTGCGCCAGCAAAAGCACCATTAGAAGCCCTGCAATGTCCGCATTAGGATTTCGGCGTTTCCCGCATCGATGACCCTGAGTGCCTGCCTACAGCCCCCGGATCGTGGATGGCGAGCTGCGGGAGCTCCTGGAATCTGCCGGTGCGGTGGTGATCGAAGGGCCCAAGGCCTGCGGCAAGACGATGACGGCCTCGCAGCAAGCCGCCTCCAGCGTGCTGCTCGACATCGATCAAGCGGCGCGGCAGGTCCTCGCGGTGGAGCCGAGGCTGGTGCTGGAAGGAGCAAGGCCGCGACTGCTGGATGAGTGGCAGGTGGCACCCGAGCTCTGGAATCAGGTGCGCAGGGCCGTCGATGCCTCGGATCAGCCCGGCCAGTTTCTGCTCACCGGCTCAGCGGTGCCGGCAGACGATGCCAGCCGCCACACCGGCGCCGGCCGCTTCGGGTTCCTGCGCATGCGGCCCATGAGCCTGTTCGAATCCGGAGTGTCAAATGGCGCTGTGTCATTGCGGCAACTCTTTGCTGGCGAGGTGCAGGCCGTTGCGGATCCAGGGATGAGTGTGCAGGACCTCACGGCGCTGATTGCCCGAGGCGGCTGGCCTGCGCAGCAGGGCCGGCCCCTGAAGGCCGCCAGCCGGGCCGCCCGCGATTATCTCGAGCAGGTGCGGCAGGTTGACATCAGCCGGGTGGATGATCGACGCCGTGATCCAGCGCGGGTCGGGGCCCTGTTGCGCTCCCTGGGCCGCCATTGCGCCACTGAGGCGAAACTCTCAACGCTGGCCGCCGATGCAGGTGGTGCTGATGGCCCCCTGGACGAGCGCACCGTGACCGACTACCTGCAGGCGTTGGAGCGGCTAATGGTGATCGAAGATCAGGCCGCCTGGGCTCCCCATCTGCGCTCCAGAGCACGACTGCGCAAAGCCCCAAAGCGTCATTTCGTTGACCCATCGCTGGCATTGGCCGCCACCGGGGCTGCACCGGAGCGATTGCTGCAGGATTTCGAGTGGTTCGGGCTGTTGTTCGAATCGCTGGTGATCCGCGATTTGCGCGTGCTCAGCCAGTTCCTGGACGGGGAGGTGTTGCACTACCGCGATGACTACGGCGTGGAGGTGGATGCGATCGTGCAGCTGCGAGATGGGCGCTGGGGCGCGATCGAGATCAAGCTCGGCGAGGGCCAGGTGGAGCAGGCCGCCGCCAACCTCAAGCGCTTTTCAGAGCAGATCGATAGCCAGCGCTCTGGCTCACCCGCATTTCTGGCCGTGATCTGCGGAAAGGGGTACGGGTACCCCCGTGCCGATGGGGTCGTGGTGGTGCCGGTGGGTGCCCTTGGGCCGTAGGCCACGCACCAGGCTCAGCAGCTGTAGGCCAAGCCGAACAAAGCGGCGCCGATCGGCACGGTGTAACGCCTGGCGGAGCGCTTGAAGGCCGCACCGATGCCCGCCCCCAGCGTGCCCGCCAGGATCGTGCGTGTTGGGTTGCAGCTGGGGTTGAGGGGATTGCCCTGGTAGCGCCTGTAGGAGCCAGCGCCATTGGTTGCAGTGCCGCAGTCGATGTTGAAGCGCTCGGTCATGACAAAGCCAGGCACGTAATTGCCATCGTTGTCGTAGCCACCGCCTTGATAGCGCTCGCGGTAGTTGGTGCAGACCGGGAAGTCGCTGACCACCTGACCATTGACCCCAGCTGGCATGGCCAGCAAAGCGGCGATCAGTAGTGGGACGGGGGCGCGTGCCAACTTCATGGGGCAATGGCTGTGACCTCCAGGCTCAATCCAACGCAGCTGGATGGCTTCTGTGCTGCTGCGAACGACCAGCCGTCGATCGCAGGTCAATTCCCCCATCAGTACTCTTCTCGCCTCAGGATCACAGCAACAGCCAGTGCCCGTGATGTCAGAGCAGGAAACCTTCCGGCAGCGGCTACTCGCTGATCTCCAGCAGGTGGTGCGTCCGCGCCATGCCCGCTGGGATGAACTGGGCCTGATGACGGTGCGCAGCTATCTGCTCGAGCAGCTGGCGGTGCATGGCTCGGTGGAGCAGCACCGCTTCGGGGAAGGAGCGGATGCGGGCGTGAATCTGATCCTCAAACTGCCTGGGCAGCGGACCGAGCTGGCGCCGGTGCTGGTGGCCGCCCACTACGACGGACCATTGGGCTCTCCCGGCGCCGATGACAACGCCACCGGCGTGGCGGCGCTGCTGGAGCTGGCCCGCCGATGGTCAATGACGCCACCACGGCGGCCGATCTGGTTGGTGGCGTTTGATCAGGAGGAGTGGGGCATGGTGGGCAGCTCGGCCCTGGCTGCTGAACTGCGTCAGCAGGGCCAGCGGCTGCACCTGATGCTGAGCCTGGAGATGCTCGGCTACACCGCCGAGCAGCAGAGCTACCCGCTGGCTGCCATGAAGGCCGTGTATGGCAACCGCGGCGACTTCATCGCCCTGGTGGCCAACACCGGCGCTGCGGCCCTGCTGCCAGGTCTCAGCGCTGGCATGGGAGCCCATGTGAAAACCAAGGTGCTGCCTGTGCCCTTCAAGGGCCGTGCCCTGCCGGATGTGCGCCTCAGCGACCACAGCCCCTTCTGGGATGCGGGCTACAACGCCATGATGGTGACCGACACCTCGTTTATGCGGAACCCGAATTACCACAAGCCCAGCGACACGATCGACACCCTGGATCTGCCCTTTCTGATGGCGGTGATCGATGGGCTGGATGAGGCGATCTCGGGCTGCTGAGCGAGAAGGTTTGAATGACTCAATTGAGCGTCGTTCGCACGTCACCCCTCACGCATTCTGCCTGTTTCGATTGTGATGGCCTGATCCAGTCGAGTTCAGCCAACACTATGGACTATGTCGCCTATCTGACCCCCGTTGCGATGGAGGTTCGTCAGCTGGTGCAGCAGAAGGTGCGAATCGTTGAGAACGGCTCCGTTTGCAACAAAATGGATATCTATGGTTTTTTCGACACCCACAAGCGTGAGTTGACAATCTGCACATCCCGGATCCTTCGTTTTGGGGATTCAGCGCGCCATATCAATGAAACGATCCTGCATGAATCGGTTCATGTTGCTCAGGCCTGCAAGCGAGGCTTTCGAACCATTAGCGCTTTTGGCATCAACTCTTCCGCCATGGTGCTAACGGCATCTCGCGAGCGTGATCTCAGGCAGGTCGATCGATTCGGTCGCAACCTCAGAGCACTCGAGCGAGAGGCCTTCTGGATGGAGGACAAGCCAAACGAGGTGCTCTACGTGCTTAACAAATACTGCTTCTAGAGCTGAGGCGTGGATGGTGGTGGATCAGGGCATCTGCCCATACAGATCCACCACTTCTTGTGCCTGCTGCAGCTGTTTCTCTCGCAGGGCGATGGGTTGCTCGATGCGGATGCCAGCGCCCCAGCGGAACAGCCAGTTGTGCAGGTCCCAGTCGTGTGCAACGGTCCAATGGGGCAGGCGGAATTCCACGGGATAGGGATGGCTGTCACCGGCAGGATTGGGGGTGAGGATGCATCGTGTTCCCGGATCCTTGATGCCATCACCCTGGATAGCCTTGGAGAAAGCGATGTGCTCCAGCGGATACCGCCGTGGTGTTTCCCGGATCAGATTGAACACCCAGGCAGTGCATGAAAAACGCAGCACCTGATATGGCGGTTTGACACTGCGGCCCAGCGCAGGCGCCATCACCGCCAGCTGGTCCTCGATGGACTCGCCGAAATAAACGCCACCGCAGACGTCCATCAGCCGCTCCAGTCGCTCCAGGGCATGGGCGTGCTCCTGCTCGCTGTTGCGGCGGATGTTGCCATCCTCTTTCGTCAGCACCAGCCGATCGAGGCGCAGCACGCGGATCAGGCCGAGGCCGTCGCCGCCGATCGGGGAGGTTTCAAAGGCCAGATACCAGCTGATGTTGTGAAAAATCAGCTGCAGGGGCCAGGCACGGAAACTGCCGTCATCGCCTCGTTTCCGCTGCTCTTCATCCACCACGTCAGGTGTATGGCGCAACCACACCCGGCGGCGGTCGCGGATCGCCCGCTCCACCCGGGGAGACAGCTCCAGGCTGGAGAGAGTGCCGGGCTTTTCTTCCGTGTATGAGCGGTGCGCCAGGGCCCGCCGGGGCTGGCGCAGCCGGTCGGGGGTTCCATCAGCGCTGAGGATGCCAGCGCGTTGGAGGCGCTCCTCAAGGGTGAGCAGCAGAGGCTTCTGCGATTGATCACTGAGGCGATCCTGAGAGGCCTTGAGCTGGGCGTGCACCTGCAGCAGTTGATCGGCCGACAGCAGCGCCGTGCCGATCGCGTAACCCTGGCGGCGACTGTGGGGGCGACCTTTGCCCTTCACGGCGGGCAGGAAGCCGTAGGGGGTCAGAACGTGCTCGATGTCATGGCGGAGAGCCGCTTCCTGGTCGGGGCGGTAGCTCCCCTCGATCTCCTGGAGGTTGTCGATCAGATGGCGGTAGAAGGGGCCGAATTCCGTGTTGGCCCGTTTGGCCCGCTTTGCCCTGGGTGGAGCAGGGGCGGATGTCTCCGGCTCCGATGGCTCCCGATCTGATGCGGCTTCTGGAGCATCGAATGGATACTTGAGCACGTGGCGCAGCAGGGTGAACACCCGCCGGAACACCTCCTGGCTCGCCAGGGCGGGCTGGCCGCCGTTGACTTTGCTCCCGTCTGGGGGGCCGCCGCTGCCCAGCTCGATCGGCTGGTCGCTCTGCCAGTCGAGGCCCGTGAAGCCATTGGCCTCCAGCCAGGCCAGGTCGCCGCGGATGGCAGTGGCATCGGCGTAGCACTCGCTGTTGCCTCCGTGCACCTCGCTCCAGCTGCCGAGGTAGGCAGCGGCGCGTTCGGCCACATCGCCCTGAGGCAGTGGGTTGCAGATCTTGAGCAGCTCGGCCGCCGTGCCTGGATCGCTGTCGTCCAGGCCGTTGAAACTGGTGAGCAGGCGGAGCAGAAACAACAGCCGCTCCAGATCCAGCAGGCGTGAATAGCGGTGCAGCTGGGGGGTAACAGCACGCTGGCGGTTGAGGGCATTGCGGATGCGGCCATCCAGGGCTGCTAAACGCCCACGCAGATCGTCATCGCTGCCTTCTCCGCCGCCGGGGTTGAGAGTCACGATCGCCGCAAAGCCCTCGGCCCGATCCGGCCGAAAGAAGCGGTTGTTGAGGCTGGCGTGGAACTCCTCGATCACCGCCTCGGGCACGGGTCGATCACGCCGCAAGGCCCAGGCCTTGCATTGCTCAAGGGGTGTGGTGAGCCACCAGCCGATCCACTCGACCGGCTGGGGCAATTGCAGCTGCTGGGTGTAGAGCAGCCGCCAGGGCCGGCGGGCGTGGGTGGCATCGATGATCACCGGCCGGCCGGCCGCCACCGCCGTCTGCAGACGTTGCAGCATCACGGTGCGGATCTCATCCCAGGGGCCCTGCACGCCGGCATCCCCGAAGAGTTCAGCGCGAATCACATCGGTGGAGAGCACCAGGGCCGGCTCGCCGGATCCGCCCTGCAGCAGGGGCGCCAGTTGGCCGGCGAGGGTGGTCTTGCCGCTGCCGGGCGGGCCGATCAGCAGGTGACAGCGCAGGGGGGCTGGGGTCATCGCTCCATCCTGAACGCCGGAGTGCCGATTTCATGCTGACTCCTGCGAACCACGAGGCAGACGCTGGTGATCAGTGTTGGCCGCCTGTTGGGATTCAAGCGGGGCGATGGTCGAGATCCGGCACGTTCGGCAGGTCTTGCTCCACTCTTCCGTGGCTGGCGAAGTTGGCGTGGATCCTGCTACCGAGGCCTTGCTGCTGAGGGAGCACCGCCAGGTACTTCAGCTAGCCTTACCAGGTAATACCGCTGCAGGTCGGGCCATGGACGTCTCCAGCACCTGTTCGATAACCAGCAAGGGGCAGGTCACCATCCCCAAGGCCCTGCGCCAGCAGCTCGGGCTGGGCCGGGGCAGCCGCGTCAGCTTCCAGCTGGTGGGTGACCACATCGAGGTGCGGCCCTGCAAGCCCCAGCAACCGATGAGCGCCAGTGGCTTTGGCCTGCTCAAGAGCCAACGCCCGCCCGTGCCGGTTGATTTCGACCCGGCCAGCCTGCTGCGGCCATGACCGGGCTCGACACCAATGTGTTGGCTCGCTACTTCGTGGAGGAAGCGGATGCCGATGACGCCACGCAGCGCCAGCGAGAGGCCGCGCGCGACTTGCTCGAATCCGGCCAGGACCTGTTTCTGCCCAAGACCGTGGCTCTGGAACTGGAGTGGGTGCTGCGGGGCTACTACGGCTTCCCGTTGGAGCAGGTGCTGGAGGTGTTCGATCAGCTGCTGCATCACGCCTGTCTGCAGCTGGAGGATCGCCCAGCCCTGGAGCAGGCGGTGTCCGGGTTGCGATCCGGTCTCGATTTCGCCGACGCCCTGCATCACGCCAGTTGCCGCGACTGCGACACGATCGCCTCCTTTGACGATCGTGGTTTTGCTCGGCGCATCCGCCAGCTCAACCTGCCGCCGCGGGTGGTGGTGCCGTAACCAGCCGCCAGCAGCAGCTGCAGGATCTTGGTGATCTGGGTGTCGCCAAAGCGAGGAGGCACCGCCGCCCCGACCGAAGCCCGCACGCAAATCCGAGTAGGGCATGGTGGTTAAGGAGCGGGTGATCCGCGTTCCTGCCCAGCTGTGACGGCACCCAGGACTGTCAGACACTCCTATGGACTGTCAACCCCCCATCTCACCTGCGTGATCGGCTGGGGGCTGCCCGGTGATGAAGGAGCCAGGCAGGTCGGCAAGGATGGAATCGATGCCGCCTTGACCATTCTGTGGAGCCGATCACCACATCGAACCAGCTTCTTCTCCTGGAGGCCATCGATCGGGTACGAGAGGACGTGGATGCTCCGCGCTTACCGCTCGATGAATTGACCGAGACCACTTTCACCCTGGTGGCCGAGCACATGTCGCTGGAGCAGATCATCGATGCCGCAGAGGGCCTGATCCAGCTGGCCAACCATCCCACCCGACCCAAGACGGCGCCGCCACTGCCGGTGGATGAGATCCAGGCCCTCTTGGAGCGAGCCATCGAACTCAACGACTGGCAGATCATCGAGGATGACGACGATCGGAACGAGCAGCAGAAACTGATCGACAACGCTACCGATTCCGACACCGTGCTGGTGCGCGATCCCACCGGCACCCCTGAGCTGCAGGAGATCGGCATCCTGGAGCTTCTGCAGCGCTATCCCTGTCGCGGCAGCGAGGCCCGCTGGAGCCCCGACGATGCGATTGCTCTCCTGGAAACCAAGGCTCGCTGGCTGGATGCGGCGCTGGAGAGCTGGGAGGCCGATGGCGAGGCCATCGCTAATGAAAGCGATCTGATCGAGGCCAAGGCCGTTGTTCTGGTTGTGCCAGAGCAAACCGGCCAGCCGCTACGGACTGATCTACTCGACGTGCTGATCCCCGTCGAGAGCTGAATCGCCGGCCGGCTCTGGTTCCGCCGGAGCCGCCGCCTGCCTTGGAGGGGCATGCAACGGCTCCGGCGGGAGCCTGGGTGACTGACCCAATCCGGCTGTTGATCAGGCCGCTGCCGTCCGAACGGCGGGGCCACCGCGCAGGATGCCGAACACCTCGCGGGCCACAAATCGCTTGAGGCAGCGGATGATCTCCTTCATCGTGCGGCCCTCAGCAGTGCGGCGTTCCACGTAGTCCCTGGTTTGCTGGTGCCGCCGCAGCCGGCAGATAACGATGCGGTGCAGGGCGCAGTTGGCCTGGCGGTTACCGCTGCGATTCAGTCGGTGTCTCACCACCTTGCCCGAGCTGGCCGGAAGAGGATTGACGCCGCAGAGAGCCGCAAACGAGGCCTCCGATTTCAGCCGCTCCTGGTTGTCTCCAACCGCCACGACCAACGTGGCGGAGATATCTACACCCACGCCGTAAGTGTTGCGCAGCTCCGGACAGTGCTGCATGGTTAGTCGATTCAGCTGTGCAGTGGTGTCTTCGAGCTCTTGCTCAAGCTGCTGGATGCGGCGGGCGAGGGTGCGCAGGGACATCTTGGCGGCTGCCAATGGTGTGCACATCTCCCCAGAACGCAGGCCTGCACAGCATTCCACCAGATCCTTCCCTGTGAGCCGCTGCAGCCGTTCCCGCAGCGCTGCCGGTGCAGTCACCACGATGGCGTGCAGCTGATTGAGGGCGGCAGTGCGGTTGTAGGTGGCCGAATCCTTGACCACCTTGAGCATGCGGATCATCTCCACCAGGTCATCGCCGGCCTTGGGGATGACGCGGGCAGTGCCGGCGATGAAGGCGCGAGCAGCTGACTCGGCATCAATCGTGTCGTCCTTGCCCAGTCGGCGCCGGGTAGAGCGATCGGGACGGTTCACTTCCACCACCTCCAGCCCTGCCGTCTGCAGAGCACGGCAAAGACCGGCGCCGTAGCAACCGGTGCCTTCCACCGCAAACAAAGGGTTGCTGCCAAACTCAGCAGCCCATCGCATCAGCTCCTGATAGCCGCTGCGTTTGGCATCCAGCTTGAGGCTGCCCAGCCAGCCGCCATTGGCGCTCAGGGCCACTGCCATGTGGGTGTGCTTGTGGGTGTCGACGCCGATCACCACATCGGGGCCGGTGCTGGTCTCGGGGACAGGGGCTGTCGCTGTGCTCATCGCGGCTGGGTTCGTAAGGGGGTGCAACCAGCCAGGCAGACGGACAGGCCATTGACGGGACGGGAACGTCGGACTCCTATGAGGTCACGGGACTCCCCGGCTGGTTGCCCCACCACACGGGCCGACAGGTCTGACAAAAGACACCACGCCGGGATGGGGCGGGTCGGGCGACAAAAGGGTCAGACCCGTGATGGTGGGGTCCCGGAATCATCAATGGCGGCAGCAGGGGTTGAACCAGCGGCAGCTTGCGCAAGGTCGGGATCAGGTCAGCCCTTGGCGAAGGCCCGCATGCACTTGAGGTTGCGGGGCGAGAAGCCTTTGATCTCCGGGAAAGCATTCCGCAGATCCACAGAGAGCCGCTCGATCAGCTCGGCGAGCCAGGGGCCGTAGACGCATCGATCGCATCATCAGACGATGACTAACTGATGCCAGTGCAGGGTGATGCCAGTGCAGGGCGGAACCATGCGCACCACCGTGACGCTCGATGATGCGCTGCTGGCCAGGGCCGAGCAGCTCTGCGGCGATCTGGAGCGCAGTGCCCTGCTGAAGGAAGCCCTGCGGGCCCTGGTGCAGCGCGAGAGCGCCAGGCGCCTGGCGGCACTGGGCGGCAGTGAGCCCACGCTGGAGCTGATCCCCCTCCGCCGGAGCGCCGCTTGATCCTGGTTGACACGTCTGTGTGGGTGGATCGGCGAACTGGCCTGCGGTGATCGTGGCCATCGACTCCGGATCGGCGCTCAGCTTTGCCAGGATCTGATCAGTGGGTTGCACCCATCAGCCCGTGATCGTGAATGGGCGGCATCCGAATGAGATGCCTGAATTTCGCTGGATTAATACGGTACTCAGCAACGTGAAGACCAGTTTCAGCGGGACATTCCACGCTCTGCGGTTTGACAAGTATGCTGATCGCTACCTGGGTGCATTCAGCTACCGCTTCAATCGGCGATTCGATCTCGCAGCGATGACCGAGCGTGTGCTGCATGCGGTCTGCCAGTGCACGGCAAGGCCGGAGCGCCTGCTAAGGCATGCGGAGCTTGCTGCCTAATCAAGTAAGCGAATGCTATGAAATAATAAAATAAACACACCCCAAGATGGATCCCCAGTTTAGAGAGCAAATCATGAAAGCCGCTGACAGTGCTGCTTTTTGCGTTGAAGACCTAAGAGGCGCAATTGGAAAAGCAACTCCAATCCAGTCTCTGATAATAGGAGATTTGTTGCGCCAATCAACAGATCTTTCTCATAAGCTAGCTATGACTCGTGATGCAATCGAGTCGGAGCATCAAGCATCTAAAGTAGCTGAAATTTAGGGAAACTCTGGAAAACCCAGTCGAGGCGCAAGACAATGGATCTGTAAACCAAAACCACGACTGGATTGATGGGCGGCAAGCAGCTTGGATTCGGTGACAACGAGCCGACCACGGCCAGGAAGCGCACCAAGCGCGGGAAGTTTTTTCGTTGAGATGGATTAGGTGGTGCCTTGGCAGGCGATATCGATCTGATCGAGCCCTATTACCCCAGGAATAGCTAGCAAGGTGGCCGCCCTTGGTCCCCCTTTGCCACCATGCTGCAGATTCATCTGATGCAGCAGTGGTATAGCCTCAGCGATCCAGGCATTGAGGAGGCGCTGTGAGGTGGATGCCAACCATGCGCCGGATTACGGGAATCGAGCTGATCAGAGACCGGATTCCAGAAGAGTCGACGACCCTAGCGTTCCGGAACTACCTGGAGAAGAACGATCTGGGCGAGCAGATCTTTGAGACGGTGAAAGCTCACCTCAAACAGCGCGGCATGACCATGAAGCAGGGCACGATCATCGACGCCACTTTGATTGCCGCGCCCAGCTCCACCAAAAACAAAGCTGGGAAGGGCTCCGGAAATGCACAGAGCAAAAAGGGCAACCAGTGGTATTTCGGGATGAAAGGATGCTTCTACGCTCCAAAATCAACACACCGCCCCACAGTTTAATAAGCAACTACGTCAATCATACGACCGTGGGCGTTCAGCTCGTCGAGCAAGCATGTCCGGGAATTAAATATAGCCTTAACCTCAAACAAACCATCCGTACCAACGTGGCCAGTGTCATATGAAGACAACCTCCGAATAGACTCCCTTGCAAATTGATAACTAACAAAATGAGTTGGAGTTGCAAACATAAGTATGATCTCATGGCAGCCATCGTCACGTATTTGATTGAACCAGAAACTTGATGAAGACCCAGAGCGCCCATGCTTAAATGTTTCGACTCCAATTTTCACTTCAACCAGCTTCTCGACACCCGATTCAACGATGCGGATGTCTCCAGGGCATGAATCACGGGAAACTACTTCTACAGGGATGCTCCGTTCCCTGAAATGCTCTACCAAAAGACCGATGCTTATAGCAGCCTTTTCTTGCGGCTTCAGATTAGGGAAAAAAAGGACAGCTACTCTGCTCCCAGCCTGGCTTGATTGCCAAGTTTGCTCCCGGAATTACCAGACTGGTTGAACGCGATGCCACCGCTCCAAGCGAGGTCATTAGCGAATTCTGAGCCATCGCAAGTCACATCAGGCAAGATATCATTCTCAATACAGAGTAAAATATTCAACCTTAAAGCAATAGAAGTAAGTGCGGATGTTATAAGCGTAATTCTTGCAGATAAGACAGGTTAAATGCGGATGGCGAGACTTGAACTCGCAAGACCGAAGCCACACGCCCCTCAAACGTGCGTGTCTACCAATTCCACCACATCCGCATTGAGCAAGCCCACCAAGGCAGGCTCAATTAAATGTACCATGAAGGCCCTCTACCCCTCGAGACATTTCGCTATCGCAGGAGCCCCCACCCGTAGCACGACAGGGCCGCCTAAAAGTAATTTCATGTCGTGCTCATGACCACGCCTCCCAGTGCGAGCATTCCCCTGATGTCGTGGCTCAGTTCCTGCTGGCCCGCGTGAACTGAGCGGTAGCCGCCGTAGCGCAGCAGGTTCATGACCACTGTCCGCAGGAACGCAAACAGCGGCGCGCCGTTGCGGTTGGCGTAGCGGTGTGCGTCCTCGTGCAGTTGCGTATCCCGCGGCCAGTGCCACTCGTTTTCAATGCTCCACCGCTGGCGGATCAGTCGTAGCAGGGCCTCTGGCTTTGTCCTCAGGCTCGTGAGGAAGTAGTGGGCCCGTGGAACCTGATGGCCTCTGCAGGACACGGTGGTGCTGATCATTTCGATGATCCAGCTGACGCCAGGCCAGTTCGCCTTGATGTGATCCGGAGCTTCCTTGGCCCGCATCTCCCATAAGGTGTCCCTGCCATGCTTTTTGCCCTGAGCCTTTGCGGTGAATGGGATCTGACGCTTGCCTTGGAACTGGCACTGGATCTGGCGCAGCAGCGTCTTCTGATTGGCTTTTACCGTCAGGAGCACGTCGGCCCCCTTGGCGAGGCACCAGCGAAAAACGCTTGCGTGGTGTGCAGAGCATCCGCCTGGATCAAGGTGCCCTCAAGCTCAAGGGTGCTGAGCAGCTCCTTGAGAGCTACACGCTCGCTGGATTCGTGGGTGTCGTAGGCCTTTTGGGCCAGGGCGACACCAAGCGCGCGGGCATAGACCGTGACCTGAGCGACAAACCGGTGACCGCCGTCATCGGTCTCCACAGCTGAGCCTCTGAGCGTCTTTCCGTCGCACACCAGCTGCTCCAAACCCTCTGCCCCGCCTGGGATCTGGCTGATCATCCAGGCCTGAAACACATCGCCAAAGGTCTGCAGGTGAGCCTTATTGAACAGGTACAGGAAGGTGGCGTCCGACGGCCAACGCTTGAAATCCAGGCCCAGCGCCTGGTTAAGCTCCTGCCGATGCCGTTTGGCAAACGCCTCGAGATCACGGGAGCTCCTGCTGCCACTCAGGATCCCGAGCACCGCCACCAGCAACAGGAACCACTGCGGGTAGCGCACCCCGCGGCGGTACCGCCCATCAGGGATGGCCTTGAGAAAGCTGATCAAGTCGCTGGAACCAAGCTGATCAGCCGCGGCGTCAGGGATTTGGGGCATGGAGGTAAGCCATTCCCGCCGACCAAAACCAATGCTGTCAGACCCCGCCAGCTTCCGTGGTCACACTTTTAGGCGGCCCTGCGTAGCACGACGATTGCCCTGGAATAGCGATCTATTCCAGTATAAATACCACCTAGATTAAAGAATAACAAAATACAGTGATCACATGAATGAATGCACTCTTACTTGGCAATACAACAAAAACGATCCAAGTTACTAGGCGGCAAGCACAAGATCTTGGCCGTCCTCAGAAAATTCACTAAGATCAGAGCTATAACGAGCTATTTTCCGATGAACTAGTGAGCCCGGCAAACCATCCACTTGCCCCGATGCCCATGCGCCTGTCAAGGCCTTCTTTAGCCTTACCGCAGTGATAGCACTACAGATACCCTGGTCGCCAGCATCTTCAACAAATCGACCATTAATTTTTCCACTGTTATCTGTTATGAGGATGCAGCTCCTGTAGCCTCCTATTTCAGAGTTCAACTGTGCTACAGCGTGACCGGTAACACCTGAGCCAGCAAAGAAATCCAGAACAAGTGCATAAGGCCTATTAATAGTCACAGCCTTGATCAAATACTTAATTAGAGAGGTAGGTTTTGGGTAAATAAAACTTTGACATCCAAGCATAGCCTCGAGCTCTTTTGATGCCTCTTCATAAGTTCCCACCCCGCATCGATCATCAAGAAGGCTGGAAGGGGCCTTATGGCCATTAGACTTATAGAAGATAATCCTAAACTTTCCCTTGCGAATGTGAAACTCAACATCACCTCCAAGCAATTCAGCATCTAAGTTCCTTTGGGTCCACCTAAATCGCCCAAAAACCTCTAGTTCAGTACTAATCCAGCCATCCTTGATAGTGAAAGTCTTTTTTACCTCTGCCGAAAGGCTATCATTGGGGTCGCCATAAATGCCAGGCTGATAATCCCCGTCATCCATTGATGTTCGTATTGTATTGGGGGGGAAAGTTATAAGCCGAGGCTTATTGGGACGATGATGAAATGGGTTGGCTACATCTGCACCAGGCTCGCTACCGAACAAACCCTCCTTGCCAAGCAGCTTTTTTGACTTTGCAAAACATAAAACATATTCAGTGACTTGGCGAGCAACTCGGGATAGAGCCTTGCCTTTCCTTGTTTTATGCCAGATAAATTGACAAACAAAGTTTTCTTCGCCAAACAACTCGTCACACAAGAGCCTTAGCCTGGC
The DNA here is from genome assembly GCF_024346435.1 of Cyanobium sp. Alchichica 3B3-8F6. Classification (NCBI taxonomy): domain Bacteria; kingdom Bacillati; phylum Cyanobacteriota; class Cyanophyceae; order Synechococcales; family Prochlorococcaceae; genus Cyanobium; species Cyanobium sp. Alchichica 3B3-8F6. The sequence goes on along the minus strand of NZ_JAGQCZ010000020.1, from coordinate 2,573 downwards.
CTGCTCATTGTCGTCAATCGCAATGAAAATGACGCCGTTCTCCGCTAGCACATCTCGGGCAATTGTAAGCCTTGCCCGCATGAATGCGACCCACTCTGCATGAGAAGCATCAGCATTTGGCCCAAACTTATCATCATAAGCAAAATGCAGGGCTCCCGTGTTGTATGGGGGGTCAATGTAAATTACATCAACTTTGCCAAGCATTGAAGGCTTGAGCCTATTGAGGGCCTCAAGATTGTCGCCTTGTATTAAGTCTATGCGAGGGTCTTCTTCTCTTACAAGGCAGCTAGCTGGATCGATGTCGAATTTATCCTGCCAAGGCAATTCCTTAAGATATGCTGCGACCTCCTCTTCGGTTGCATCTCTTGAAAACAAGGAGTTTTGCAAGCTTGGATTCAGCACAGCTTCACGACCTCAGAACATTGGACCAGTATACGACGCCGAGAGATGAGCCGCGGATCGTGACCTTCTAGCATGCCAAGCACATCTGCCTTGCTGATGATAACAAATCGAAACGGGGAAGACGGCTGAAACTTTGCTGTATTTGTATAAATAAAATAATCAGTGTGATCATAGCCAGCCTCTTTGCACACCGCCAGAGCACCTTTATAGTCACCCTCTGCAAGTAGCCGTTTTACTACTGGGCCTTTGTTGTTGGGACCAAAAGTAGATGATGCAGCGGTATGAAACAAATCGAATCTATCGCCAGGGTATGCTTCCAAGTCGGGATAGGATTTTACCTCATATTGCAAGCCAGATGCATCCTTAAGGTCTGCCTTGCCTCCCTGGCTATTTTGTGAAAGGCCAGTAAGCATGCCCGTAAGATTTTCAAAAAGTATGTAATTAGCCCTTCCATTCTCCAGGATAAATGTCATGTCTATTTCTCGTTCCTCTAGATGAAGAGTGAGGCCCTTAATGGAGCACTCGTATAGTACTCTTGTTCTAGTATTCACGTGGGGCGCTAACGATTTCCGACCTACTCTGGCCACGGCTTGAAGGATCGGCAATGCCATTGCGCTGAGGGCCAGGATCCATCACCCGTTCGGAGATGAGATCAAACAGCCCTTCGGATCCTCGGCGGTTGCGGCGGAATCCACTGCGGTGAACAGGTCGGCCAGCCCTGCTGCTGTTTCTGCCTCTAGTGCTTGATGACCTGCTCACGGGTGTGTCAGGCCACATCGAAAACTGGCCCATGACAACGGCTGGCGCAGCCTTGCTTCTGGGGGTTTCACGATCAGGGCCGAAATTATGCGCTGGGCGCATAGGATCCGGTTTTGATGTAGCTCACCTCCGCCTGGGCCTCGGCTGTAAGCCTTGCTACTTGCCCAGCAATCGCACCGCCTCCTGGTACTCCGCCTCGATCCCCAGCCCTGAGTCCTGATCCGGCGTCAGCCGCTTCATGCCCACATGGATCAGGCAGGCCAGGGCGAGGTCGCTCCTGCTGCCGGGCAGGTTCTTGAGGGTGCGGGCGGTGCCGGGTTCATTGATCTGGAGCCCGCCCTGGCCCACGGCCGCCACCTCACTGAGCACCGCGATGAAGCGCTGCTGGTCCATCCCCTCGAACAGCTGAAGGGCCTGGAGGCAGTAGCTCACCGCGTCCTGCCGGAGGCCCTCCGGCTGATCGGCGCGCAGATCGCGTGCGGCAATGCTGCCCCGCAGCTCCTTGGCCTTGTTCGCCAACTCGCCGTAGGGCTGGGCCTCGATCACCTGCAGCAGCAGCCGATCCGCCTCATCGCGGTGCTCCTCTGGATCGAGCTCCAGCAGCGCCTGGGCCAGGTTGTAGGTGGAGATCAGATCGTCGGGCGCCACCGCCAGGGCCTGGCGGAACCGGGCCACGCCGGCAGCAAAGGCCCCGGCGATCACCAGCAGGCTGCCCAGGCTGCGCAGGGCAAAGCTGTTCTGCGGCTCCAGCTCGATTGCTGCCTCCAAGGCCTGGCGCGCTTCTGCCTTGTCGCCCAGCCGCATCGCGGCCAGCGCCAGCGCCACCTGGGCATTGGCCTGGGCATGGGCATCACCGGCGTTGGCCACCACCGCCCGGCGCAGCAGCAGGCGGGCCTCCTCCGGCTTGCCCTCTTCGCTGGAAAGCACGCCAAGGTTGTACAGGGCTTCGGGGTGCTCAGGCTGCAGCTGCAGCAGGGTTTCCAGCAGGGGCCGGGCTTCATCGAACCGGCGCTGCTGCAGGAGCGGGCCGATGGAGGCCATCGCCGGAGCTTCCGGCGCCGTGGGCTCCCAGGCCACCTCGATCCGGCCGGCGGCGAACACCACCGACAGCTGGCCGCCCATGGAGGCGTAGGACTTCTGGAAGTAGTCGGTCACCGCCCGGTGAAAGGCCTCGGTGCCGGGGGTGCGGCTGCCTTCCGGCAGCAGCGTGGCATCAAAGCCGGCCTCTTCGATCGAGAACGCAGTGCCTTCCATCACGGCGTCTTCCAGACGTACCAGCGGCTCAGGCCCCAGGCGGCGGAAGCCGCCCTGCCGATCCTGTTGCGACAGCTGCGGTTGGCATGGATCCGCTGCCACTGGCAGAGCATCGCCTCGCAGGCTGAGGGCGAGGGCTGGAGCCACAGTCAGTTTCT
>NZ_JAGQCZ010000002.1:0-274017 GCF_024346435.1 Cyanobium sp. Alchichica 3B3-8F6 | reverse complement strand
TCAACCAGTCGATCCTCGACGGCCAAGGCCGTGTGGTGAACACCTGGGCAGACGTGCTGAACCGTGCAGGCCTGGGCATGGAAGTGATGCACGAGCGCAACGCTCACAACTTCCCGCTCGACCTGGCTGCAGCAGAGGCCACCCCCGTGGCTCTGACCGCACCGGCAATCGGCTGAGGCAACAGCCTCTGCTGAGCGTGACGCTCAAACGGAATCCCTCAAGCCCCCTCCTCGGAGGGGGCTTTTTCATGGGAGATGGCCTTGGAAATGGTTGTGGCGTTGTTGCACAGGCTGTTTCACAACCGCAACAGCGGCTTTGAATACACCACCTGGGGATCGGGATCAGGCCTTCCGCCAGATCACCGCGCTGCGGCGCCGGGGATACAGCTCTCGGCACAGTGGGCAGCTGGAAGTCGACGGGCCTTCTGCTGTTTTCTTGGGGTTAGTGAGCAAGGAGAATGGATATCAGTTTTCTTGGGTACTCTTTGCTTCTAGTGATTTTGCCGCGATCATTATCGGCTTTTGAAAGATTTAAATTCTGAGTGCTGCTGGCTTTTCGTACTCTGAATGGTGAAGAAGCTTTTCTTTTGATGAGCTGAAGTCAGACCAGCTTGCGCCTGGCGTTGCATTTCGGTAAGCAGGCAGCTTGGCTGGGGCCCTCTGCTCAAAAGCCCTGGCTTCATCTGCCAGAGGGCTCTTTCGATTGCGACTGCTCGACTTTCTCTGTGTGGATCAAGCCGGTGATCGGATTTGAACCGACGACCTACTGATTACGAATCAGTTGCTCTACCCCTGAGCTACACCGGCATTCTGTTGAAATTAGCATTCAGCGGTCAGCCTGAAGCGGTGCGTGACGATGGGATCCAAGCCTGAATCGATTGATCCCGCATTGAGGGAGCGACTGTTGCTGGAGGCTCGCACTCCGTGGCGGGGGCTGCGCCGTGCGGTGTGGCTTGCCCTAGCGGCCTCGGGGGCGGTGGGGTTGGCGACGATGGCGATGCGATCAGCGAGTGGGGCTGACGTGCCCTCAGGTGATCTCCTCATCCAGATCGGCGCTTTCGCCCTCTTCGGTGGGTTGCTCTGGTTCGATCGCAACCGTGCCACCAGCTAACGGCTCAGGAGCGGAGGTTGGCGCTGGAGGCTCCGGCTCAGGCTCAGGTGTCACTTCCGACGCGGTGGGCGTTGGCTGGGGCGGGGTGGGATTGGTGATTTGCAGGGGGCTCAGCAGCAGCAGCGGCAACCCCAAGCACAGCCGCTCGGATTCCAGTTGCACGGGGGTGAGGGGCACGCAGGTGGCGAGTGCAGCTGGGCTCCGGCTCAGCAGCCCGATCGCCTGGCTCAGTTGTTGCCACTGCCACAGCATCAGGGCCAGCAGAGGGCAGGCCAACAGCAGCCCAACAAAACGGGGGCTGGCCGCTAGGGGCGAGAGGGGGGAGGCCAGGGCGGCGTGCTGATCCATCCACCAGAACAGGGGCAGCAGGGCCGCCGCTGCCAGCACTAGGGCCACCTTTGCGGGCAGCGGACTCTGCAGGGCAGCCAGGCTGCGCTGGGCTTCGCTGCGCGCTCTCACGGGCACCTGGACCAGCAGCAGTGAGCAAACGTCAGCAGGACGCTGCCAGAGCACGATGGCGGGCCCCAGGGCCCCGATGGCCCAGGCCAGCAGGCGCTCCAGGCCAGGCAAAGGGCCGGGATCCGCGCCAGCAAGCACCAGCAGCAGCCCCAGCAGCTCCAGCGGAATGGCCCCGAGGGCCACGAGCTGGAGCCAGAGCAGGGGCTCGCTGCGAGGGTTCACAGGGCTCAGGTGCTGAGGGTGCGGCGCTGGGTGACCAGCTTGTAGGCCTCGACGCGATCCGCTTCCTGCCAGCCGGTGTAGCGATCGGTGCCGATGCCACACTCGAAGCCAGTGGCGACTTCCTTGACGTCGTCCTTGTTGCGACGCAGGGAGTCGAGGTCGCCCTCGAACACCTTCTCCTTGCCGCGCCACACCCGCACCTTGCAGTTGCGCTGCAGCTTGCCGGTGGTGACATAGCAACCGGCCACCGCACTGCGCCCGATCGTGAACACGGCGCGGACCTCGGCTTCGCCCAGGGACTCCTCAACCAGCTCCGGTTCCAGTAGGCCTTCCATGGCCATCTGGATGTCTTCCAGCAGCTTGTAGATGACGTCGTAGTCGCGTACGTCGACGCCGGTGGCATCGGCGGCTCGCTTGGCCCCTGGCGCCATCGAGGTGTTGAAGCCGACGATCACCGCGCCCGAGGCGGCGGCCAGGTCGACGTCGGTTTCGGTGATTTCGCCCGGAGCCGAGAGCAGCACCCGCACCTGCACTTCGCCTTGGGGCAGCTGCTCGAGGGAGCCGAGGATCGCCTCGACGGAGCCCTGCACATCGGCCTTGAGGATCAGGTTGAGCTCCTTGAGCTCGCCTTCGCTGGCCTGGCCCGACATCGAAGCCAGGGACACCCGGCGGGAGGCCATCTGTTGGGCCAGGCGGGTGGCGCGGGCCTCGTTGGCCCGATCGCCCACCACGGAGCGGGCGGTCTTCTCGTCGGGGTACACCTCAAACTCGTCGCCGGCGGTGGGCACTTCGCTGAAGCCGAGGGCTTCGACGGCATAGGAGGGGCCGGCTTCCTTCACGCGCTTGCCGGTGTCGTCGACCATGGCGCGCACCTTGCCGAGCACCGGACCCGCCGCCAGCACGTCGCCGGCCTTCAGGGTGCCGTTCTGCACCAACAGCGTGGCCACTGGTCCCTTGGCCTTGTCGAGGTGAGCCTCGATCACGGTGCCCCTGGCCATCCGATCCGGGTTGGCCTGGAGGTCTTCCACCTCCGTCACCAGCAGGATCATCTCCAGCAGCTTGTCGACGTTCTCGCCCTTGATGGCGCTCACCTGCACCATCACGGTGTCGCCGCCCCAGTCTTCGGCCACCAGTTCGAGGGCCGAGAGCTCCTGCTTCACACGGTCGGGGGAGGCGCCTTCCTTGTCGATCTTGTTGATCGCCACCACGATCGGCACCTTGGCCGCCCGAGCGTGGCTGATCGCCTCAAGGGTCTGGGGCCGCACGCCGTCGTCGGCGGCGACCACCAGCACGGCCACGTCGGTCACCTTGGTGCCGCGGGCCCGCATGGCGGTGAACGCCTCGTGGCCCGGGGTGTCGAGGAAGGTGATCTTGCGCTGTTCGCCCGCGTGGGGGATCTCCACCTGATAAGCACCGATGTGCTGGGTGATGCCCCCGGCTTCGCCGGCGGCCACACGGGTTTTGCGGATGGCGTCGAGCAGGCTTGTTTTGCCGTGGTCGACGTGGCCCATCACGGTGACCACAGGCGGGCGACGGATCAGGTAATCGCGGTCACTCTCCTCGATCATTTCCACTGTCTTGGCGGCGGCTTCCTCGACGTCGTCCTCGAGCACCGGCACGCCGAATTCTTCGGCCACCGCTTCGATCGTCGAGAGGTCGAGGCTTTGGGTGACCGTGGCGATGATCCCCTTGAAGAAGAGGCTCTTGATGATTTCGGAGCTCTCAACGCCGAGTTTCTCGGCCAGCTCCTGCACCGTGAGGTTGCCCTCCGGCACGATCAGCATCTCGGGCCGCACGGCCTTGGCTTCGCGGGAGGCCCGCAATTCCATGGCGCGGCGGCGCTGCCGCTGACGGGTGGTTTCCTTCTTGCGCTTCCGCATCGCCGCAATGGGCTTGGCGGCAGGGGTGGAGGCGGTGCGGGGCTTGGCGGGGCGGGCCAGGCTGGCCTGCAGCACGAAGGCTTCCTGCTCGCCCGCGTAGCCGCCGGTTTCGGCGGTGAGTGCATCATCGTTTTCGCCGATGATGTGCACCTTGGTGCGCTGCTTTTGCGGCGTGCGGCTGCGCAGCGCCTCCAGTTTGGCGCTGTCGTCCCAGTCGGGTCGGCGGGGGCGTCCTGCTGCACCAGCGGGCGTGGGGGCCCGGAAGCCAGGCCGCCGCGGTGCGGCCGGTGGGGTGGCGCTGGGGCGCACCAGATCGGGCGTGCCCGGGCTTGACGGTGCGCCGGCTTCGGTTCGATCCCCGGGGCGCCGTGGCGGTGGAGCAGTGGGTCGGCCGGAGGGCTTCTGGAGCTGCATCAGCTCGCCAGGGGCCATCGGCTTGCGCATGCCGGCGGGCATGCCTGGGCGGCCCGGGGCGGCGGGGCGCCCAGGGGCTCCGGGGGCGGCGCTATCGCGGCGAATCGGTTTGCCGACCAGCTCGAGAGGGGTTGGGCCGGGACGACCTGGTGCCCCTGGCTTGCCGGGGCGAACAGGGGCCGGAGCTCCAGCCCGCTGGGGTGGTGCCGGCCGCTGGCTCAGTGGCGGGCGGCCCGCCGGAGAGGCGGGGCGGCTGCTGGTGCCGCTGCCAGCGCCGGCGGGGGCGCTGGTGGGGGCGCTGGTGGGACGTCCCACCAGTTGAGGCTTGCTGGGGGCAGGTCGAACGGGCAGCTCAGGTTTCCGACTTGGCGTGGGAGCTGCCGCTGCTGGGCGGGCTGGGGGTGGGGTGCCGGGGCGAGCGGGTTTGGAGGCAATCACAACCGGCTTGCTCGGTGCGGCCGCCGCAGGCCGGGCCGGTGCTGCGGGCTTGCTGGGTGCGGGGGGCTTGCTTGCCGCCGCAGGCTTGCTGACCACGGTTGGTTTGCTAACCACTGCAGGCTTGCTGGGAGCGGCCGGTTTGCTTGAGGAAGGCGGTTGGTTGGCTGGCTTGGCCGCCACGGGCCGGGCCGGGGGCATGGCTGGCTTCGCGGCCATGGGCGGTGCTGCGGCCGTTTGGGTTGGGGTCGCTGGCCGTGGGCCGGCGGCAGGCTTGGACGCCTCGGCAGCATCATTGGCGGCCTTCTTGACCGAGAGAATCGCCTTCGTCGGGGCGGTGGGGGCAGCGGCAGCCGCCCGGTTGCCGTTGCTGCCCGCCTCGATCAGGGAGCGGATCCGGGACGCTTCGTCGTCGCTGATCGAGCTGCTGTGGCTCTTGGCCGCAACCCCCAACTTCTCGGCGGCATCGAGCACGTCCTTGTTCTCCAGGCCCATGTCCCGGGACAGCTCATAAATTCTGACTTTGCCGCTGCTGGTCATTCAGGTCTCCATGGATCGGGGCCCAGGGGCCGCCAAGCGGGGCCAAGGGGCACACCAGGCCGCACGCACACTCTGCGGCCAATGTTCATCTTGCCTTAGAGGCGAGATCAGCGCCGGGTGTTAGGCGCTTTTGCAGGGTTTCAACGATGGAATCTGAAACCTGACAGCGCAGGGCCCGTTGCAGACGCTTGCGTCGTCTGGCCTCTTCCAGGCACACCGGATTGGGGCAGAGGTAAGCCGAGCGGCCCATGCCCTGGTCCAATCCGATTCCTCCTTCGGCCAGCCGGATCACCCGCCAGAGCTGCTGGCGATCCAGCAGCGCACGACAGGCCACACAGCGCCGAAGCACGATCCGGGGCGTCACCGGGCCTCATCCTCTGCGACGGTCTCCTGTGCGACGGCCTCCTCGGCAGCAAAATCTTGGCCGTCTTCGCCAAGGTCCTCCTCGTCTTCGGGCAGGGGGTAGAGCTCCCGCAGGCGGGCGTCTTCCTCGGCCCGGGCCGCCTGCTCGATCTCCAGACGGGCTTCGGCTTCGGCCTGGAGAGCCTCCTCCTCCTGGCGCTGGGCGATCAGCTCAGACACCACGGCATCTTCGGCGGACTGGTCGTATTCGCTGGCGTTCTTGATGTCGATCTTCCAGCCCGTGAGGCGGGCCGCCAGACGCACGTTTTGCCCTTCGCGGCCGATGGCGAGGCTGAGTTGGTCAGGGGGCACCAGCACGTGGGCGTGCTGGCCTTCCGGGTCCACCAGTCGCACCATCTCCACTCGCGCCGGGCTGAGGGAGTTGGCGATGTATTGGCCCGGGTCGGGCGACCAGCGGATCACGTCGATCTTCTCGCCGCGCAGCTCGTTGACCACCTGCTGGATGCGGGAACCGCGGGCGCCGATGCAGGCACCCACTGGGTCGACTTCGCGCTCCACGGAATCCACGGCCACCTTGGTGCGCGGCCCCACTGAGCGGGAGGGGGGATTGGCTTCCCGCGCCACAGCCACGATCCGTACCGAGCCCTCCTGGATCTCGGGCACCTCGTTCTCAAACAGGTACACAACCAGGCCGGCGTTGGAGCGGCTCACAAACAGTTGGGGGCCTCGCCGGGCCACCTCGCTCACTTCCTTGAGGAACACCTTGAAGGTGGCGTTGGCGCGGTAGTTGTCGTTGGGTAGTTGGTCGCGGCGGGGGAGCTCAGCCTCCACCTCGGGCCGGCCCAAGCCACTGCTCACAGCCATGATCACGCTCTGGCGCTCGAAGCGGATCACCCGGGCCGTGAGCACGGGGTCTTCGAGGTCGGCGAATTCCTCCTGAATCATGCGGCGCTGTTGGTCACGCAGCTTCTGGGCCAGCACCTGCTTGGTGGTGGCGGCGGCCATGCGGCCGAACTCTTCTTTTTCGGGGGTGACGTCGAGCACCACGGTGTCGCCGATCTGGGCGTCATCGGCGACCTGTTGCACCTCGGCCAGGGAAATCTGGTGGTCTTCGCTCTCCACCTCCTCGACAATGATTTTCGAGGCCAGCACCCGGTAGCCCTCCTCTTCCAGGTCGAGGCCGACGTCGAAGTTGGAGAAGTAGTCCTCCTCAAAAGGGTCTTCGCTGATTCCCAAATACAGGGTGCGGCGATAGCGCTCGTAGCCCTTGAGCAGGGCTTCACGCAGGGCGGCCTCCACAACGGCGGGTGGCAATTTCTTCTCGTCGCTGATGTCCTCGATCAGGTTGTTCAGACCGGGGAGCAAAACCAGGGCCATGGATCAGGGGTGAGAAATGGTCAGGGAGCGGTGAAGAGGCGGATCAGGTGGGCTGGGTCGGGGTGGCCAGGCAGACGCTGATCACCGAGTCCCGCGGGATGCGCTGGGTGCGGCCGCGGATGTTGAGGTGCACATCCGTTGCATCGCGCCCTAGCAGGAGCCCTTCGCGCCGCACTTCAAGGCCCTTGCTATCGCGGCAGTGCACGGCCACTGGAAATCCGCGAAAGCTGCGGAAATCCCGGTCGTCGTGCAGATCGTCGCTGACGCCAGGGCTGCTGACCTCCAGAACATAGGCGTCGCCGAGGAGCTCGGCTGCTTCAATCGCCTCGCCGAGGGGCGCGCTCAGGGAGGCGCACTCATCGAGGCTGATGTCGCTGCCATCGGCGCGTTGCACCAGCACCTGCACCGTCATGGGGATGCGGTGGGTGAACAGATGCACGCCCTTGAGCGCGAAGCCGGATTGCGCCACAGCCGCTTGGGCCAGGCGCTCCAGATCGGGCAGGAGGGGGTGGGGCAACGCTGCAGTGGGGCTGGGGGCAGGAGGCCCGCCGGCTTTTGCAGTCTGGAAAACTGCCCATCTGCACGGTCTGTTGCATGCGCCCTTGGGCGCAAAGCTGAACCGTGACGATTGGGATTGCCCGCCGGGCAAGCCATCACCCTAGGGGATGGTCCGTCCCAGGCCCCATGCCGCCCAAGGGAGGCATCTCAATCACCGGGGCTTCGGCGAAGTAGTCGCTGGGCTGCACGGTGCCGCGCTGGCCGGCGTCCTGGTTGAGGCACTGGCCCTTCTGCTCGGCGGTGCGCAGGTATTGGCAAACCCTGGCCCAGAGCTTGGCGCGCGTGCCCGGGGCGCCCTGGCTGAAATGCACCAGGTCGTTGCCGCCAACCATGCCCTGGATCTCCACCTGGCAGAGCGTGCAGCGCTGGCGGGTGCCGGGGGGGATTGCTGCCATGGCCGCCTATGCGATCAAACGCCAACTTAGGCGGATGGGCCTGGCTCAGTTCACTCTGCTGTGTTGGCGGCGTCCCTAGCCTTGGAGCCGCGATTGCAGGGCTCCTGCCCCTTTTCCGTGAATGGGTTGTCGATGAAGTGGGTGAGGGTTTGCTCCGTGCTGCTGGTTCCCCTGCTCTGGCTGGGCTCGGCAGTTGGCCTGATGGTTGCCTGGGAGGCCGGTTGGGGGGGTGGCGAGTCTGCAGCCCTGGCCCTGGAGATGCCCGCCACTGCCGTGGTGCCAACCAGTCCCGTGGTTCCAACCAGTCCCTTGGTGCCCACCAGTCCCCATAGCTTTGTGGCTGATGCGGCCCGGGCCGTGGCCCCCGCGGTGGTGCGCATCGACACCGAGCGGGAGGTGGCCCGCCAGCCCTTTGATCCCGCCCTGCTGGATCCGTTGTTGCGCGACCTGTTTGGCGATCCCTCCGGCAGCATGCGCGAGCGGGGTCAGGGCTCCGGGGTGGTGATCGATGCCGGCAAGGGCTTGGTGCTCACCAATGCCCACGTGGTCGACCAGGTGGACAGCGTTGAGGTGACCCTGGCCGATGGCCTGCACGTGGATGGGGCTGTGGTGGGGGCCGACTCGGTCACCGATCTGGCCGTGGTCAAAATTCCTGGCTCCCGGGATCTGCGCGCCGCGCCCCTGGGGGATTCCGAAGCCCTGGAAGTGGGCGACTGGGCCATTGCCATGGGCAGTCCTTACGGACTTGAGCGCACGGTGACGCTGGGGATCGTGTCAAGCCTGCACCGCAACATCAACAGCCTCGGTTTCGCCGATAAGCGCCTCGACCTGATCCAGACCGACGCCGCGATCAACCCCGGCAACTCCGGGGGGCCGCTGATCAATGCCACTGGTGAAGTGATCGGCATCAACACCCTCGTCCGCTCAGGCCCTGGTGCTGGCCTCGGCTTTGCGATTCCGATCAACCTGGCCCGAGGGGTGGCCGCCCAGCTCAGCACCGGCGGCCAGGTGGTGCACCCCTATCTCGGGTTGCAGCTGGTGCCGCTCACCGCCCGTCGGGCCCGCGACAACAACCGCGACCCCGACGCCCTGTTGCAGCTTCCGGAGCGGGATGGGGCGCTGGTGCAGCGGGTGCTGCCCGCCAGTCCGGCGGAAACGGCGGGCTTGCGTCGCGGCGATCTGGTGGTGGGCGTCGCCGACCAGCCGGTGCCCGATCCGGCCAGCCTGCTTGAGCGGGTGGAACGCAGCAGTGTTGGAGAGCCCCTGCCGCTGACCGTGGTCCGCGGCCAGCGGGAGCTCAGCCTCACGATCAAGCCGGCGGCGTTGCCCCACACCGGATGAACGCTGCTACGGTCGCGGCCCGAGAGAGGAGCACTGGATGTCGGACCTGCAGGACCGGATGAAGCAGGCCGTGGCAACCGCTGCCACCGAGCAGATCCGCAGCGGCATGGTGGTGGGCCTGGGCTCCGGCTCCACCGCGGCCCTGATGATTCAGGCCCTCGGGGCGAAGCTCAACAGCGGCGAACTCACCGATGTGGTGGGGGTCACCACATCGTTTCAGGGGGAGGTGCTGGCCGCCGAGCTGGGCATTCCGCTCAAGAGCCTCAATGCGATCGAGCGCATCGATCTCGCCATCGACGGGGCCGATGAGGTCGATCCCTCCTTCCAGCTGATCAAGGGCGGTGGCGCCTGCCACGTGCAGGAGAAGCTGGTGGCCCGCCGCGCCGAGCGCTTTGTGGTGGTGGTGGATGCCACCAAGCTTGTCGACACGCTCAACCTGGGCTTTCTGCTGCCGGTGGAGGTGCTTCCCGGCGCCTGGCGTCAGGTGCAGGCTGAGCTCGCCGCCATGGGCGGTGATGCCCAGCTGCGCATGGCTGTGAAGAAGGCCGGCCCGGTGGTGACCGACCAGGGCAACCTGGTGCTGGATGTGAAATTTGCCGGCGGGATCAGCGATCCGGCGGGCCTGGAAGCGGCGATCAATAACCTGCCCGGCGTGCTGGAGAACGGTCTGTTCGTCAACATCACCGACCAGGTGCTGGTGGGTGAAATCGTTGATGGCCAGCCGCGGGTGCGTGATCTGGTGAAGCGCTAGGCCAGCCCGCTCACGTCAGCCGGCGCCGCACCGATTCGGCGTGGCTGTGGAGTCCTTCACTCTCCGCCAGGCTGATGACGGCAGCCCCGGTGGCCTCCAGGGCCTCCCGGTTGAACCGGATCAAACTGGTGTGGCGCAGAAAGGTCTCCACGCTCAGGGCGCCGGCAAACCGTGCCGTGCCTGAGGTGGGCAGGGTGTGGTTGGGGCCGGCGAGATAGTCGCCCACGGCCTCGGGTGTGTAGGGCCCCATGAAGATGGCGCCGGCGTGCTGGATCTGCTCGGCCAGGCGCTCCGGGTCTTCGACCAGCAACTCCAGGTGCTCGGGCGCAAAACAGTCGCTGAGCCGGGCCGCCTGGGTGAGGCTGTCGCACACCACGATCAGGCCCCAGTCGTTCAGGGCCGTGCGGGTGATCTCGGCCCTGGGGTGGTTTTCAAGCTGGGCCTCCAGCGCTGCGGGTAGGGCCGCAGCCAGCGCTTCGCTGGTGGTGAGCAGGATGGCTGCGGCCAGGGGGTCGTGTTCGGCCTGGGCCAGCAGGTCGGCTGCCACTTGGTCGACGCGGGCTGTGTGGTCGGCGATCACCAGCACCTCGCTCGGGCCGGCGAGGGAATCAATCGCCACCCGGCCAAATACAGCCTTTTTCGCCAGGGTCACGTAGAGGTTGCCCGGGCCGCTGATCACGTCCACCTGGGGAATGGTTTCGGTGCCGTAGGCCAGGGCGCCGATTGCCTGGGCACCCCCCACCCGGTACACCTCCTCCACACCGGCCAGATGGGCGGCCGCCAGCACGGTGGCGTTGGGTTCGCCCCCGGGGCCGGGGGGCGTCACCATCACCAGCCGTTGCACCCCTGCCACCCGCGCCGGCACGGCGTTCATCAGCACGGTGCTGGGGTAGGAGGCCCGCCCCCCCGGCACGTAGAGGCCAGCCCGCTCCACCGGTCGCCAGCGCCGACCCAGCTGTTCGCCGTGGGGACCGGTGATGGCGAGGTCGGCGGGGAGTTGCTGCTGGTGGAAGGCCAGGATTCGCTGGTGAGCCAGGCGCAGGGCTTCCTGCAGTGGCACGGGGGTGGCCTGCCATGCCGCCGCCAGCCGTTCGCGCGGAATGCGCAGCGGATCGGGTCGCACGCCATCAAACCGTTCGGTGAGCTCCAGCAGGGCCTGATCCCCCTGGGTCTGCACCTGGGTGAGGATCGCCTCCACACGGGCCATCTCCTCCTGCATGCGGCCGCCGCTAGTGCGTTCGGCGATGGCGGCTAGGCGTTCGGCCGCTGGGCTGCCACCGGCCGAGGGCCTGGCAACGGACGAGGCGTCATCCCGCAGGCAGGTGATCGACAGAGCGGTAGGCGACGCGACCACGGGTCAGGACTGGCGGCAACACGTCGACAAGCTAGTGCGGCACTGCCTTGGCAAGGTTTTGGGGGTTGCTGGGCAGCCTGGCGGTAGGATCCGCGTTTGCCGATCCAGCGTCCGTCCGCCTGTGGCTAATAACAAGTCGTCGAAGAAGCGCATTGAAGTTGCCGAGCGCAATCGCCTCCGCAACCGCAACTACAAGTCGGCCCTGCGCACCTTGATGAAGCGCTGCTTCACCGCCTGCACCGCCTACAGCCAGGAGCCTGGCGAAACCGCCAAAACGGCCGTTCAGACCAGCATGAACGCCGCTTTCAGCAAGATTGATAAGGCCGTGAAGGTGGGTGTGCTGCACAGCAACACCGGTGCTAACCAGAAGTCGCGCCTCAGCGCGGCCGTGAAAAAAGTGATCGAGCCGGCGGTGGCCGCCAAGGCCTGAGCTCCTGCCTCGACACCTTGAGCCTCCGGTGCCCACCGAGGCAGCAGATCCTGGGAATGGCCACAATGGTTGCCATTCCCAGGATTTTGTTGTGCCATGGCTCTGAGCCCAGCCACAGCTCTGAGCCCAGCCACAGCCGTGACTCCAGCGGCGCTGGTCGACAGCCACTGTCACATCGTGTTCCGCAATTTCGACGAGGACCTCGAGGAGGTGGCCCAGCGCTGGCGGGATGCCGGCGTGCAGGCTCTGGTTCATGCCTGCGTGGAGCCTTCGGAGATTCCAGCGATCCGGGCCCTGGCCGATCGCTTTCCCGAGCTGCGCTATTCCGTGGGAGTCCATCCCCTCGATACCGAGCACTGGCGCGACGACACCGCTGGCGTGCTGCGCCAGGCCGCCCAGGCCGATTCCCGCGTGGTGGCCATTGGTGAGCTGGGCCTCGATCTGTTTCGTGACCACAACCTCGAGCAGCAGCTCGCCATGCTGGAGCCCCAGCTGGATCTGGCGGTGGAGCTGGATCTGCCGGTGATCGTGCACTGCCGCGATGCGGCCGAACCGATGTTGGCCCTGCTGCGCCAGCGGGCTGCGCGCGGTGCTTGCCCCCGCGGCGTGATGCATTGCTGGGGGGGCAACCCCAAGGAAATGGAGGGGTTTCTGGAGCTGGGTTTTTACATCAGCTTCAGCGGCACCGTCACGTTTCCCAAAGCGGAGGCCACCCATGCCTGTGCCCGGCAGGTGCCCGCGGATCGCTACCTGGTGGAAACCGACTGCCCCTTTCTGGCGCCGGTCCCCCGGCGGGGCAAACGCAATGAGCCGGCGTTCGTGGCGTCGGTGGCGGCGCGGGTGGCCGAGCTGCGTGGGGAAACCCTCACGCAAGTGGCCAATACCAGCACTTCCAATGCGGCCGAGCTGTTCCGCCTGCCGCTTCACAATGTATGATATTTCATTGGCCTGGAAGCGGAAGCGCTCCTTGTTGTCGACGTCTGCAGTCTTGAAGCAATCCCGTTGAGCAAGCCCCCTCGGGCAGCCGTTCCCCGCTCGGGGGGCGGCTGTTTGTGTGGGCGGCTGCGGGCCGTCAAGACTGCAGCGCCCGCCATGGGGTGCCCCACCGGCCAGTCCTTTCCCACCCGTTCCTGCAGGTTCACCGCATGAGCAGCGCGATCCAGGTCGCTAAGACCGTTACTTACCTGCCCGATTTGGTGGAGGTGCAGCGCGCCAGCTTCAAATGGTTCCTGGAGAAGGGGTTGATCGAAGAGCTCGAGAGCTTTTCGCCGATCACCGACTACACCGGCAAGCTTGAGCTGCACTTCATCGGTAGCGAGTACCGCCTGAAGCGCCCCCGCCACGATGTGGAAGAGGCCAAGCGCCGTGACGCGACCTTCGCGTCCCAGATGTATGTCACCTGCCGCCTGGTCAACAAGGAGACCGGCGAAATCAAGGAGCAGGAGGTGTTCATCGGCGAACTGCCGCTGATGACCGAACGCGGCACGTTCATCATCAATGGCGCCGAGCGCGTGATCGTCAACCAGATCGTCCGCTCGCCCGGCGTCTACTTCAAGGACGAGCAGGACAAGAACGGCCGCAAGACCTTCAACGCTAGCCTGATCCCCAATCGCGGTGCCTGGCTGAAGTTCGAGACTGACAAGAACGACCTGCTGCACGTTCGCGTCGACAAGACCCGCAAGATCAACGCCCACGTGCTGATGCGGGCCATTGGTCTGTCGGACAACGATGTGCTCGACAAGCTGCGGCACCCCGAGTACTACCAGAAGTCGATCGAGGCGGCCAACGACGAGGGCATTTCCTCGGAAGACCAGGCCCTGCTGGAGCTCTACAAGAAGCTGCGTCCCGGTGAGCCCCCCTCCGTCAGCGGCGGCCAGACCCTGCTGCACAGCCGCTTCTTCGACCCCAAGCGCTACGACCTGGGTCGGGTGGGCCGCTACAAGATCAACAAAAAGCTGCGCCTCACCATTCCCGATGCGGTGCGCACCCTCACCCCTGAGGACGTGCTGAGCACGATCGACTACCTGATCAACCTTGAGCTCGATGTGGGCGGTGCCTGCCTCGATGACATCGACCACCTCGGCAATCGCCGCGTCCGCTCCGTCGGCGAGCTGCTGCAGAACCAGGTGCGCGTCGGCCTGAATCGCCTCGAGCGGATCATCAAGGAGCGGATGACGGTTGGTGAGACCGAGAGCCTTACCCCCGCCCAGCTGGTGAACCCCAAGCCCCTGGTGGCGGCGATCAAGGAGTTCTTCGGCTCCAGCCAGCTGAGCCAGTTCATGGATCAGACCAACCCCCTGGCGGAGCTCACCCACAAGCGCCGCATCAGTGCCCTCGGCCCAGGCGGTCTGACCCGCGAGCGGGCCGGCTTTGCCGTGCGCGACATCCACCCCTCCCATTACGGCCGCATCTGCCCGATCGAAACGCCGGAAGGTCCGAACGCCGGTCTGATCGGTTCGCTGGCCACCCACGCCCGGGTGAATGAGTACGGCTTCATCGAAACCCCGTTCTGGAAGGTGGAGAACGGCATCGTCCACAAGAGTGGCGATCCCATCTACCTCTCCGCCGACCTGGAGGACGAGTGCCGCGTCGCCCCCGGTGACGTGCCGACCGACGCGGACGGCCGAATCACCGCCGAGCTGGTGCCGGTGCGCTATCGCCAGGACTTTGAGAAGGTGCCGCCCGAGCAGGTGGACTACGTGCAGCTTTCACCGGTGCAGGTGATTTCGGTGGCCACCTCCCTGATCCCCTTCCTGGAGCACGACGACGCCAACCGGGCCCTGATGGGCTCCAACATGCAACGTCAGGCGGTGCCCCTGCTCCGCCCCGAGCGTCCCCTGGTGGGCACGGGCCTGGAAACCCAGGTCGCCCGCGACTCCGGCATGGTGCCGATCACCCGGGTCAACGGCACGGTCACCTTTGTGGATGCCACCGCCATCGTCATCCGCGATGAGCAGGGCACCGACCATGTGCACCACCTGCAGAAGTACCAGCGCTCCAACCAGGACACCTGCCTGAACCAGCGCCCGATCGTCCGCCAGGGCGACACGGTGATTGCCGGCCAGGTGCTGGCGGATGGCTCGGCCTGCGAGGGCGGCGAGATCGCCCTTGGCCAGAACGTGCTGATCGCCTACATGCCCTGGGAGGGCTACAACTACGAGGACGCCATCCTGCTCAGCGATCGGCTGGTGCACGACGACCTCTACACCTCGGTGCACATCGAGAAGTACGAGATCGAGGCCCGTCAGACCAAGCTTGGACCCGAGGAAATCACCCGGGAAATCCCGAACGTGGCCGAGGAGAGCCTGGGTCATCTCGACGAGATGGGCATCATCCGCATCGGCGCCTATGTCGAAAGCGGCGACATCCTGGTGGGCAAGGTGACCCCCAAGGGTGAATCCGACCAGCCCCCCGAAGAGAAGCTGCTGCGCGCAATCTTCGGTGAGAAAGCCCGCGATGTGCGCGACAACTCCCTGCGGGTTCCCAGCACCGAGCGGGGTCGCGTGGTGGACGTGCGCATCTACACCCGCGAGCAGGGCGACGAGCTGCCGCCGGGCGCGAACATGGTGGTGCGGGTCTATGTGGCCCAGCGCCGCAAGATCCAGGTGGGCGACAAGATGGCCGGCCGCCACGGCAACAAGGGCATCATCAGCCGGATCCTGCCCCAGCAGGACATGCCCTACCTGCCCGATGGCACCCCGATCGACATCGTGCTCAACCCCCTGGGTGTGCCGAGCCGCATGAACGTGGGCCAGGTGTTCGAGTGCCTGATGGGCTGGGCCTCATCGCACCTCGACTGCCGCGTCAAGGTGGTGCCCTTTGACGAGATGCACGGTGCCGAGAAGAGCAAGCAGACGGTGCAGGCCTACCTGGAAGAGGCGGCCAAGCTGCCTGGCAAGGATTGGGTCTACGACCCGGAAAACCCTGGCAAAATCCAGCTGATCGATGGCCGCAGCGGCGAACCGTTCGACCAGCCGGTGACCGTGGGTTATGCCCACATCCTCAAGCTGGTGCACCTGGTGGACGACAAGATCCACGCCCGCTCCACCGGCCCCTACTCGCTGGTGACCCAGCAGCCCCTGGGCGGTAAGGCCCAGCAGGGCGGCCAGCGCCTGGGTGAGATGGAGGTGTGGGCCCTCGAGGCCTACGGCGCCGCCTACACCCTGCAGGAACTGCTCACCGTCAAGTCCGACGACATGCAGGGCCGCAACGAGGCGCTCAACGCCATCGTCAAGGGCAAGCCGATTCCCCGCCCCGGCACTCCCGAGTCGTTCAAGGTGCTGATGCGCGAGCTGCAGTCGCTTGGTCTCGATATCGCCGTGTACACCGATGCCGGCGAAGAAGTGGATCTGATGCAGGACGTCAACCCCCGCCGCAGCACCCCCAGCCGGCCCACCTACGAATCCCTCGGCGTCGCGGACTATGACGACGACTGATCGCTGATTGATCGCGGACCGCTCCTCTGGGCGTTGCCGTGCCACTCCTTCCTCTCTCGATCTCCGCGAGCTCCAAGCCGATGTCCAACAGCAACCTCCGCACCGAAAACCACTTCGACTACGTCAAGATCACCTTGGCGTCGCCTGAGCGGATCATGCAGTGGGGGCAGCGCACGCTGCCCAATGGTCAGGTGGTGGGTGAAGTCACCAAGCCCGAAACCATCAACTACCGCACGCTGAAGCCCGAGATGGACGGGCTGTTCTGCGAGAAGATCTTTGGCCCGTCCAAGGATTGGGAATGCCACTGCGGCAAATACAAACGGGTGCGTCACCGCGGCATCGTGTGTGAGCGCTGCGGTGTGGAGGTGACCGAGAGCCGGGTGCGGCGCCACCGCATGGGCTTCATCAAGCTGGCGGCACCCGTGTCCCACGTTTGGTATCTCAAGGGCATTCCCAGCTACGTGGCGATCCTGCTGGATATGCCCCTGCGCGATGTCGAGCAGATCGTCTATTTCAACTGCTATGTGGTGCTCGATCCGGGCGACCACAAGGACCTCACCTACAAGCAGCTGCTCACCGAAGATGAGTGGCTGGAGATTGAAGATCAGATCTACGCCGAGGATTCGGAGATCGAGAATGAGCCCATGGTGGGCATCGGCGCCGAAGCGCTGAAGCAACTGTTGGAAGATCTCGAGCTCAACGAAACCGCTGAGCAGCTGCGGGAGGACATCGCGGCCAGCAAAGGCCAGAAGCGGGCCAAGCTGATCAAGCGCCTGCGCGTGATCGACAACTTCATCGCCACCGGGGCCCGGCCCGAATGGATGGTGCTGGATGTGATCCCGGTGATCCCCCCGGATCTCCGCCCGATGGTGCAGCTCGACGGCGGTCGCTTCGCCACTTCCGACCTCAACGATCTCTACCGCCGCGTCATCAACCGGAACAACCGCCTGGCGCGTCTGCAGGATATCCTGGCTCCAGAAATCATCGTCCGCAACGAGAAGCGGATGCTGCAGGAGGCTGTCGACGCCTTGATCGACAACGGTCGCCGCGGTCGCACCGTGGTGGGTGCGAATAATCGGGCGCTGAAGTCACTCAGCGACATCATTGAAGGCAAGCAGGGTCGCTTCCGTCAGAACCTGCTCGGCAAGCGGGTCGATTACTCGGGTCGGTCCGTGATCGTGGTGGGTCCGAAGCTGAAGATGCACCAGTGCGGTCTGCCCAAGGAGATGGCGATCGAGCTGTTCCAGCCGTTCGTGATCCATCGCCTGATCCGCCAGAACATCGTCAACAACATCAAGGCGGCCAAGAAGCTGATCCAGCGCGCCGACGATGAGGTGATGCAGGTGCTGCAGGAGGTGATCGAAGGCCATCCGATCCTGCTCAACCGCGCTCCGACCCTGCACCGCCTCGGCATCCAGGCCTTTGAGCCGAAGCTGGTCGATGGCCGCGCCATTCAGCTGCACCCGCTGGTGTGCCCCGCCTTCAACGCCGACTTCGACGGTGACCAGATGGCTGTGCACGTGCCCCTGGCCATTGAGGCGCAGACCGAAGCCCGCATGTTGATGCTGGCCAGCAACAACATCCTGTCGCCCGCTACCGGTGAGCCGATCATCACTCCGTCCCAGGACATGGTGCTCGGCGCCTACTACCTCACGGCGGAGCAGCCCGGCTCGGTGAAGCCCGAGTTTGGCGATCGCGCCAAAACCTTCGCCAGCCTCGATGACGTCATCGACGCCTTTGAAGAAAAGCACCTGTCGCTGCACGATTGGGTGTGGGTGCGCTTCAGCGGCGAGGTTGAGAGCGACGACGAAGACAACCAGCCCCAGAAGGAAGAGACCCTCAGCGATGGCACCCGCATCGAGCAGTGGCTGTACCGCCGCGACCGTTTCGATGAAGACGGAGCGCTGATCAGCCGTTATCTGCTCACCACGGTGGGCCGCGTGGTGATCAACCACACGATCATCGACGCCGTGGCTGCGACCTGACGGCCGTTGCGAATCCAGGGTCTGGGTTCCCGTTTTTCGTTTCTCCTTTCGTCTTTCCTCCGCGCGCAGCCATGACCGCCACCCCCGCCAAGAAAACCACCAAGAAGAGCGCCAAAAAGGCCGCCGAGGCTGCTGCCCTGGAAACTGCCGCCATCGCCGCGGTAGCCGCCAGCAAAGCCCTCAGCAAGCAGGCGCCGCCGTTCCGCAATCGCGTGATCGACAAGAAGGCCCTGCGCAACCTCGTGGCCTGGGCGTACAAGCACCACGGCACCGCCGCCACGGCCTCGATGGCCGACGAGCTGAAGGACCTGGGTTTCCACTACGCCACCCAGGCGGCCGTGTCGATTTCCGTCGACGACCTGCGCATCCCCGGTGATAAGGCGGCGTTGCTGGCAGAAGCCGAAGAGCAGATCACCGAAACCGAAGAGCGCTACCGCCTCGGCGAGATCACCGAGGTGGAGCGTCACACCAAGGTGATCGACACCTGGACCGAAACGAACGAACGTCTCGTGGCGGCCGTGCGCCGCAATTTCAACGACAACGATCCACTCAACTCGGTGTGGATGATGGCCAACTCCGGCGCCCGGGGCAACATGTCCCAGGTGCGCCAGCTGGTGGGCATGCGCGGCCTGATGGCCAACCCGCAAGGGGAAATCATCGACTTGCCGATCCGCACCAACTTCCGTGAGGGCCTCACCGTCACGGAATACGTGATCTCCTCCTACGGCGCCCGCAAGGGCCTCGTTGACACGGCTCTGCGCACCGCCGACTCGGGCTACCTCACCCGGCGTCTGGTGGACGTGGCTCAGGACGTGATCGTGCGCGAGGACGACTGCGGCACCACCCGCAGCATCCCGATCGACGCCGATGAGAAGGGCGCTTTCGGCAGCAAGCTGATCGGCCGTCTAGCGGCCGAGCCGGTGGTGGCTGAAGACGGCGAAACCCTGGTGGAGCGCGATGGTGAGATCGACGCCCCCCTGTCGCGGCGGATCGAAGCCGGTGGCGTGAAAACCGTAAAGGTGCGCTCCCCGCTCACCTGTGAAGCCTCCCGTTCGGTGTGCCGCAAGTGCTACGGCTGGGCCCTGGCCCACAACCAGTTGGTGGATCTGGGCGAGGCTGTCGGCATCGTCGCCGCCCAGTCGATCGGTGAGCCTGGAACCCAGCTCACCATGCGGACCTTCCACACCGGTGGTGTGTCCACGGCTGAAACCGGTGTGGTGCGCTCCCTGGTGGATGGCACAGTTGAATTCGGTCCCAAGGCCCGGGTGCGCCCCTTCCGGACCCCCCACGGCGTGGAGGCCCAGCTCGCAGAAACCGATTTCACCCTCACCGTTAAACCCACCGGCAAGGGCAAGATCCAGAAGCTCGACATCGTCAACGGCTCGATCCTGTTTGTGGCCGACGGCGACACCGTTCCCGGTGACACGATCCTGGCCCAGATTGCGGCTGGTGTGACGGTCAAGAAGAGCGTTGAGAAGGCCACCAAGGATGTGATCTGCGACCTGGCTGGCCAGGTGCGCTATGAGGACGCGATTCAGCCCAAGGAGGTCACCGACCGCCAGGGCAACATCACCCTCAAGGCCCAGCGCCTGGGCCGGATGTGGGTGTTCAGCGGCGATGTCTACAACCTGCCCCCCAATGCCTTGCCCGTGGTAGAGGGCAACAAGGCCGTCACCACCGGTGAGATGTTGGCGGAAAGCCGCCTGGTGAGCGAATACGGCGGTGCCGTGCGCCTGCGGGAGAGCGCCGGCGACTCCCGCGAAGTGCAGATCGTTACCGCCAGCCTCACCCTCAAGGACTGCAAGTTGGTGGGCGAATCCACCCACTCCGGTGAGATCTGGCACCTGGAGGGTAAGGACAACATCCGCTACCGCCTCAACACGGCCCCCGGCAGCAAGATCGCCAATGGCGAAGTAATCGCTGAGCTGGCCGACGACCGTTTCCGCACCCAAACCGGTGGCACCGTCAAATTTGCGCCCGGCCTAGCGATCAAGAAAGCCCGCAGCGCCAAGAACGGCTACGAGGTGAGCAAGGGCGGCACCCTGCTGTGGATCCCCCAGGAAACCCACGAGATCAACAAGGACATCTCCCTGTTGATGATCGAGGACGGTCAGTGGATTGAAGCCGGCACCGAGGTGGTGAAGGACATCTTTAGCCAAACCGCCGGCATCGTCACGGTGACCCAGAAGAACGACATTCTGAGGGAAATCATTGTGCGCTCCGGCACCTTGCATCTGGTGTCCGATAGCAAGACCCTCGCCAAATATGCCGATGGCAAGATGGCGACTCCGGGCGAAGAGATCACCAAGGGGCTCAAGACCGAGGCCATGGTGTTCGTCGAGGCGGTCGATACACCGGATGGCGGCGCGCTGCTGTTGCGCCCGGTGGAGGAGTACGCCATCCCCGATGCAGCCCACCTGCCTGAGCTGGGCACGGTGAAGCAGTCCGGCGGCCCCTCGCTGAACCTCAAGGCCACCCAGCGTCTGGCCTTCAAGGATGGCGAGCTGATCAAGAGCGTGGATGGCGTTGAGCTGCTGCGCACGCAACTGATCCTGGAAACCATCGACACCACCCCCCAGATGACGGTGGATGTGGAGGCCGTGTCCGACAAGCGGGCCAAGACGATTGAGCGCCTGCAGCTCACCATCCTGGAAACCCTGCTTGTGCGGCGCGACACCCTCTCCGATGCGAGCCATGGTTCAACCCACACCGATCTTCAGGTGGAAGATGGAATCGCGGTGAAGCGTGGAGATGTGGTGGCCACCACCCAGATCCTCTGCAAAGAAGATGGGGTGGTGCAGCTGCCCGATCTGGTCGATGGCGAACTGATCCGCCGCCTGATCGTGGAGCGCGACGGCGACACCCGCACCATCGAACTGGGTTCGGCCAAGCCTGAGGTCGGCCTCGACCAGCGGATTGTGGATGGCGACCGGCTGGCCGAGGGTGTCGAAGCCCCCTGCTGCGGGCAGGTGGAGGCCATCAACGGCAGCACCCTCACCATCCGCCTGGGCCGCCCCTACATGGTGTCGCCCGACTCGGTGCTGCACGTGCGCGACGGCGAGCTGGTGCAGCGGGGTGATGGCCTGGCCCTGCTCGTGTTTGAGCGCCAGAAGACCGGTGACATCGTGCAGGGTCTGCCCCGGATTGAGGAACTGCTCGAAGCCCGCCGTCCGCGGGAATCGACGATCCTCTGCCGCAAGAGTGGCACCGTGCAGATCAAGCAGGGCGAAGACGACGACTCCATTACCGTCTCGGTGATTGAGCATGACGACGCCATCACCGAGTACCCGATCCTGCTGGGCCGCAACGTGATGGTGAGCGATGGCCAGCAGGTGAGCGCCGGTGAGTCGCTGACCGACGGCCCGATCAACCCCCACGAGCTGCTGGAGTGCTTCTTCGAAGACCTGCGCAGCCGCAAGCCCACAATGGAAGCGGCCCAGGAGGCGATCTCCAAGCTGCAGTTCCGGATGGTGACCGAGGTGCAGAACGTCTACAAGAGCCAGGGCGTCTCGATTAGCGACAAGCACATCGAGGTGATCGTGCGCCAGATGACCAGCAAGGTGCGCATTGAGGACGCCGGGGACACCACCCTGCTGCCCGGTGAGCTGATCGAGCTGCGTCAGGTGGAGCAAGTAAACAGCGCCATGGCGATCACCGGTGGGGCTCCCGCCGAATTCACGCCGGTGCTGCTGGGCATCACCAAGGCCTCGCTCAACACCGACAGCTTCATCTCGGCGGCCTCCTTCCAGGAGACCACCCGGGTGCTCACCGAAGCTGCCATCGAGGGCAAGAGCGACTGGCTGCGTGGCCTCAAAGAGAACGTGATCATCGGTCGTCTGATCCCGGCTGGTACCGGCTTCAGCGGCTTCGAAGAGGAGCTGCGGGCTGAGGCCGGCCCCCATCCCGACATCCTCGAGGAAGATGCCATGGGCTATCGCCGCATGCAGAACCTGCGTCCCGACTAC
The DNA here is from genome assembly GCF_024346435.1 of Cyanobium sp. Alchichica 3B3-8F6. NCBI lineage: Bacteria > Bacillati > Cyanobacteriota > Cyanophyceae > Synechococcales > Prochlorococcaceae > Cyanobium > Cyanobium sp. Alchichica 3B3-8F6. The sequence goes on along the minus strand of NZ_JAGQCZ010000002.1, from coordinate 252,002 downwards.
ACCGTCGAGATGCCGGCTCCGGCCGCGTCGATGGCAGTGCTTGACGATCCCTCCGATGCGGATCTGGAGGCCACCCGCAGCCGCCATGGCATCGAGGCCAGTGCCAGCGGGCTGGCGGCGTTCACCCGCCCCAACCTGGATGACGCCCTGGAGGAGGAGCTGATCGCCGATCCTGCAGCTCTCGAGGGTCTTCAGGAAGAGGGACTGCTCACCGATGAGTGATCACCATGGCTAATTCCCTGCGCACCAGCCTGAACACGCCGGTGCCCCAGCGCCGGCTGCCCCACTTCGGCTTCCACACCCACACCGAGCTGCTCAATGGCCGCCTGGCCATGCTGGGCTTTATTGCCCTGGTGGCCGTGGAATGGAAGCTGGGGCACGGGCTGCTGATCTGGCCTTGAGCACCGAGCCGGCTGCGCCTGCCTTGCCCCTGTTGGGGATGGGCCTGCCGGCGCTGGAGCACTGGGCTACCGCCCACGGCCAGGCCGCTTTCCGCGGCCGTCAACTGCACGACTGGCTCTACGCCAAGGGGGTTCGCAGCCTCGAGGGGGTGACTGTGTTGCCCAAAGCCTTTCGCGAGCACCTCGCGGCCCAACCCCCTTCTGGGGCCTTCGATTGGATCGGCCGCTCCCGGGAGCTGCACCGCAGCGTGGCCCGCGATGGCACCACCAAGCTGTTGCTGGGCACGGCCGACGGCCTCAGCATCGAAACCGTTGGCATCCCCGCCGAGGGACGGCTCACGGTTTGCGTGAGCAGTCAGGTGGGCTGCCCGATGGCCTGCCGCTTCTGCGCCACGGGCAAGGGCGGCCTGCAGCGCTCTCTGGCGGTGCACGAGATCGTCGACCAGGTGCTCAGCGTGCGCGAGGTGATGGATGCGCGCCCTAGCCACGTGGTGTTCATGGGCATGGGCGAGCCCCTGCTCAACAGCGAGGCGGTGCTGGATGCGATCCATTGCCTCTGCACCGACCTGGGCATGGCCCAGCGCCAGATCACGGTGAGCACCGTGGGGGTGCCGAAAACCCTGCCCACCCTGGCCGAGCGGGCCCTGGAGCGCCTGGGCCGCGCCCAGTTCACCCTGGCGGTGAGCCTGCATGCGCCGGATCAGCGGCTGCGCGAAGAGCTGATCCCCACAGCCCATGCCTATCCGCTCGAGGCCTTGCTGGACGACTGTCGCCGCTATGTGGCCATCACCGGCCGGCGGGTGAGTTTTGAATACATCCTGCTGGGCGGGCTCAACGACCAGCCCCGCCATGCCGTCGCCCTGGCCCAGCTGCTGCGGGGCTTCCAGAGCCATGTCAATTTGATTCCCTACAACCCGATCGCCGAGGAGGAATTCCAGCGGCCGGCTCCCGGCGCGGTGGAGGCCTTTCGCCAGGCCCTGCAGCAGCGTCATGTGGCCGTGAGCGTGCGCGCCAGTCGGGGTCTCGATGCCGACGCCGCCTGCGGCCAGCTGCGCCGGCGGCTTGAGGGGAGCCTGCAGCCGGCTTGATCAGGTGGGGTCTTTGGCGGGATCGAAGGCCCCCTTGGCCCCGTCGCCGTTCCAGGGGGTGAGCCAGGCCATCAGCAGGAAGGCCGGCAGGGAGGAGGCCACGGTGAGCAGGAAGAAACTGCTCCAGCCCACACCTTCGGCCACAAAACCAGCTTGGCCGGAGAGCACCGAGCGGCTCAGGGCGTAGACCCCAGAGAGCAGGGCGTACTGGGTGGCGGAGAAGCGGGGGTTGCAGAGGCTCATCAGCAGGGCCACGAACGCAGCGCCCACCAGCCCGCCGCCCAGGTTTTCCAGCCCCACCGCCATCAGCAGGGCCGGCATGCCGCCCTTGAAGCTCGCCAGGCCCCAGTAGGACAAGTTTCCCGCCGCCCCCACCAGGGCAAACACCCAAAGCGATCGGTTCATGCCCAACCTGGCGAACAGGATGCCGCCGAGGATCGTGCCGACGATGGTGGCGCCGATGCCCCAGCCGGCCAGCACCGAGCCCACCACCTCCGGCGGGAATCCCTGCTGGATCAGGAAGGGCACGGCCATCACGTTGAGTAGGCCATCGGGCCAGCGGTAGAGCAGCACCAGGGCCAGCAACATCAAGGCTCGGCCAGGGCCGGTGCGGTGCAGGAACTCCCAGGCCGGCCCTGCCACCGCCTGGCGCAGGCTGGACACCTGGTGCTGGATCGGCGGCAGTTTCGGGGCCGTCAGGGTGAAGGGCACCACCAGCAGCATCAGCACCGCCGAGCCAAGGAAGGCCAGGGGCCAGCCGCTGCGGCCGGCCAGGATGAAGCCCCCGGCGCCGATGGCGAGCATGGCGCCGCGGTAGCCGAGGTTGGTGGCGGCGGCGCCGCCACCCCGCTCCCGTTCGGGCAGCAGGTCGGTGCGGTACGCATCCACCACGATGTCCTGGGTGGCGCTCACCAGGGCCAGCAGCAGGGCCATCAGGCCGACGGCCGTCAGGCTGGCGGGATCCTGGCTGGGCCGCAGCAGGGCCATGGCAGCGATCACCAGCACCAGCAGCAGCTGCAGCAGCAGCAGCCAGCCCCGCCGCCGGTCGGGCCAGGGGATCGGCCAGCGATCCAGGGCCGGCGCCCAAAACATCTTCAAGGTGTAGGGCAGTTCGGCGTAGGCCAACAGGCCGATCAGCCCGAGCGGCACGCCGGAGGCGGTGAGCCAGCCCTGCAGGAGCTTGGTGCCCACCATGTAGGGCGTGCCGCTGGCCACCCCTTCGGCCGCCACCGCGGTGAGGCGCCGCCAGGTGCCGGAGGACGGGGCCATCAAGCGGGGGCAGTTCGGCGAACACTAGGGGCGATGATGGGTCCAGGCGCTCGCTCACCCCCAAGGCTGTGCAATTTTTTCGCTCCACCCTGCTGCCGGCCGCCATCGTGGTGCTGTTTGGATTGGCGCTCTTTGCCGTGAGTGCTCGGATCTGGTTGCCCGGCGACATGGCTGCCCCCGCCCCGATCGGCTGAGTCCCCGTCGTGAGCCTTTCCCTGCAGCCCGATCAGCCCCAGCCTGACCAGCCGTCAGGGCCCTTCGGCGACAGTCCCCAGCAGCTGCACCTCGACCCTGAGGTGCTGGCCCAGGAATTGGCGGAGGAGCTGCTCGGCGATCCCCTCGACGACCTGGAGACCAGCGATCCAACGGCCAGCGACGTGGCCGCTGAATGCGACCAGGGTTTGGTGTTGTTGCGCGCTGAGGCTGGCGGCAGCACCCACGAGCAGTGCATGCAGGGGTTGCGCATCTTTTGTGAGCACCGCGATCCGCGGGCCCTGCCGCTGCTGTTGCCCCTATTGGCGGTGAGCTGCCCGATCCTGCGGATGAGTGCGGTGTATGCCCTGGGCCGCAACCCCAGCCCCCTGGCGGTGGAGCCGCTGCTGGCCCTGCTGGGCTCCGACGACAACGGCTATGTGCGCAAGGCGGTGGCCTGGAGCCTGGGCAACTACCCGGATGCGCCGGTGCTCAATCCCCTGATCCGCTCGCTCCAGGTGGATATCGCCGCCGTGCGCCTCTGGGCTGCGAGCTCTCTGGCGGAGGCGGGCTCCACCGGAGCGGCGAAGGCCGATCCGGCGGCGGCCCAGTTGCTGCTGAGCTTGCGCATCGATAGCGAGCCGGCCGTGCGCAGCAACAGCGCCTGGGCCCTGGGTCGCCTCTATGGCGACCTGGTGCAGCCCCGCCAGCAGGTGGTGGTGGAATCGCTGTTGCACGCCATGCTTCACGACGCGGAGCCGAGCGTGCGCGATGAGGCGCGGCTGGCCCTCGAGCAGCTGGAGCAACCCGAGGTGCTCGAACGCCTGCAGACGCTGGTGGATGAGGGCCTGCTCAGCTGACGCTGACGAAGCTGACGCGTCCCCGGGCCCAGCCTCTCGCCCAGCCATCAGAAATCGCGGCTAACATGTACAAACCTGTCCAGGCCTGGGATGGATCAGTACACCATCCGTTTTCGGATCCGGCCCGATGGCCGCGTTGAAGAGTTGGTGGAAGGGGTGCGGGGGTTGGGTTGCGAGCAGCTCACCGAGCGGATCGAGGCCCGGCTCGGGGCTGTACAACAGCGTGAGCGCACGGCCGCGGCCTTCCAGTCCCACGACCAGGTTCAAGGCGAGGTCCAGCCCCTGGGGCAATCCCTAGCCAATCCTACTTCCCTGTAAACCGTCGCTCCCCCCAACCGATGTCGCACTTCAGCACGATCAAAACCGAGCTTCGCGATCGCCAGGCCCTGCTGGAGGCGCTCCGGGATCTGGGCCACGACCCTCGCGAGGGCGCCTTGCCGGTGCGCGGCTACCGCGGCCAGACGCTGGAGGCCCAACTGGCAGTGGCCCAGCCCAACGGCGCCGACATCGGGTTTCGTTTCAACCCGGAAACCGGGAGCTATGAGCTCGTAACAGACCTGGATCTGTGGAAGCAGCCGGTGCCGGTCGAGCGCTTCATCGCCCAGCTCAACCAGCGCTATGCCCTGCGCACCATCCTGGCGGCCACCGCCGAGGAGGGCTTCCAGGTGAGTGAGCAGATCCAGCAACAGGACGGCACTATTGAGCTGGTGGTGACCCGCTGGGCCTAGCTGTTGTGAGCTCCTCCGGCAGGGTGGATCCAGCACTGGCTTTCACAGTGATGCCCCCAGGGGCCGAGGCGCAGCGCACCGGCCTGGAGCCTCTGCTCGGAGGCTCCCTGCGTCAGAAAGCGGTGTGGGTCGATGAGGCGGTCTGCATCGGCTGTCGCTACTGCGCCCATGTGGCCACCAATACGTTTGTGGTGGAGCCCGATTGGGGGCGCTCCCGCGCCATCCGCCAGGACGGTGACACCACCGAGCTGATCCAGGAGGCTATCGACACCTGTCCCGTCGATTGCATTCATTGGGTGGCCTACGAGCAGCTGCCTAGGCTGCAACAACAGCTGGCGGATCAGGAGATCCTGCCCCTGGGGGTCCCCTCTCCAGCGCGTCCCAAGCGCACCCTGCCGCGGCGGGAGCCGTCCTGATGCTTCCCACCCGGCGGTTCGGCCGCACCGAGCTGGCCATGCCGGTGCTCTCCCTGGGCTGCATGCGCTTTCAGCAGAGCTGGACCGACCTGCCGCCCGATCAGATCACCGCGGCGAGTCAGGCCAACCTGCGCACCATCCTGGAGAAGGCGGTGCCGGCGGGCTTCCACCACATCGAGACGGCCCGTCACTACGGCACCTCGGAGCGGCAGCTGGGCTGGCTGCTCGACCAGGTGCCCGATCCCCTGCGCATCCTGCAGACCAAGGTGCCGCCCCACCCGGAGCCGGAGGCCTTTGAGGCCGAGCTGCGCACCAGCTTTGAGCGCCTCGGGGTGGCGTGGGTGGATCTGGTGACGCTCCACGGCCTCAATCAACCGGAGCACCTCGAGCAGAGCCTGCGGCCCGCCGGTTGCCGCGAGGTGCTGCGGCGCTGGCAGGCCGAGGGCCGGATCGGCCATGTGGGCTTCTCCACCCACGCTCCCCTGCCCCTGATCTGCGAGGCGATCGCCAGTGACGCCTTCGACTACATCAACCTCCACTGGTATTTCATCCGCCAGGACAACCGCCCTGCCATCGCGCTGGCCCAGGCCCACGACATGGGGGTGTTTGTGATCAGCCCCACCGACAAGGGCGGCCATCTGCATACGCCCTCCGCTCGCCTGAGCGCCCTGTGCGCGCCGCTGCACCCGATCACCTTCAACGATCTGTTCTGCCTGTCTGAATTGGGTTCTGCAGGGGTGCCGGCGGTCCATACCCTCAGCGTCGGAGCAGCCCGTCCTGAAGATCTCGACCTGCACATCGAGGCAGTGGCGCAGCTGGACCAGGCCAGTGCCCTGGTGCCCCCGGTGCTCGAGCGCCTGGAGCAGGCCCGCCGGGACGCCCTTGATCCGGCCTGGCTGGCCAGCTGGGAGCAGGGCTTGCCGGAGTGGTCTGAGGTGCCGGGGCAGATCAACGTGCAGGTGTTGCTCTGGCTGCACAACCTCCTCGAGGCCTGGGATCTCGAGGGCTTTGCCCGGGCCCGCTACGGGTTGCTCGGCCAGGGCGGCCACTGGTTTCCCGGCCGCAATGCCGACCTTCTCGACGACGCGGTGAGCGAGGCGGAGCTGCGGGCCGCTCTCGCCCGCAGCCCTTGGGTCGATCAGATCCCCGCGATCCTGCGGGGCCTGCGCAGCCGCCTGGGCGGCCAGACCGTCACCCGGCTGATGGGCTCGTGACGGCTGCCGTTGTGGCTGCGGCTCCCAGCGGTTGCTTGGCCGGGACTCCGACCGCTCGGGGGTAGGCGGGGGGACAAGGGGCTAGGGGCTTCACCAGCAGCGCGTGGCGAATGCCCCGGCCGTGGGGGAGTTCCCGATTCAGGCACTGGTCGGTGCGGGCCTTCAGGGGGGCCAGGGCGGCGTCGAGCTCGCGCTGATCCGCCGGCGACCACTGGCCGCGATACAGCAGCGCCAGGCCGTTGGGGTGCAGCAGTGGCACCAGGTATTCGGCCACCACCGGCGCACTGGCCACAGCCCGGGCCAGGGCCCAGTCGAATTGGCCGCGGCAGGCCTTCTGCCGCCCTGTGCGTTCAATCCGCTCGCAGCGCAGCTGCACCCGTTCGCCCAGCCCCAGGGTGTCGGCCATGGCCTGCACGGCCTCCACCTTGCGGCCCACTGAATCCACCAGGGTCAGCTGGGCCTGGGGAAAGGCGATCGCCACCGCCAGGCCGGGGAAGCCGCCGCCGGTGCCCACATCGATCAACCGGAGGGGCGCCTGGGCGGCCTCCGTCTGCAGCAGGGGCACCAGGGGCCAGAGGCTGTCGAACACCTGGGCGATCCAGAAGTCGTCGCCTTCCACCAGCCGGGTCAGGTTGAGCTTGCGGTTCCACTGGCGCAGCTGCTCCTGCAGCTCGGCCAGCAGCTGCTCCTGGCCGGAGCTGGGCTGCCAGCCGAGTTCTTGCCAGAGGGCGTTGCCGGTGAGGGTGGGGGCCATCCAGCCTGGCAGTGGGGTTGTGATCTCTAGGATCCCGCAGAACGGATCTCCCCGCCGGATCTCGCAGTCCCGCTTCCCTTGCCGCTGCCGTCTCCTTGGCCAGCTCCTCTTCCAGCCCACCACCCAGCTCGCCATCCAGCTCCCGGCCCAGCCACTACGCGCTGCTGCAGGTGCCGGAGACGGCCTCGCGCCAGGAGCTGCGCCAGGCCTTCCGCGGGTTGAGCAAGCGGTATCACCCCGACACCACCGTTTTGCCGGCAGGCGAAGCGGCCGCTGCCTTTCAGCGCCTGCAACAGGCCTATGCGGTGCTCAGTGATCCTGTGTTGCGCCAGCGTTACGACGCCCAGCTCCATCCCTCCCCAGCACCGTTGCCGCCATCCCCGCCGTCGCTGGCGGGTGATGTCCCTCGGCCGACCTCGGTGCGTCGGGATCTCTCCGGCGGGGAGTGGTTAGCCCTGCTGCTGCTGGGGTTTGCCCTGGTGCTGAGCCTGGTGCTTGGGGTGGGTGTGGCCTGGATGCGCGGTGCCGAGCTGGTGCAGTGGCCCAGTTGGTGGACGCAGGCGCAGGCCGCCAATGCCACCGGCGCCATGACAGGGTTGGCGCCATGACCGAGTTGCCCAGCCCCCAGACCCCGCTGTATCACCATCCGCTCCCGGCCCTGGAGCTCTGGCTGGAGCAGCTGGGTGCCCGGCGCCAGCGGGCCAACTCCTGCCTCTGGGACCTGCATCGTCCCGATTGGAGCGCCCTGGTGGAACTGGAGGTGGAGGAACTCAAGGTGAGCTGGCACCGCGACGGCGAAGTGTCGGTGCGCCACTTTCCCTACGGCCTGTCGCGGGCGGATGCCGAAGCGGTGATCCTGGCCGGTCCTTAGGGGTCCAGCGCTTTCTCTGATCCGTTCAGGGGGCAGGCCCAGGCTCGGTGATAGAGGTCAGCGCCAGAGCTCAGCGGCAGATGTCACTGCGGCGCTCGCTGGCCGTGGACACGGGTCCGCAATTGACCCAGCGCACCAGCGAATCCTCCACGTCGGTGAACAGCACCAACACACCACCGCACAACAGCACCAGCACGCCACTCACCAGCCAGTGTTGTTTGGTCATCCGGGTTGCATGCTTATCGGTGGGTGGCCAAAGCCTTGATGAAAGTATCGCCCAGCCGTTGGATCTGCCATTGGCGGGCCAGCTCCCCGGCGGTGAGGGGCTCCAGCGGTGGCAACTGGGCCAGCACGGGCGTCTGGGCCAGGGCGGCCAGGGTGCGGGGGTTGTCGGGGTGGAGCGGCCCGTTGAGCACCAGGCCCAGAAGCGGAATGCCGCGGCGGCGCAGGGCTTCCACCGACAGCAGGGTGTGGTTGAGGGTGCCCAGGCCGCTGCGGGCCACCAGCAGCACCGGCAGCCCCCAGGCGGCCAGCTGCTCGATCTGCAGCCAGTCGCGGCGCAGCGGCACCAGCAGCCCGCCAGCGGTCTCCACCACCAACGGGGCATTCACCACCGGCAGGGCCAGTCGGGCCGGGTCGATCGTGAGGCCCTCCTGCTCGGCGGCCCAATGGGGCGACACCGGCGTCTGCAGTCGGTAGGCCTCCCGCAGCAGCCGTTCGGCCGGTAGCTGCAGCAGGGCCTGCAGCCGACCGCTGTCGCCGCCCCCCTCGAGGCCGCTCTGCACGGGCTTCCAGTAGTGAGCGCCCAGGCCCTGCACCACCAGGGCGCTCACCACCGTTTTGCCCACGTCAGTGTCGGTGCCGCAGATCACCAGCTGGGGGTGGCGGTGGTTCATGGGCTGGGGGCTTGGTTGGGGCGTTGGCCCAGCAGCAGCAACACCTCCCAGCTGACTTGGCCGTCGCTGGGCCAGCAGTCGAGCAGCCGGCGCAGTTGGGCTGGGCTCAGGCGGCCCGAGCGGCTGGTGCCCGCTCCGAGGGTTTTCAGCTGCTGCAGGAAGCCCAGGCCGCTGCCGTAGCCGCGGCTGAACTGCAGCCGGTGGCAGTGGCGCAGGCGCAGCCCCCCTTGGGCGCTGGCGGCCAGCAGCGCTTCGGCATTGGGCAGATCCAGGGCCGTGCAGGGCACGCCGGCAGCGGCGGCGGCGCGGTGCCACTGGGGGAAGCTGCCGCTCGTGGGCACGGCCACTGCCAGCCAGCCACCGGGTTGCAACTGGCCGCACCAGTGCCGCAGATGGCGGGCGGGATCGTCGAGCCACTGCAGGGCAAAGCTGGAGGTGAGCAGGGCGGCGTGCTGCAGCTGCTCGGGCAGGGGCTGGTTGAGGTCCCACACCAGTTGGTTGCTGGGGGCCGCCAGGGGGTTGTGGCTTAGCAGCGCGGGGCAGAGATCCAGCTGCAGCAGGGGTTGGTGGTCGCCCTGGTGGCGCAGGGCCTGCCCCACCAGTCCACTGCCGGCGCCCAGGTCGGCCCGTGGACCGTCGGGCAGGGGCAGCGCTCGGCAGAGGTGGGCCAGGCGCCAGGCCACCCCCTGCTGCAGCCGGGCCTGCTGGGTGTAGTGGTGGGCCTGCCGCGCGAAGCGGGCACTCACCTGGTGGCTGAAGGTTGGATTGGGGGCGGCAGCTGGGTTCATGCCAGAGCCTCGATCCAGCTGCACACCAGGGGCATCAACGCCGGGCTCAGCAGGCAGTGCCCCACCCCGGCCAGGCTGAGCCGGTCGGCGGTAGGCAGGGCGTCGCGCAGCAGCGCGCGCGCCTCGGGCACCACGATCTGATCGGCGCCCCCCTCCACGATCAACACCCGGGCGCGGGCCGGAAACGCCGGGGGCAGGCCGGCGGTGGCGGCCAACAGGGCCAGGTCTTGCGCCAACCGTTGCCGACCGGCTTCGGTCAGGGGGGCCGCGGTGATGCCAGGCGGCAGCAGGTTGACCGGCTGGGGGGCTGCCGCCCGCTCCAAAAAGCTCTCCAGCATGGCGCCGGCCTGGGCGGAGGCCAGCTGCTCGGCCATGGCCGCCACCGCGGCGCGCAGCCGGCGGCCGGCGGGACCCTCGGGCACGAAGCGGCCGAAGCTGGCTAGCAGCACCACCGCGTCGGCTTGCTCCAGCACGGCGGGCGGCACCAGATGGGGGCCGAGCGAGTGGGCGATCAGCACCCGCGGCCCAGCTCCCTGCTGCCAGGCCACAGCCTTGGGGGGCTGCTGTCCGTAGCCCCGTTCGCCGCACTGCCAGCCCCAGCTGCGCTGCTGCCAGGCGGCCTGGAACGGTTCCCAGCCCTGGGCATCGCCGGCCCAGCCGTGCATGGCGATCACCTGCATGGTGGGTCTCCCAGGGCGGCCAGCAACCGCCTTAATGTGCCGGCTGGCAGGTCGTGACGCAGCACCAACCGCAAGCGCGCCGTGCCCTCCGGCACGGTGGGCGGGCGGATCGCCACGCTCAACAGTCCGGCGGCCTCCAGCCGGTGTTGCAGGGCCAGGGCGGCGCGGTCGTCGCCTACCAGCAGCGGCAGGATCGGCCCCACCCCGGGGGGACGCGGCCAGCCCGCGGCCTCCAGGGCGGTGCGCCAGCGCTCGGCTCGTTGCAGCAGCGCCGGGCCATTGGGCTCGGCCTGGATCTGGTGCAGGGCGGCCAGGGCGCCGGCGGCCAGGGGCGGAGCCAGGGCGGTGGTGTAGCGGAAGGGTCCGCTGAACTGCAGCAGCCACTCCATCACCAGGGTGTCGCCAGCCAGAAACGCCCCGCCGCTGCCGAAGGCTTTGCCGAAGGTGCCGCTGATCAGGGCGATCTCCGGCTGCCCCCCCTCCCCATTGAGGCCATAGCCCAGCCCCCGTCCGCCGGGGCCGAGCACCCCGAGGGCATGGGCTTCATCGAGCAGCAGCGCGGCGCCGTGGCCAGCGCACAGGGCCGCCAGGGCCGCTACATCTGGACTGGAGCCCTCCATCGAGAACAGGCTTTCGCTCAGCACCAGCAGCCGTTGGTTGGGGCGTTCCCGTCGGGCGGCCTGGAGCCGACGATCCAGATCGGCCAGGTTGTTGTGGGCAAAGCGCTGCAGCCCGGCGCCGCTGGCCCGCACCCCCGTGAGCAGGGACTGGTGAATGAGCCGATCGGCCAGCACCAGGCTGTGGCGATCGACCAGAGCGGCCACGGCCGCCAGGTTGGACTGGAAGCCGCTGGGGAACAGCAGCGCCCGCTCGCGGCCCAGCCAACGCGCCAGGGCCGCTTCCAGTGCGGCATGGGCCGGCCGGCTGCCGCTCACCAGCCTTGAGGCGCCGGCGCCCACGCCCTCCCCCGCGGCGGCGGCCTGGGCCGCGGCCACCAGGGCGGGGTGGCGGCTCAGTCCGAGGTAGTCGTTGCTGGCCAGATCGAGCAGGGGGGCTGCGGCGCTGGTTCGGAGGGCTGCGGCGTCAGCGGGTTCAAAGCTGCGCAGGGCGCGCCGGCGCTGCTCGGGAAGGTCCGCGAGCTGGCGCTGCAGCTCCTGCCGCCAGTGGGCGGACGGGTCGCTGCTCTCTGATGCGCTCCATCCCAATGGCCTTGATCCCAATGATCCGACCGCAGTGGCCAAACGCTAGATCGCGCCTGGGACAGGGCGGGCACTAACGGTTTGAACGTGCCCGTGCCCAAGGTCCTGGTGTGCCTTCCCCGGGAAGCTCATCTCTGAGGGCTTTGCGACCTGTTGAACGTTCTGTTTCACAAACCCAAATCGCCTCCAACCCCCCCCTCCCCCGTGCGTTCAGCCCTCTCCCTCCCGAAGCCCCTCTCCGCCGGCCGGCACCTGGGGGTGCGGCTGGATCCTGAGCTGGAGGCGAGTCTGCAGCTGGTGGCGGCTCAGACCGGTTCCAGCGTCAGCGATTGCGTGCGCCATGCCTTGCGGCTGTATCTGCGTCCATTTCGCGATGGCGAGGAGTGTCGCCGCCAGTCGCGCCTGGTGGCCCGATGGGAGGCCTGTGATGCGCAGCTGGCCCGGCTGCCCTGCTGGAGTGATTGGACCCCATGACGGCCCCTAAGACCCAACCCCAACGGCAGCCTGTGATCCCCTTGCGCCGTGGGGCGGTGGTGCGACTGGGTAATCCTGTGGCGAGTGGTGATCCCCAGCGGCGGCTGGCCGTGGTGGTGCAGGCCGATCGCTGGCTGAGCGATCATCCGACCCTCACCTGCTGTCCGCTCACCACCCGGATGCTGGAGGCCCCGCTGCTGCGCTTGTCCCTGGAGCCCTCAGCGGTCAATGGCCTGCCGCGGCCAGCCCAGCTGATGGTGGACAAGCTGTTCACGGCATCGCGGCCCCAGGTGCGCGCGCTGCTGGGCCTGTTGCAGGGGGAGGAGCTGGCCCGGTTGGAACGGGCGCTGCGCCAGTGGCTGGAGTTGGCTTGAGCCGGATCACCCCCGTGCCGGCCACCGGTGCGCAACGCGCAAGGCTGCGTCCCTCAGCCGGGGCCCATAGGATCACTCCATGCCCCAGTCTGCGCCGGTGTCTGCAGCCCTCGATCCGGCGGCAATTTTTCCCTTTCCGCTCGACGACTTCCAGTTGGAGGCGATCGATGCCCTCAACCAGGGCCACTCGGTGGTGGTGAGCGCTCCGACGGGTTCGGGCAAGACGCTGGTGGGCGAATACGCCATCTACCGAGCCCTGGCCCACGGCCAGAAGGTGTTTTACACCACGCCGCTGAAGGCACTCTCCAACCAGAAGCTGCGCGATTTCCGCGCGCAGTTTGGCGCCGACAAGGTGGGCTTGCTCACCGGCGACCTCAGCCTCAACCGTGAGGCCCAGGTGGTGGTGATGACCACCGAGATCTTCCGCAACATGCTCTATGCGGAAGTGGATGGGGGAGACGATCCGCTCGAGGGCGTGGAGGCGGTGGTGCTCGATGAGTGCCACTACATGAACGACTCCCAGCGGGGCACCGTGTGGGAGGAATCGATCATTCACTGCCCGCCGCCGGTGCAGCTGGTGGCCCTCTCGGCCACGGTGGCCAATGCCGGCCAGCTCACCGATTGGATCGAGCGGGTGCACGGCCCCACCCGCCTGGTGTTCAGCGACCACCGGCCGGTGCCGCTCGCGTTCAGCTTCTGCAGTGCCAAGGGCCTGCACCCCCTGCTCAACGAGGAGGGCACCGGGCTCCATCCCAACTGCAAGGTGTGGCGGGCCCCCAAGGGCAGCCACCGCAAGGGCCCGAAAACGCCCAAGCCGCCCCAGCCCGAGGCGCCGCCGCTTGGCTTTGTGGTGGCCCAGATGGCCGAGCGCGAGATGCTGCCCGCCATCTATTTCATCTTCAGCCGCCGCGGCTGCGACAAGGGGGTCAAGGAGCTTGGCAAGGCCAATCTGGTGACCCCGGCGGAGCAGGCACGCATCAAGGCCCGGCTCGACGCCTTTGTGGCGGCCACCCCCGAGGCGGTGCGGGAGGGCGGCCACGCCGAGGCGCTGCTGCGGGGCATAGCCGCCCACCATGCCGGCGTGCTGCCGGCGTGGAAGGAACTGATCGAGGAGCTGTTCCAGCAGGGCTTGATCAAGGTGGTGTTCGCCACCGAAACCCTGGCCGCCGGCATCAACATGCCGGCCCGCACCACGGTGATCTCGGCGCTGTCCAAGCGCACTGAGCGGGGCCACCGGGCACTGATGGGCAGTGAATTCCTGCAGATGGCCGGCCGTGCCGGCCGGCGGGGCCTCGACTCCCAGGGTTATGTGGTGACGGTGCAGAGCCGCTTTGAGGGGGTGCGCGAAGCGGGCCAGCTGGCCACCGCGCCTGCCGATCCGCTGGTCAGCCAGTTCACGCCCAGCTACGGCATGGTGCTCAACCTGCTGCAGCGCTACGACCTGGCCAAGGCCAAGGAGCTGGTGGAGCGTAGCTTCGGGCGCTATTTGGCCACCTTGGATCTGGCTGAAGACGAGGCCCGGATCGCCCAGCTGATGCAGCAGCTCGAGGGCCTCGAAGATGGCTCCGGCGAGGTGCCCTGGGACGACTTCGAGGACTACGAGAAACAGCGGGGGCACCTGCGCGAGGAGCGCCGCATCCTGCGGATCCTGCAGCAGCAGGCCGAGGAAACCCTCGCCCATGAGCTCACCCTGGCCCTGCAGTTCGCCAGCGAAGGCACCCTGGTGAGCCTCAAGGCCCCTCAGCTGCGCGGCCGGGTGACACCAGCGGTGATCGTCGAGAAGGTGAAGGGGCCGGGCCAGTTCCCCCTGCTGCTCTGCCTCACCGACGACAACGTATGGCTGCTGCTGCCCTGCGGCGCCGTGGTGGCCCTGCATGCCGAGCTCAGCTGCCTGCAGGTGGGCCAGGTGGAGGCGCCCGAGCTGCGCCATGCCGGCGAGCTGCGCCACGGCGACCAGGCCAGCGGCGGCCTCGCCCTGGCGGTGGCCCACATGGCCAGCCGCCACGACATGGTCACCCCCCAATACGACCTGGCGGGCGAGGTGCAGGCCCACGCCCAGCTGGTGCATGACCTGGAGGAGCAGCTGGAGCTGCATCCGGCCCACCGTTGGGGTGACCGCCGCCAGCTCAAGAAGCACCGCCGGCGCATGGAGGAGCTGCAGCTGGAGATCGACGAGCGCCAGCGGCTGCTGCACTTCCGCTCCAACCGCCACTGGGACACCTTCCTGGCCTTGATCGAGGTGCTGCGCTTCTTCGGGGCCCTGGCGGGGGCCGATGGGCTGGAGCCCACCGAGGTGGGCCGCACCGTGGCGGCCCTGCGCGGCGACAACGAGCTGTGGCTGGGGCTGGCGTTGATGAGTGGCCACCTCGATGAGCTCGATCCGCCCCAGCTGGCGGCGGTGTTTGAGGCGATTTCCACCGAGGTGAATCGGCCGGATCTCTGGTGCGGCTACCCGCCGCCCCCGGCTGCCGAGGAGGCCCTGCACGATCTGCGCGGTCTGCGCCGGGAGCTGGAGCGCCAGCAGGAGCGCGCCAAGGTCACTTTCCCGCTCTGGTGGGAGCCCGAGCTCACCGGCCTGGTGCACGCCTGGGCCAAGGGGGCCAGCTGGAGCGACGTGATCGCCAACACCTCCCTCGACGAAGGCGATGTGGTGCGGATCCTGCGCCGCACGGTGGATCTGCTGGCCCAGGTGCCCTACTGCGAGGCGATCAGTGAGCAGCTGCGCACCAAAGCCCGCGCCGCCCTGAAGGCGATCAACCGCTTCCCGGTGTGCGAGATCGAAGATCTGCTGGCCAGCGGCAACGGCCAGCTCGACCCGGCCACCGAACGCCCCCAGGCCTGAGGTTGGTGGGCAGTAACCCGTGATCAACTCCGCCCGCATCCGCATCATCGCCGTGGGCAAGGTGCGCAAGGGTTGGGTGCAGGAGGGAGTCGCTCTCTACCGCAAGCGCCTGCCAGGACTGGTGATCACGGAGCTCAAGGACTCCACGATGGTCAAGGAAGCTGCGGCGATCACGGCGGCCCTCCAAGCTGATGAACGGCTGGTGGTGCTTACCGAAGAGGGCCGCAGCGTCGATTCGCTCAGCTTCGCCGAGCAGCTGCGCGATTCAGGCTCGGATCGCCTCGCCTTCGTGATCGGCGGCGCCGATGGGCTGGACCCAGGGCTCAAGGCCAGAGCCAGCTGGCGCCTCAGCCTCTCACCGATGACATTCCCCCACGAGCTGGCCCGACTGCTGCTGCTGGAGCAGCTCTATCGCGCCACGTCAATCCTCCAGGGTGGCCCGTATCACAAGGCTTAGTCGCGCGGCTCTGTCGTGATCGTCAGGCAGCGGATGCGTGGCGACCCTGCTGTGATCCCAGCGAGAAGGCGCGGCAACGCTTCGGGATTGGTTGGCACCGGCTCAGGCTGTGGAGGCCGAGACCGAACGATGTCGAGCAGCAACGGCTCCTTCCAGCTCACCTCCCCTGGGTTTGTCGATGGGGGCAGGATTCCTTCGATCCACTGTGCCGATGGCCTGAATCTCTCCCCGCCGCTGCGCTGGCACGGAGCACCGAGCTCCACCGTCAGCTTTGCGCTGGTTCTGGAGGATCCCGATGCGCCGGGGGGCACCTGGGTGCACTGGGTGCTGTTCAACCTCCCGGCTGAGCACCAGGGCCTGCCGGCCGGCCTGGATCGGGCACCCCAGCTTCCCAGTGGCGCCTGCCACGGTGCCTGTTGGGGCGTCGCCGACTTCCATCGCATCGGCTACCAGGGGCCGGAGCCGCCACTGGGGCAGACCCATCGCTACATCTTCAGCCTGTTTGCCCTCGACACCAGCCTGGATCTGGAGCCTGGCATCACGGTGGCACAGCTCCAGCAGGCCATGGCCGGCCATCAGCTGGCTACGGCCCAGCTCACGGGGGTTTACAGCCGCTAGTGCTGCACCCCCTCTGGGGCCCAGCGCTGAGACGCTCAAAACCCCAGCCGCTCCCAGATCACGCCCAGGTTCTCCTGGTGCAGGTCGGTGGAGAAGCAGTCGGCCAGCTGCTCGAGGCTGAGGCGGCTGGTCACCTCACCGTCGGCCTCGAGGTTGGCGCGGAAGTTGCCCCCCTCGGTGTTCCAGGCGGTGTGGGCGTTGCGCTGCACGATCCGGTAGGCATCTTCGCGGTTGATGCCGCTCTCCACCAGGGCCAGCAGCACCCGCTGGCTGAACACCACGCCGCCGTAGACGTTCATGTTGCGGGCCATGTTGTCGGGGTAGACCCCCAGGCCCTTCACCACGTCGGTCATCTCCCGCAGCATGAAGTGCAGGGTGGCCGAGCAGTCGGGCAGCATCATCCGCTCCACCGAGCTGTGGCTGATGTCGCGCTCGTGCCAGAGGGCGCAGTTTTCCAGGGCCGCCACTACGTAGCTGCGCAGCACCCGCGCCAGGCCGCTGATGCGCTCGCTGCGGATCGGGTTGCGTTTGTGGGGCATGGCCGAGCTGCCCTTCTGCCCCTTGGCGAAGTTCTCTTCCACCTCGAGCACATCGGTGCGCTGCAGGTTGCGGATCTCGGTGGAGAAGCGCTCCAGGGCGGCGCCCACCAGGGCGAGCGTTTGCACGTATTCGGCGTGGCGATCGCGGGAGATCACCTGGGTGCTGGCCGTATCCGGCTCCAGGCCGAGCTTGGCGCAGGCGATCGCTTCCACCTGGGGGTCGGTGTTGGCGTAGGTGCCCATGGCACCGCTGATCTGGCCCACGCTCACCACCCGCTCGAGGCGCTCCAGCCGGTCGCGGTTGCGCTCCACCTCCGCCAGCCAGCCCGCCACCTTGAAGCCGAAGGTGATCGGCTCGCCGTGGATGGCGTGGGAGCGGCCGATCATCACCGTGCCCTTGTGGGCGCGGGCTAAAGCCCTAAGGGCGTCTGCGAGAGCGTCAAGCTCGGTGCGCAGCAGCTGCACCGAGGCCTTCAGTTGCAGTGCCAGGCCCGTGTCGAGCACATCGGAGCTGGTCATGCCCACGTGGATGTGGCGCCCGGCGTCACCCACGTGCTCGTTCACGTTGGTGAGAAAGGCGATCACGTCGTGCCGCACTTCCGCCTCGATCTCGAGGATGCGCTCGACGCTGAAGCTGGCCTTCTGCTTGATCGTGGCCACGGCCTCGGCGGGCACCCGGCCCAGCTCGCAGTTGGCTTCGGTGGCGGCGATCTCCACATCCAGCCAGCTCTGGAACTTGGCTTCCTCACTCCAGAGGTTGCCCATTTCGGGCAGGGTGTAACGCTCGATCAAGGCCGCGTTTGGCTCACGTCCAGACCAATGTATGGGTGCGTCCCCTGGGGACTGGTTAGGCCGCAGTTGTCAGGCCGCCGCAGTCAGGCGACGGTGCTCCACTTCCCAGTGCACCTGATGTCCCCAAGCCTGCTGGCGCACCCAGCAGCGTTCGCCGCGGCACTGGATCAGTTGGAAGGGAGGCAAATCATGCGGTTGGTTGCGCAGTTTGACGAAGCTGCCGGGGTAGAGCAGCTCCAGCACGTTGTTGGTTTTTTGGGCGCGGTGGATCAAGGTGGCCATCGCTGCCGCTTCGAAGTTGAGAGACATCCTCCGCTGAGTTTTGAGCGGGAGACGGGCTTGCTTGGAATGTGTTCCGTTTGCGTTGTGGTTTGATCACAAAAGCGCGAGTGCCATGGCCCGCAAACAACGCCTGGATCTGGAGCTGGTGGCCCGCGGCCTGGCCGCCAGCCGCCAGCAGGCCCAACAGCTGATTCGGGCCGGGAGGGTGCGGCAGGGCGATCGTGTGCTCGACAAGCCGGGCACGGAGGTGTTGCCGGAGGCGGAGCTGCTGGTGCAGCAGCCGCCCCGGTTCGTCTCCCGCGGTGGTGAGAAGTTGCTCGAGGCGCTGGCGCACTTTCCGCTGCAGGTGGAGGGCCGCGTTTGCCTCGATGGCGGCATCTCTACCGGCGGCTTCAGCGACTGCCTGCTTCAGCACGGCGCCGCGCGCGTCTATGGCATTGATGTGGGTTACGGCCAAACCGCCTGGAGCCTGCGCAGCGATCCCCGAGTGGTGCTGCGCGAGCGCACCAACCTGCGCCACCTCAGCCCCGCAGACCTCTACGGCCCGGAGGACCCTTTGCCCGATCTGGCGGTGGCCGATGTGTCGTTCATCTCCCTGGCCCTGGTGTTGCCGGCCCTGCTGGGCTTGCTCCAGAACGAGGTGCCCGTCGATCTGGTGCTGCTGGTCAAGCCCCAGTTCGAGGTGGGCAAGAGCCGCGTCGGCAAGGGCGGGGTCGTGCGCGATCCCGTCGCCCACTGCGATGCGATTGCGGGGGTGATTGCGGCGGCCGGGGCGTTGGGGCTGAAGGCCTGCGGCCTGGTGGCGTCGCCGATCACCGGGCCCGCCGGCAACCACGAATACCTGTTGTGGCTGCGGCGCTTGGGCGTTGTTCAACACGATGTTGCACAAACCGCAAACCCCCAACAGGCAAACCCCCAACAGGTAAACCCCGAACAGGCAACCCCTGCTCCGCTAGCCACGGCGACCGTGGGCCCCGCCCAGATCAAAGCCCTGGTGGCCAGCACGCTGACCACCAGGGCTCGAGGGGATGGCTGAACGGCGCTGGTGCCGACAAGCTCAGCTCAGATCAGATGGCGCCGCTGTCGCGGTCGCCGGTGCGGATGCGGATCACCGAGTCGATCGTGCTGACGAAGATCTTGCCGTCACCGATTTCGCCGGTACGGGCCGCGTCCTGAACCGCTGAAATCACGGTATCGACTTTGTCGTCGTCGACGACGATTTCCAATTTCAGCTTCTGCAGGAACTCCACGGTGAATTCCGAGCCGCGGTAGCGCTCCACCTGGCCCTTCTGACGGCCAAATCCGCGCACCTCGCTCACGGTCATGCCCACGATCCCCGCGTTCACCAGCGCGATCTTGACGTCCTCGAGCTTGAAGGGACGAATGATGGCCTCAACTTTTTTCATAGGAACAGCTCGGGCTAAATAGAAGTCTCTCAGGAAATCCCTGCCGGTGGGAGGGAATCGCCCCATTAGGCCCGAGCTTTGCGGGGGTCGTCGTAGCGGTTGTTACCGGCGGGGGCGCTCGCGCGGGGCGCCGGAGTGGCTTCCCGGTTCTTTCTAGGATCGCCGTGCACGCCGTGCACGCCGGGCCTCTGGCCGGGCCGTTTCCCCTTTCCATGTCCTCCAGCTCCGCAGCTCCCGCCAGCCCTGATCGCACCCAAACGCCGCTCTATGGCGAGCGGGCCATCGCCGAGGCGGAGCTGATCTGCTTCGACAATCCCCGGCCCGGACGCCCCTACGAGATTTCGATCGAGCTGCCCGAGTTCACCTGCAAGTGCCCGTTTTCGGGCTACCCCGACTTCGCCGTGCTGCGTCTGCTCTATCAGCCTGGCCCCCGGGTGGTGGAGCTCAAGGCGATCAAGCTCTACGTGAACAGCTACCGCGACCGCTCCATCTCCCATGAGGAGGTGGCCAACCGCATTCTCGACGACCTGGTGGCCGCCACCGATCCCCAGTGGATGCAGCTGGAAGCCGACTTCCATCCCCGCGGCAACGTGCACACCGTGGTGCGGGTCAGCCACGGCACGCGGCTGCCCTGCTGACGGGCCACCTCAGAGCTGGCTCAGGAGCTGGGGTAGTTCGGTGGCAAAGCCGGTGAGGTTGCGGTTGCACAGCCCGGCCACGTGCAATTGGCCCTGCTGGCCCGGTTGCTCCTCGGCGATCGCCCACAGCTGACGGGTGGCCAGCAGGCTGAGGCCTCCACCGGCCAGGGCGATGGCAAAGCCGGCATAAACGAGGGGCACGCCCGGATCCCGCTTCAGCAGGATGCCGCTGGCGGGCAGCACGCTCTCCACCCGGATCGGCAGACCCTTCACCTCCACGGGTTCACCACCGGGGGCGATCTGGCTGAGCAAGCTGCCATCGGCGCCGTACACATCCACTGGCCCCTGCTCACTGCTCAGGCTGAGCAGCACCGGCTCGCTGCCATCGGGCCGGGTTGGCAGCACCAGCCCCCACACCTGCTCGCCCAGCTGAGGGAAGCTCTGCAGCGGCAGTTGCAGCAGCGGACTCTTGCCCAGTTGCACCGTGATCGCCGCCAGGGCCCAGTCGGCCTGATAGAGGGTCACTCCCTGGAAGCGCAGCGGATGGTTGACGCTGATTTGCGCCTGCTTCAGCAGGCTGCCTTCGCTGCCGTCGCCCTCAAGGATGCGCAGCTGGGACGTGAATTGCTCTGGTCGGCCGGCGGGATCCCGTTGGATGGCGAAGCGGTCGAGGGCGAGAGTGAGCCGGCTGCTGCCGCGGCTGTCCATCAGCTCGAGGCTGCGGCCGGGGGCCAGGTATTGCTCGGCCCGCTGACCGCCTACGGCCCCCCAGGCGGCACCCAGCATCAACACCACCATGCCGGCATGGACGAGCATGGGGCCCACCCGGCCCACCACCCCCTTGCGGGCCGCCAGGCGCCCCTCCTGGAGCTGGATCTGCCAACCCTGACGCTGCAGCAGCTGGGCCAGCGTGTCCAGGCTGGAGCTGGGGCTAGGGGTGGGCAGGGTTTCGGCCACGCTCAATTTGCTGAGCTGGCGAGGGGAGCGGTAGTCGATCCAGCGCAGGGCGGCCTGCAGGGCGGGCCACTGGCGGCGCCAACTGCAGAGCAGCAGTGACAGGGCCAGCCAGGCCAGCAGCCCTAGAAACCAGCCGCTGGAAAAGACATGGTCGAGCTGCAGGGCCATCACCCCATCGCCGCCCAGCAGGCCCAGCCAGGGTTGGGGGTCGTAAAGCCGGTGATAAAACTCGGCGGTTTCCTGCTGCGGGATGGCCGTGCCAACCCCGCTGGCGACGGCAATCACCAGCAGCAGCACAATCGCCAGGCGCAGATCGGAGATCCAGCCCAGCACCCGGGTGAAGCCTCTGATGGAGCTGGTCATCGCCAGTTGGCCACCAGGGTGAGGGCACCGGTGGTGACCAGCACCACGCCGCTGATCGGTGGCACCCATTGACCCACCCGGCGAAGGCTGAGTAGGTGCGGCAAACTGGCCGCCGCGGTGCCCGCCAGCAGCAGCGGCACGACCTGGCCCGCGCCGAAGCTGGTCAGCAGCAGCATCCCCACCAGGGGTTTGCCGCTTTGGGCTATCCAGGCCAGCAGCACCGCTAACACCGGCGTGGTGCAGGGGGTGGCCGCCAGCCCGAAGGCCAGGCCCGCAGCCATCGGCGCCAGTGGCGCCGGCACGCGGCGACGCCACACCTCCGGATCGGGGCCGGCGGGCAGGGGCAGCTTGAGCAGGCCAAGCAGGTTGAGCCCCATCAGCAGGGCCAGCACCGCCACCACAGTCGGAATCAGGCCAGGAATCTGGCCATAGATGCGGCCCAGCAGCCCACTCACCAAGCCCAGCAGCACCAGGGCCGCCACAATCCCTGCAGTGAAGCTGAGGCTGCGCAGCCAGGGGGTCTGACGCTGGGCCAATGCAGCACTGCCGGTTTCGTTGCTGAAGCCGGCCAGGTAGGCCAGGGTGATTGGCAACAGCGATAGGGAGCAGGGGCCCAGGCTGGTGAGCAGCCCGCCTGCAAACACCACGGCCACGGTGCCGGGTGAGGGGCTGGCCAGGGATTGCTGCAGCAGCGCCTCGCTGGTGCGGGCCCAATCGGCCAGTTGGGGCCCAAGGCTAATCATCTGGTCAGCCTATCGGGCGGCTGCGGTGCGCCGGCGGCGGGGGGTGGAGGCGAGGCCGCCTGCTTCCAGCGAGCAGCGGATCAGCAGGCCGCACACCAGCAGGCTGGCCAACAGCGAGTTGCCGCCGTAGCTGATCAGCGGCAAGGGCAGGCCGGTGGTGGGCATGGCGCCACTGGCCACCGCAATGTTGAGAATCGATTGACCCACCAGCAGGGTGGTGCAGCCGATGGCGATCAGGCGCTGCTGGTTGCTGCGGCAACTCAGAGCTACCCGCAGGCCCACAAAACCAAACAGCAGCAGAAACAGCAGCAGCACCACCGATCCCACAAAGCCAAACTCCTCGGCAAACACAGCGAAGATGAAATCGGTGCTCTGGATCGGCAGGTATTGCAGTTTCTGGGTGGATAGGCCAAAACCCTCCCCCAGAACGCCTCCCGAGCCGATGGCCAACAGGCTCTGCACCAGCTGGTAGCCATCTCCCTGGGCATCGCGCCACGGATCGAGAAACGACGCCACCCGCAGGCGCTGATAGTTGTTCATCAGGATGCTGGCGCTGCCGAGCAGACCCCCGGCACCGGCGGCCCCCAGCAGCAGGGGTAGAGAGAGGCCGCCGGCCAGCGCCATCAGCCAGAGCAGCAGGCCGGAAAGGGCGGCGGTGCTGAGGTTGGGCTGCTTGAGGATCAGCAGAATCAGCGCCCCGAACACCCCAAGCCACAGCAGCTTCTGATCGCCGCCGATGCGCTTCCAGTGGGCAAACAGCGCAGCCCCCTGCAGCACCAGGAAGGGCTTCACCAATTCCGACGGTTGCAGCTGGACGGGACCGACCACCAGCCAGCGGCTCGCCCCATTGACGGTGCTGCCGACCACCAGGGTGGCCGCAATCATGATGATGCCGACCCAGAGCCCCAGGGGGGCGAGGTGCAGCCAGCGCCGCAGGCTGGTGCGTAGGCCGAGCCAGAGCAGGCCCCAGCTGGCCACCATCCAGATGAGCTGGCGCTTGAGATAGAAGGCTCCATCGCCCATTTCCCGTTCCGCCACCCACCAGCTCGCTGAGGTGAGCACCAGCAATCCGATCACGCTCCAGAGCGCCACCATGCCCAGCAGCAGCCGCGCCTCTGCGGGCCACTGGTCCCAGGGCAGGGGCAACAGGCCTCCGCCGATGCTGCGGCTTGGCGAGGCGTTGCTGCTGGTGGTGTGGGTTGCGGTTCGGGCCAAGACAAGGAGTAAGGAGTGCCGGAGCGGCACCATCCTGAGGCCCTATTGAGCCGTGTTTGGGTGGTGGTTGTCGAGCCCCTTCGAGCCAATCGGTACCCAATAAAAAAGCCCAGCGAATGCCGGGCATGTGGGAGTTGTGTGGCCAGACCAGTGGAGCTTGACGAGACTCAGTTGCCGACGTTTTGTTGGCGACGGCCAGTGGCCAGTTCCACCTTGAGGATCTTGCCGCCCTGCTTCATGATTCGCTGCTGCTCAGCGAACCAGCTGTCGTAGGGCACCCATTTCGTGAAATAGGTGTTCTGCAGCTCGCGCTGGGTGCGGCTTTTCTCCGGACAGGGGATGCAGGCCGTGATCTTGAACAGACGCATGGTGGTGATCCTCGGGGTGTGCCGCTGGCAGGGGATCAGTTGCCCAGGCCGGAGCAGATGTAGTCGAAATACACCCCCATTTCACGGCCAGCATCCGGACCCACGAGGGCAGCCGTGGTTTCCTTCATGGCCTGGATCGACTGCACGGTGGCGCCGATGGGCACGCCCAGGGAGTTGTAGGTCTCCTTGAGGCCGTTCAGCACGCGCTCGTCGAGGATTGAGGTGTCACCCGCCAGCATGGCGTAGGTGGCGTAACGGAGGTAATAATCCAGGTCGCGGATGCAGGCCGCATAGCGACGGGTGGTGTACATGTTGCCGCCGGGACGGGTGATGTCCGAATACAGCAGCGACTTGGCCACGGCCTCTTTGATGATGGCTGAACCGTTGGCGCTGATGGTGGCAGCAGCCCGAACCCGCAGCTCACCGCTGGCGAAGTACTGCTCCAGGCGGCCCATGGCCGAACCGTCGAGGTACAGGCCCTGGACGTCGGCCTGGTTGATGACGTTAGTGATGGCGTCTTGCATGAATCCGGCTTGGGTGGCGGGGAATGGGGAAGGAACGTCGCCTCAGGAGAGGGCGCCGATGACGTAGTCGAAGTAGAAACCGGCTTCTTCAGCGTCAGAGCCCGTGAGCAGGCCCATGGCGGCGTTCTTCATTTCCCGCACGGACTCAGCCATGGCGTCCAGGGGAGTGCCGAGGGAGCGATACATCTCCTTGGCGCCGATGATGCCGATCTCTTCGATGGGCGTCACGTCACCGGCGATGATCCCGTAGGTCACCAGGCGCAGGTAGTAGTCCATGTCGCGAAGGCACGAAGCGGTCATCTCCTCGCCGTAGGCATTGCCGCCAGGGGAGATGACGTCGGGACGCCGCTGGAACAGGGCTCCGCCTGCGGTTTTCACGATGCGCTCGCGGCTCTCGCTAAGAACCTGAGCCACGCGAAGACGACGTTGACCAGCGCCCACGAAGGACTTGATCTGGTCGAGTTCGCCAGGGCTGAGGTAGCGGGCTTCGGCGTCCGCGTTGATGATCGAGTTGGAGACGATGCTCATGCAGTTCTGCCTCGAAACAAGCGGCCGCCTTGACGGAGACCGATATCCGGTGGGTGAGGGAAGGATCGACTCGCGCCGATCGTCGAATCATTCTGCGCTAAGCCCCCGCACAGCCCTTGGCAGCGGTAACAGTTCTTCACGGCGCTTTTGACTCGAAGATCCCTTGGGCTGCAATGGTTTTGGTCGATGTTGTTCATAGCGACCGACCGCAGCAATTGTTCATTATTCAGTGGGGCTGATTGGCGCACTTGTTTCACGGTGTGAATCAAAAGTTGTGGCAATTGATGTTTCTGAACATGAAAAAACCCCCCCCCGAAGCAAATTCGGGAGGTGGGAAGGTTCGTTAGTGGCCCCGTTGGCCCCTGCCTGTCGATTCAGATGGGGGCTTTCGGCCGAGGGGTGAGGCCGGCGTTGCCCCCATACAGCTCTGCGGTGCGGTTCACCGTGCTGAGGGGGATGCCATCGGCAGTTGCCAGGCCGCGCAGATAGGGAACGGTGTCCTGGCCAAAGGCTTGGCCATATTCTTCACTGCTCAGCAGGGCATCGACGGCCGCCTGTTGGCCTAGGCTGGCTCGTGTGGCCAGGAATGCACTCACTTCCTGGGGCTGGGCGGCCCGTCCGAGCAAGGCGAGGTAGGCGGCTGACGCTGCCCGAAGCAGCGCCATGCGGTTGAGGCGCTGTTGGAAGAGGTCACTGCCAGCGATCTGGGTGACCAGTTCGGCCACGGTGAGCTGCTGGTTGCGGAATTGGGATTCCGCATCGCCCAGCCGCTCGGCGGCAAATGGAACCCGGTTGAGCAGTTGCTTGTAGACGCTCTCCAGGGCCTCCTGAACTTGGGTTTCGCTGCTGGTGCGGCCCACCTGCACGGGCCTGCCAACGCTCTGGCGACGGCTGAAGCCCTGGGGGCGGCCCGGTTGAATCGCCTTGGCCATCGCTGCGCCAGGTTGGCTGGCGAGTCCGCTGGTCTGGCCGCTGCCCACGGAGGCCCGCCAATTGCCGCTGATCGGGGTCCGCGTGCTGGGGGTGGAGGGTGGGCTGCCGCCGGGCGTTGAGGTCCAGAACCCTGTTGTGGTGGCTGGGGCTTGGTTCCAGCGCCGGGTCGGGGCTGGTGCTTGGCGAATGCTGCCGGGGCCCGTGGGAATGGCCGTTGCCGGGGCTGCCATCGTTTCCCCACCGGCGATCTGGGCGCTCCATCCACCCATCACCACGCGGGGGCGATCGGCCAGGTTGCGCGACACCGTGTCAGTGGTGGTGCGCAGGGTCTGGGGAGCGGCCACATCAGGGCGTTTGCCCGGGGTGATGTCGGCATAGGCCGCCGCATTGAAGGGCCGGTTGAGGGCTGGCACTTGGCGGGCATTGCGATCGCCGGCGGTGATGAACCGCTCATAAGGAACGGTGTCCTCGCCGAAGCAATCGTTGTATTCCCGGCTGTTCAGCATCTTGTCGACGACGCCGTAGAAGCCCGAGCGGGCGGCGGTGTCGAAGTAGGCGTCGATTTCCCAACGCCCGAAGCTGGGGCGGCCCAGGATGCGGCGGTGCATCACCTCGATCGCTTTGGTGATGTAAAGGCCACTCCAGTAGCGGCGCCGGAAGGCGGTGGAGCGGGCCACCTGACGCACGAATTCGCGCAGGCTGATGTCGCCGTTTTCGAGCTTGATTTCCTCGACTTTGTTGCGTTCACCGGCATAGCCAGCGGTGCCGAGGATCTGCACGTACACCGCGTTGATCACCGCCTGGGTGCTGGCCTCTGTGCCGCGCACGCTGGGCTGACCGCCGCGGCGGGGCACGGAACTGCCGCCGGTGGCGATCTGCTGCAGCCGCACCACCTTCGGGCCCACGCGGCGAGGCATGGCCTTGCGGAACTGGACGCTGTCCATCTGGCCCGGCTGGGCCAAGCCGTTGCCGATCAGGATCCGACGGCTGTCGTAGCCGTAGGGCGCTGGGCGGGTGGCCACCGAAGCGGTGCCAGAGGGGAAGATGGCGCCGTAGTTGAGGGCCAGCGGGTCATTGCCGCCGCCGTAGACGTGCTGGTCGGGGAAGGGCTGGCGGTAGGAGGCGTAGAGGGTGACGTACTGGGGGGCGCCTTCAAACGGTGCGCTGAAGCGGAACAGCTTGCGGTTGGACCCCCAGCCGGCGCTCTCCTGGGCTTCTTCACCCAGATCCCGCAGGTAGGGCACGGTTTCCTCCCCGAACACCCGGGCGTACTCGATGGTGTTGATCAGGGCATCCACGAGGCCGTTGAGCCCCTGGGCGCTGACGATGTCGAAGTAGCGGGTGAACTCCTCGCGGGAGCTGATGCCCCGGCCGAGGAAGTGGCGGAAGGCCAGCTCGACGGCCCGGCTGTTGGAGAAGCGGCCGAAGAATTGCTGTCGGTATTCCTTGCTACGGCCGAGGGCGCGGATGAACTCGCGCATCGACAGCTGGCCCTGGCGCACCTGGGTGGCCTCCACCGGGCAGGGCATCTGGCTGTAGGCCTTGGCGATGTCGCGTTCAAACACCTGGCGATAGGCCGCGCGGATCACCTCGGCCTTTTGAGCGCCACTGAGGCGCTGCCGCATGATGAAGCGCTGCTTGCCATCGGCTGCGAGGGCGTAGGTGGCCGGCAGCTGCAGACCCTGGTTCTCAGGGCTGCCGAGGCGCTGGCGGGTCGAGGGGGTGGGCACCTCCAGCTCGGCGATCAGCACGTTGAAGTACTGAATCACCAGCTGGCGGGCCTGGGGATTGTCCTTGCAGAGGCCGGCGGCGGCGGCGCGCATCTCCTGCAGCGCCACATTGGTGGCGGCCAGGGAGCAGGCCTTCTCGAGCACGTCGCGCAGGCCGCGGGTGTTGACGGCCAGGATGCTGGGATCGCCAGCCACCAGGGCATAGCCCAAGTAGCGCAGGAACCAGGCCATGTCGCGCAGCGATTTGCGCATCCGGTCGGTGCCGTAGCGGCCCACCGCGATCGGGCTGAAGCCGGTGGGCAGCACCACGCGCACGTCGGCATCGCCGCCGGCGCCCTCGAGCAGACGGGTGATCAGGTTGCCGCCGGAGCTGTCGGTGCCCTGGGCGAAGGTTTGCACCGAGCGCTGGAAGGCGGCCTGGTCGGCGGCGAGGGGCGTTTCATTGCCGCTGGCTTTAGCGGAAATGCTTAGGGGCGCATCCAGATAGGAGAGCGGCGTGCCGCCGGCAAAGATCCGGTTGGCCGCCTTGGCCACGATGAAGTCGGCATTTTCCGAGATCCGGCGCGCGGCCTCCAGCCGCTGCTGACCGCTCTGGAAGAAGGCCACCAAAGTGTCGAGTTCCCCGCCGTCGGGGAAGCGGTCCTGTTGCTCCGCCTGACGGACGCTGGAGAGCGGCAGGGTGTCGTAGCGCTGGGGGGAAACCCTGGTGCTGCCGCTGCTGGCGGTCACGGTCATTGACGAGAGCGAACCGGGCTGGGCCACATTACGGCGGGCCCTCTGGGCCTTCGTCGGGCCATGAACAAATGTTTGCAGCCGCGTCGGGGTCCGCTGTTTGGATCGGGCGCGCAGGCATGAAAAGCTCGGCCGGTTGCCGTTCACGATTCCTGTGCCTGCCCCCGTGCCCGCCAGTGATGCCGCCACGCCAGTGGTGAGCGCCTTCTACGACCGCTTCCCCTACCCAGGCGATCCCCTTCAGGACGGCCCTCCACCGGGATACAACTGGCGCTGGTGCGTTGACAGCGCCTGGGCCGCCGCCTTCGGTGGCCTTCCGTCCCGCCCCAGCAGCGGCCCGCGCAGCTGGCGGATCCTCGATGCCGGCTGCGGCACCGGCGTCAGCACCGACTACCTCTGCCATCTGAATCCCGGTTCCTCGGTGCTGGCGGTGGACATCAGTCCGGGCGCTCTTGAGGTGGCGAGCTCGCGCACCCGCCGCTCCGGGGCCGCAGCCCAGGTGCGCGAGCTGCGCATCGAGCAGCGCAGCCTGCTCGACCTGGCCGGGGAGGGTCCGTTCGACTACATCAATTCGGTGGGGGTGTTGCACCATCTGCGCCAGCCGGAAGCCGGCCTGCGGGCCTTGGCGGGGCTGCTGCGGCCCGGTGGCCTGCTCCATCTTTTTCTGTACGCCGACGGTGGTCGCTGGGAAATTCACCGCACCCAGCGGGCCCTGGCGCTGCTGGGTGCAGGAACAGGCGATGAAGGCCTGCGCCTGGGCCGGCAACTGCTGGCGGAGCTGCCCGAAACCAATCGGCTGCGCCGCCACCACGAGCAGCGCTGGGCCCTCGATACGACGGCCGATGCCAACTTCGCCGACATGTACCTCCACCCCCAGGAGACCAGTTACAACCTGGACCGCCTGATGGTGTTCGTGGCCGCAGCTGGTCTCGAGTTCGTCGGGTTCTCCAACCCGGAGGTGTGGGATCCGGCGCGGCTGCTGCAGGGTGACCTGCTGGAGCGGGCCCAGGCCCTCAGCCCTCGCGATCAGTGGACTCTGGTCGAGGAGCTCGACCCCGACATCAGTCACTTCGAGTTTTTCTTGAGCCAGGGTGCGGTCTGCCTCCCGGACTGGGGTTCCGATGCTGCCCTCCTGGCCGCCCGTGCTGAGGTCAACCGCTGCCTCTGGGGCTGGCCATCGACCAGTCTGATGGGCCCCGATCTGATGCCACTCAGCCTCAGCGCGGAGGGCCTCAGCCTGATGCGGGCACTGGAGGCCGCCCCAGAGCTGGCGATCGACGAGCTGCCCCTGGATTGGCCCCTTGCTCAGCGGCTTGCGGTGGCCCGTCAGCTGCTGGAGCAGCGCGTGTTGCTGCCCGTGCTTTGACCCGCACGTGATAGATTCCGCGCGCCTTTTCAGGGGTTGAACGCGGTTGTCAGTTTCCCTCCCCTGCTCCTCCGTTCCCGACTCCGGGAGTGCCGCTCTGCCGGCCTCTTCCGTCTGCGTGGACCTGGAGCAGATGGTGGACTCCACCGCCGTATCGATCCCTGTGGTGGTGGCACCTGCGGCGCACGATCGTGCCTCGGCCGACCCCAGCACCAGCGCTGATCCCAGCAATGGAATGGGCGATTACTTCCGGCTCCAACGGCGGTTGTTGCTGGCCACCATGCTGCTCTCCGCAGCGGCCGTGGTCGTCACCGCCCTCGTCGGTTCCCTTGCCACGGCCTTCAGCCTGTTGGTGGGTGCCCTGGCTGGATTGCTCTACCTGTGGCTGTTGAGCCGCAGTGTCACCCGGCTGGGGGAAAACTCCCGCCGCTTGAGCAGGGCCCAGCTGCTCGTGCCGGTCGCTCTGGTGCTCGTCTCCACCAGGGTCCCCCAGCTCTCCACCCTGCCGGCCCTGTTGGGCTTCCTGCTCTACAAACCGGCGGTGATCCTTCAGGCCGTCTTCGACTCCTGATCCCCACACCGTTCCGTCGCTCCGGCGACCCCGAACTCCCCTTCGCTGGCTCCGATGCCTCTCCTTCTCCCCTTTGCTGAACTGGAGGTTGGTCAACACCTCTACTGGCAACTCGGCAACCTCAAGATCCATGGCCAGGTGTTCCTGAGCTCGTGGGTTGTGATCGGTGCCCTTTTGGCCCTGGTGGTGGTCGGCACCCGCAAGTTGGAGCGTGATCCCCGCGGCACCCAAAATCTGCTCGAGTTCGTGTGGGATTACATCCGCGACCTCTCGCGCGAGCAGATCGGTGAGAAGGCCTACCGCGACTGGATGCCCTTCATCGGCACCCTGTTTCTGTTCATCTTCGTGAGCAACTGGGGCGGAGCCTTGGTGCCCTGGAAGCTGATCCACCTTCCCAGCGGCGAGCTCGGTGCTCCCACCGCCGACATCAACACCACGATTGCGCTGGCGCTGCTCGTGTCGCTGGCCTATTTCTATGCCGGCTTGAGCCGCAAGGGTCTGCGTTACTTCGAGTACTACGTGGAACCCACCCCGATCATGCTGCCGTTCAAGATCGTCGAGGATTTCACCAAGCCTCTCTCCCTCTCCTTCCGTCTCTTCGGCAACATCCTGGCCGACGAGTTGGTGGTGGCGGTGCTGGCGTTCTTGGTGCCCCTGATCGTGCCCCTGCCGGCCATGTTCTTGGGACTGTTCACCAGCGCCATTCAGGCCCTGATCTTCGCCACCCTTGCCGCCTACTACATCGGTGAGGCGGTGCACGAGGAGCATCACTAGGTGCTTCCACTCAGCAGGGTTGCTCAGGCGCTCTGCTAAATCTCACTCGCGCAGGTCCGGATGCACCCCGGGCCCATTCCTTCGGGGATGTCCCAGGCGCAGGGTTTCAATCCCGGTCCACTACGCGCTGTCAAGGCGCCTCCCATCCCCCACTCCACCATGGATTCCATCACCTCCGCTGCGTCTGTTGTGGCCGCTGGCCTGGCTGTCGGCCTCGGTGCCATCGGCCCCGGCATCGGTCAGGGCACCGCAGCTGGCGGCGCCGTTGAAGGCATTGCACGTCAGCCCGAAGCCGAAGGCAAGATCCGCGGCACCCTGCTGCTGTCTTTGGCCTTCATGGAAGCTCTCACCATCTACGGCCTCGTGGTCGCCCTGGTGCTGCTGTTCGCCAACCCCTTCGCCGGTTGATCGTTGCGTGAGTGGACGGAAGGTGGGGGCTTGAGCCCCTGCCCTCCCAGCCTCACGACCGCCCATCCCGCTCGATCGTTCCAGCGCCCTCGCCCCAATGACCAGCTGGCTTCTGCTCGCCGAAGCAGGTGTCCCGGAGGGAGGTCTGTTTGACCTCGACGCCACACTCCCGCTCATGGCGGTGCAGGTGGTGCTCCTCACCTTCATTCTGAATTCGTTGTTCTTCCGCCCCGTTGGCCGGGCCGTGGAGGACCGCGAGAGCTTTATTTCCACCAGTCGCGCCGACGCCAAGCAGAAGCTGGCTCAGGTTGAACGGCTGGAGTCCGACCTCAAGGAGCAGCTCAAGGACGCGCGTCAGCAGTCCCAGAAGCTGATTCAGGAGGCGGAACAGGAAATGGATCGTCTCTACCGCGATGCCCTGGCG
This sequence comes from Cyanobium sp. Alchichica 3B3-8F6, assembly GCF_024346435.1. Taxonomy (NCBI): domain Bacteria; kingdom Bacillati; phylum Cyanobacteriota; class Cyanophyceae; order Synechococcales; family Prochlorococcaceae; genus Cyanobium; species Cyanobium sp. Alchichica 3B3-8F6. The sequence continues at coordinate 220,588 of NZ_JAGQCZ010000002.1, read as the reverse complement.
GCCGCTACAGCGGATGCCAATGCATCCCGGGAGCAGGCTCGCCGCGAGATCGATGCCCAGAGGGATCAGGCGATGACCCAGCTCAACAAGGATGCCGACAAGCTCGGTGACCTGATCGTGTCCCGCTTGCTGGCCACCTCATGACCCACCTGCTGCCACCCTTGCTCGCCAGTCACGGCGGCTTTGGTCTCAATCTCAACCCGTTTGAGACCAACATCATCAACCTGGCGATCGTCATTTTTGGCCTCTGGAAGTTTCTGCCCGGTTTCCTGGGCGGCATCCTGGAGCGCCGTCGCAACGCCATTCTGAGCGACCTTCAGGACGCTGAAGAGCGTCTGGCCTCCGCCACCACGGCCCTGGCCCAGGCCCAGGAGGACCTGGCGGCTGCTCAGCAGAAAGCTGACCAGATCCGCACGGATGGTCAGGCCCGCGCCCAGGCGCTGCGCCTGGAGAGTGAAAAGCGCACCATTGAGGAGATGGCCCGCCTCAAGCAGGGTGCCATGGCCGATCTCAGCTCTGAGGCGGCCCGGGTTACAGACCAGCTGCGCCGTGAGGCTGCCAACCGCGCCATCGCCAAAGCGCTCGCCACCCTCCCTGGGAAGCTCGATGCCGATGCGCAAGCGCGGTTGATCGATCAGTCCATCACCACCCTGGGGAAAGCCTGATGCCACTCCTCAACTCGATTGCCACCCCCTACGCCGAAGCCCTGCTGCAGGTTGCTGAGTCGCGCAAGGAAACCGACACCGTAGCTGACCAGGCCAAGGGTGTGTTGGCGGTGCTCAACTCCAGCCCTGAACTGCGCGCAGCTCTCGCGTCTCCAGTGCTTGAGCCCGAGGCCAAGAAGGCCGCGCTGGCCAGCCTGTTCAACGACCAGGTGACTCCATCTTTTCAGAACCTGCTCAAGCTGCTGGCGGATCGTCAGCGCCTGCCCATGCTCGATGCGGTGCTGGCTCGTTTCCTTGAGCTCTACCGAGAGCTGCGCAACATCACCCTGGCCAAGGTCACCTCGGCCGCAGTGCTCACCGAAGAGCAACAGGCTGTGCTCAATCAAAAAGTGCAGGCGATCGCCGGTTCTAAGGCCGTGGAATTCGACCTCGCAGTGGACCCCAACCTGATCGGTGGCTTCATCGTCAGCATGGGTTCCCAGGTGATCGACGCCAGCCTTTCCGGTCAGGTGCGCCGCCTCGGGCTGGCGCTGGCCCAGGTGAGCTAGCTCGGCTGCCAATTCCGGCCTTTCGGTCACCCCTTCTCCGCTTCAACGCCTCCCCTTTCATCAGCTCCCCCTGTGGGGACTTCCTCCCATGGTTTCCATCCGCCCCGACGAGATCAGCGCCATCCTCAAGCAGCAGATTGAGGACTACGACAAGTCGGTCTCGGTCAGCAACGTCGGAACCGTGCTGCAGATCGGCGATGGCATCGCCCGCGTGTATGGCCTGCAGCAGGTGATGGCCGGCGAGCTGGTGCAGTTTGAAGACGGCACCGAAGGTATCGCCCTCAACCTCGAGGACGACAACGTGGGTGTGGTGCTGATGGGCGAAGGCCGCGGCATCCAGGAAGGCAGCACCGTTAAGGCCACCGGCAAGATCGCCGCCGTGCCCGTGGGCGACGCCATGCTCGGCCGGGTGGTGAATTCCCTCGGCCAGCCGATCGATGGCAAGGGCGACATCGCCACCACCGAAACCCGCCTGATCGAATCGATGGCGCCTGGGATCATCCAGCGCAAATCGGTGCACGAGCCCATGCAAACGGGCATCACCGCCATCGACGCGATGATCCCCATCGGCCGTGGCCAGCGCGAACTGATCATCGGCGACCGCCAGACCGGCAAGACCGCCATTGCGATCGACACGATCATCAACCAGAAGGGTGAAGACGTTGTCTGCGTCTATGTGGCCGTGGGCCAGAAGGCTGCTTCCGTGGCCAACGTGGTGGAAGTGCTGCGCGAGAAAGGCGCCCTCGACTACACCATCGTGGTGGCCGCCAGTGCCTCCGAGTCGGCCGCACTGCAATACCTCGCTCCTTACACCGGCGCAGCCCTGGCTGAGTCGTTCATGTACAAGGGCAAAGCCACCCTGGTGATCTACGACGACCTCACCAAGCAGGCCCAGGCCTACCGCCAGATGTCGCTGCTGCTGCGCCGTCCCCCCGGTCGTGAGGCCTACCCCGGCGACGTGTTTTATTGCCACAGCCGCCTGCTGGAGCGCGCCGCCAAGCTGAGCGATGCCATGGGCAAGGGTTCGATGACCGCCCTGCCAATCATCGAGACCCAGGCCGGAGACGTGTCGGCCTACATCCCCACCAACGTGATCTCGATCACCGATGGTCAGGTGTTCCTCAGCTCCGACCTGTTCAACTCCGGTCTGCGCCCCGCCATCAACGTGGGCATCTCGGTGAGCCGGGTGGGCGGTGCCGCCCAGACCAAGGCCATCAAGAAGATCGCCGGCACCCTGAAGCTGGAACTAGCCCAGTTCGACGAGTTGGCCGCGTTCTCCCAGTTCGCCTCCGACCTCGACGCCGCCACCCAGCAGCAGCTGGGGCGTGGCAAGCGCCTGCGCGAGATCCTCAAGCAGCCCCAGTTCAGCCCCCTGATCCTGGCCGAGCAGGTCGCCGTCGTGTATGCCGGTGTCAAGGGCTTGATCGATGAAGTGCCCGTGGAGTCGGTCGTGCAGTTCTGCCGCGAGCTGCGCGACTACCTCAAGAGCAACAAGGCCGACTACATCTCCAAGGTGCAGACCGAGAAGCAGCTCAGCGACGAAGCTGAGGCCCTGCTTAAGGATGCGATCAACGAGGTGAAGTCGACCATGCTCGCCTCCGTTTGAAGAGGGGGAGTACCGATGGCAAACCTCAAGGACATCCGCGACCGGATCAGTTCGGTCAAGAACACCCGCAAGATCACCGAGGCCATGCGTCTGGTGGCGGCCGCCAAGGTGCGCCGTGCCCAGGAGCAGGTGCTGCGCAGCCGGCCCTTCGCCGACCGCCTCGCTCGCGTGCTGGAAAATCTCCAGTCGCGCATGCGCTTTGAAGATGCCGATGCTCCCCTGCTGGAGCAGCGCGATGTGGCCACTATTACCTTGATGGCGGTGACCGGCGATCGCGGTTTGTGCGGCGGCTACAACGCCAACATCATCAAGCGCACCGAGCAGCGCGTTGCTGAGCTCAAGGGCCAGGGCTATGCCGTGGATCTGGTGTTGATCGGCCGCAAGGCGATCACCTATTTCCAGAATCGCGCCAGCCAATACACCATTCGGGCCACCTTCACGGGCCTCGAGCAGGTTCCCAAGGCGAATGAGGCGATGGGCATCGCCAACGAGGTGCTGGCGGAGTTTCTCGCCGGCACCACCGACCGGGTGGAGATCATCTTCACCAAGTTCATCAACTTGGTGAGCTCCAAGCCGGTCATCCAGACCCTGCTGCCCCTGGATCCCCAGGGCATTGCTATCCCTGAAGACGAGATCTTCCGTCTGACCACCCGGGATGGTCAGCTGGGTGTGGAAGTGGGTACGGCCGCCAACGCGCAGCCCAAGCTGCCGTCCGACATCGTGTTCGATCAGAGCCCGGATCAGCTGCTCAATGCGCTACTGCCGCTGTATCTGGAAAACCAGTTGCTGCGCTCCCTCCAGGAGGCTGCTGCTTCCGAGCTCGCCAGCCGGATGACGGCCATGAACAACGCCAGCGACAACGCCAAGGCGCTCGCCAAGACCCTCACCCTCGACTACAACAAGGCGCGTCAGGCGGCCATCACCCAGGAGATCCTGGAAGTGGTGGGCGGCGCCGCGGCCATGGCCTGAGCACAGCCTCTTCACGCTGCCGTCAGCGCTCCATCCCCGAACTCCCCGCCACCGCGTGGAGGTCGGGGATTTTTGTGCGCTGCTGCGGCTGAGATGCTGGAGCGGAATCCCTGTGCGTTGTGGAGGAGCCGATGCTCCAGCCGTTGCCTGCCGCTGCCGGGCTGGCGATCGAGACCCTGTTCCCCGTGGCGCTCGGACGGGTGCAGCTGTTGCCCGATCCACTCGAGACGGCGCTTCAGATTCAGGCGATGAATAGCCTCAGAGGTGAGGCTGGCTCGAATCCGGATCCCGGCTGTGCCTGGACGGGGGATCTCAACGGCGTGTGGCAGCTGCAGCGCCATCGCGTCTTTGCGCCCTTGATCGCCGTTCTGGCTGGTCACGCGCAGGCCTACCTGCAGCAGCTCGGCTTTGATCACGCCAAGACGGCCCTGCACATTCAGCGCTGCTGGCCGGTGCTCAGCGAGGCGGGGCAGGTGGTGGGCCGGCACCACCACCCCAATGCCCATCTCAGTGCCATCTACTACCTCAATGGCGATGGCACCGGGCGCAGCGGTTGTCTGCGCCTGTGGCCGAAGCGGCAGATCAACGAGCTGGTGCCGGGCATGGCCGTGGGGCACGGCGGTCCCCTCGCCCCCTCGCCCTGGACCGCTCCCTGGGTGGATGTGGCTCCCCAGGCCGGCCTGCTGCTGCTGTTCCCCAGCTGCCTGGATCACGCCGTGCTGCCCAACGAGGACCCCGACGATCTGCGCTGCTCCCTCAGCATCGATTTCGCTTTGAGCGCACCTGCCGCTGAGGCCGGAGCTACGCCGCCGGAATACCTGGCCCCCCACCCCAGCCAGTGGCAGGAGTTGTGAGCCCGCCCGCCGGGTGCGTGGAGGCGGGCTGGGAAGATGGGGCATCGCAGCTCCGATCCGGCCCCTCCCGTGACCGATCCCCAGACCTTCACGATCACCGCCGCATTTGAAGGCGCCCAGCACACTTTCCCCTGCCGCAGCGACCAGACCGTGCTGGCCGCGGCCGAGGCGGCCGGCGTGCCCCTGCCCAGCTCCTGCTGTTCGGGGGTGTGCACCACCTGTGCGGCGCTGATCAGCGAGGGCAGCGTGCACCAGCCCGACGCCATGGGCGTCAAGGCCGAGCTGCAGCAGCAGGGCTATGCCCTGCTCTGCGTCTCCTTTCCCCTGGCGGATCTCAAGCTCCAGGCGGGGATGGAGGACGCCCTCTACGAAGCCCAGTTCGGCCAATACCAGAAGTGAGCAGCTCGGCGCTCAGCCTGCGCCCCGTCACCTTGCGTCTCCCCCGCGGCCCCGGCTCGCTGCTGGTCCAGATCGAAACCGCCCTGGCGGCTGAGGGGCAGCCGTTGCGCTGGGCGATCGTCGCGGTGGAGCCGGCCGCTGCATCCACGCTGGATGTGGTGCTGACGATTGAAGCGGTGGTGCTGGCATGACAGCCTCCCGGCCCCTGCCCACCCTGCTGGTGATTCCCACCGGCATCGGTTGCGAGCTCGGCGGTTACGCGGGCGATGCCCTGCCTGCCGCCCGCTTGCTGGCGGCGGCCAGCGGCTGCCTGATCACCCACCCCAACGTGATGAATGGGGCGGCTCTCTACTGGAGCGACCCGCGCATCCACTACGTGGAGGGATCGGCGTTGGATCGTTTCGCCGCCGGGGCCCTGGCGTTGCAGCCGGTGCGCCGGCAGCGGGTGGGCCTGCTGCTCGATGCCGGTATCGAGGAGGAGTTGCGCTGGCGTCACCTGCAGGTGGCTGAGGGCTGTCGCGCCAGCCTGGGTTTGGAGATCGGCCCTGTGGTCACCACCGATGCGCCCCTTGAGGTTTCCTTGCGCCAGGGGGCCAGCGGTGCCAGCTGGGGGCAGCTCGGCCGCCCCGACGCCCTGCTGCGGGCTGGCCGGCAGCTGCAGGCGGCTGGGGCCACGGCGATCGCCGTGGTGGCCCGCTTTCCGGAGGATCCCGGCAGTGAGGCCCTGGCGGCCTATCGCCAGGGCTCTGGCGTGGATGCCCTAGCCGGCGCCGAAGCGGTGATCAGCCATCTGCTCAGCCGGGAGCTGGGGATCCCCTGCGCCCATGCCCCGGCCCTCAGCCCGCTGCCGCTCGATCCGGATCTCGATCCGCGGGCGGCGGGGGAGGAGCTGGGCTACACGTTTTTGGCCTGCGTGCTGGTGGGCTTGAGCCGGGCGCCCGATCTGGTGTCGCTGGCAGCTGGTGCGTCCGCGCCCTGGGCAGCGGGTGCAGACCTGCTGCAGATCGGTGACGTGGGGGCCGTGGTGGCACCCGCAGGAGCCCTTGGCGGTGCCGCCGTGCTGGCCTGCGCCGAGCGCGGCATTCCCGTGATCGCTGTGCACAACCCCTGTGTGCTGGCGGTGTCGGCGGAGGCCCTGGGGCTCGAGGTGCTGACGGCGGGCAGCTATGCGGCAGCGGCGGGGCTGCTGCTGGCCCTGCGGGAGGGGATCTGCACCGCTGCCCTGGAGCGGCCCCTGCCCCGCCTGCGCTAGTTACTGCAGGCAGGCCATCGGGTGTCGGGGTGTCACCCCCAGGGCCCGGGCCACGCCCGGGTGGCACACGGCCCCAGCCGCGGTGTTGAGGCCTGAGAGCAGCTCGGGGCGATCGGTGACGGCCTCCACCAGGCCCCGCCCGGCCATCACCAGGATGTAGGGCAGGGTGACGCTCACCAGGGCTTCGGTGGAGGTGTAGGGCACGGCGCCGGGCATGTTGCCGACGGCGTAGTGCTGCACGCCGTGGAGGGTGTGCACCGGATTGGTGTGGGTGGTTTCGCGGCTGGTGGCAATGCAGCCCCCCTGGTCGATCGCCACATCGACGATCACCGAGCCAGGCTGCATCTGCTGCACCAGCGCTTCACTCACCAGGGTGGGAGCGCGGCCGCCGGCCGTGAGCACGGCTCCGATCAGCAGGTCGGCCTCCGGCACCAGGCGTTCGATCAGGCTGCGGTTGCTCACCAGGCTCACCAGGCGCCCGCGGCGGTGGGCCTCCAGGTTGCGCAATTTCTGGGGCGAGCGGTCCAGCAGAAACACCTCCGCGTCCATCGCGGCGGTGATCCGGGCCGCATTCCAGCCCACACTGCCTGCCCCCAGCACGACCACCCGGGCCGGCCGCACCCCGGTGCAGCCGCCCATCAGGATGCCGCGCCCGCCGTGGGGTTTTTCCAGCAGGTGGGCCCCCACCTGGGCGGCGATGCGGCCGGCGATCTCGCTCATCGGCGCCAGCAGGGGCAGGGAGCCGTCGTCGAGCTGCACCGTTTCGTAGGCCAGCGCTGTGGTGCCGGCCGCCAGCAGGGCCCGTCCCACATCGGGATAGGCCGCCAGGTGCAGGTAGGTGAACAGCACCAGGTCGGGGCGCAGGAAGGCAAATTCCTCCGGCTGGGGCTCCTTCACCTTCACCACCAGGTGGGCGGCCCAGGCCTCCTCTGCGCTCACCAACCGGGCGCCGGCGGCGGCAAACTGCTTGTCCGTGAATCCTGCCCCCAGGCCAGCGCCGGCCTGGATGCGCACCTCCATGCCCTGGTTCACCAGGTCGCCGGCGGCGTCGGGTGTGAGGGCCACCCGCTGCTCATCGCGCTTGATTTCCGCTGGCACGCCGATGCTGGCCATTGGTGCCGTGTGGCCCGCGCCGGGGCTGGGGGCTGCCATGGATCAGCTACGCAGACGTCCCTCCAGATTGGCGGCGGCGATCGGCATCCGCCAGCCACTGCCAAACGACCGGCTGCCGATCTTGAGCAGGGGCGGGGCCTGGCGCCGCTTGAATTCGGCCCGGCGCAGCAGCGCCATCACCCGATGGGCCAGCTCGGCCGGGGTGCCGTCGGCGATCAGCTCCTCCGGGCTTTGCAGGTGTTCGATGTAGCGGCGCAGGATCGGATCGAGCACGGCGTAGTCGGGCAGCGAATCGCTGTCGCGCTGATCGGGCCGCAGCTCGGCGCTGGGCGGCTTTTCGCGGATGGCCTGCCCCACCAGCTCGCCATCGGCCGGCAGCCCCAGCGCGCGGCGGCAGGGGCCGGCGGCAGGGCTGTCGAGCCAGGCGCAAAGGGCAAACACGGTGGTTTTGTAGAGGTCGCCGATCACCGCCAGGCCACCGTTCATGTCGCCGTAGAGGGTGCAGTAGCCCACGGCCAGCTCACTTTTGTTGCCGGTGGAGAGCAGCAGCTGGCCCTGCTGGTTGGCCACCGCCATCAGCAGGGTGCCGCGGATGCGCGACTGCAGGTTTTCGGCGGCCAGGCCGGCGGGCGGGCCGGCCAGCACCGGCGTGAGGGCGGCGTCGAAGCCGGCCATCAGCGGGGCGATGGGCGCGATCTGGGTGGTCAGCCCCAGCCGGGCGGCCAGGGCCTGGGCGTCGCGCAGCGACCCCTCCGAGCTCCAGGGGGAGGGCATCAGCAGACCCTGCACCCGCTCGCCCCCCAGGGCGGCGGCGGCGATCACGGCCACCAGGGCCGAATCGATGCCGCCGCTCAGCCCCAGCAGCGCAGCGTGGAAGCCGCATTTGCGGGCGTAGTCGGCCACGCCCAGCACCAGGATGCGGAACAGTTGCTCGAGCGGCTCGGGCACAGGGGTGAGCAGGAGGGCGTCCGGGTGGGGGGTGCTGGGGGCGGCGTTGGTGGCGGTGCGGTCGGATGGGTGTTGGAGATGTAATTCTTGTTGTGGTCCTTTTTTGGAGGATGCCGGGGAGGGTTGGCAGCAGGACGCGGGATCCCAGGTCAACACCTGCTCGCGGCCACAGGCCAGCTGGCAGACCACTCCACGACCCGCCTCCACTGCGCTGTCGGCATCCACACCGCCACCGGGATCCACCACGAAGCTGGCGCCGTCGAACACCAGCTCGTCGTTGCCGCCCACCTGGTTGACGTAGACCACGGGGCAGCCCAGCCGGGTGGCGGCACGGCGGGCCAGGCTCTGGCGCAGGGCCACTTTGGCCTGGCCAAAAGGGGACGCCGAGAGGTTGAGCAGCAGGTCGATGTGGTGCGGGAGCAATTCGGCGACGGGATCGGCTCCAGCCAGGCGGTGGCCCTGCAGGTCCTCCTCCACCCAGAGGTCTTCGCAGATCGTCAGCCCGAGGCGCCAGTGGCGGCCACCCTGCTCCAGCTCGAGCAGGCTCGGCTCGCTGGCGGCGCAGAAGTAGCGCTGTTCGTCGAAGACGTCGTAGGTGGGCAGCAGCCGCTTGCGGGCCACCACCCGCCAACTGCCGGCTTCCACCAGGGCCACGGCGTTGAACAGGTTGGGCAACGCCGCCGCGCCATTGGGTTCGGCGATGCCCACCAGCACGGCCAGCTGGGGCAGCTCCTCCGCCAGGGCGTCGGCCAGTTGCTGCAGCACAACACCCTGCTGGGTGATCAGGCTCGGCCGCAGCAGCAGGTCGCGCGGCGGGTAGCCCCAGAGCGAGAGCTCGGGGGTGACCACCAGGCTGGCCCCCTGGGCAGCAACCTGGTGGCAGGCCGCCAAAATCCGCGCGCCGTTGCCCGCCAGGTCGCCCACCAGCGGATTGAGTTGGGCCAGGGCGAGGCGCATCAGGGGCTTTCGAGGTGGCGGTCGAGGCGGCGGGTGTGGCTCGAGCGGGTCAGCCCATAGAGATTGTGCTCCAGCAGCAGCGGCATCAAGGCGGCGGGGATCTGGCTGGGGTCTGGGTTCTGGCGCACCGCCGAGCTGGCGGTGGCGGGCACCTCCAGGTTGAGGCTGATCACCCGGCCGCCGAGGGCCTCGAGCGCCTCGACGCTGCCCGGCTGCAGGGGCCAGCCGGCCCGGGGGGCGATGGCCAGCAGGCAGCGCTCCAGCACCGCCTGGGCCTGCTTCCAGCTGGGGATCTGGGGAGCCAGATCGCTGCCCACCACAAACACCAGCTCGCGGCCGGGCCAGCACGCCGCCGCCCGATCCAGGGCGGTGATCGCCCATGGGCTGCTCAGCTCCTGCCGGTGGCTGAGCCGGGGGTTGCCGATGGCGGCCACCAGTTGGCCGAGCAGGGCCGCCCGCTGCTCTAGGGGCGCGCCGTGTTGCTTGTGGGGGTTGTCGCTGGCCCAGGTAACCACCGTGGGATAGAGCTGCAGCAGCTCCTCCAGCAGGGCCTGGTGGCCGCGGGTGGGCGGATCGGCGCTGGTGCCGAACAGGGCGACCGGGCCTTCGCCAGCCTCAACGGACCAAGTGCTCACGGCAGCAGAGCCTGCAGGTTGGCCGGTGGCTCGGGGCGATCGCCCAGCCACAGGCGCGCCTGGGGATCGGTGCGGGCTAGGCGGCGCAGCAGGGCCCCGGGGCGCCCTCCCCGTTGGGCGCCCCGCAGCAGTTCGGCGGCCGCCAGCCGGCCCGTGAGCCGGGTGGTGTGCACAGCCAGGGCCGCCTGGGCCAGGGCCACCGGCGCGGCCGGCGCCAGGCTGAGCCCGCCGGTGAGCGGCGCCGCCAGCAGCAGCAGCTGGCGCAGCGCCCCCAGCAGCAGCTGGATGCCGAGCTGGGCGCCCCCCAGCAGGGCGTTGTGGCCCGAGAGCCGCCGTAGCAGTTGGCGGGCGCCGGCACCGTGCATGGGCAGGCCGTAGAGCTGGCAGAGCTGCAGCACCAGGGCGGTGTCGCAGGCCAGGCCGCCGGCCAGATCCAGCAGCACCAGAGGGTTGGCGGCCACGCCCGTGGCCTTGAGGGCGGCGAAGCGGCCGATTAGGGATTGGGCGGCCTGGCGGCTGGCCCCCAGACGCCAGCGCTGCAGGACCTGGTGGAAGCGGTCGGCGGCGCCGAGAGAATTGAGGGCCAGCAGTAGCGCTCCGTGCTGCTCCAGCAGCTGTACCAACGCCTGGCGCAGCGGTGCCACCCGGGGCGGCTGGGGGACGCTGCGCACCCGGCCATCGGCCAGCAGCTCGGGCTGGCGCGGTGCAGCGGCCACCGGGATCAACTCCAGGTGCCGGGCGGCGGCGGGCAGGCGCCGCTGGATGCTGGCGATCAGCTCGGCTTGCTCCGCGTCGCTCCAGCAGTCGCAGCGGTTGAGCACCAGCAGCAGCGGCTTGCCGCTGGCCAGTAGGGGCGCGAGGGCGTCGTGCTCGACGCTGGTGAGGTCGCCATCGAGTACAAGCAGCACTAGGTCGGCGCCCAGGGCCACCCGGGCCGCTAGCCGAGCCCGGGCTGCAGCGGCAATTTCATCGATGCCGGGGGTGTCCACCAGTTCCACCCGCTGCAGGCCAGCAATCGGCTGATTCCAGGCCCGGGCGGCCTGGTGGCGGGTGCAGCCATGGGCCACGTCGGTGGCGAAGGCCGCCTCCCCTAGCAGGGCATTGAGCAGGCTCGACTTGCCCACCCCCACCCGGCCGAACACGGCCACCCGCAGGCAGCGTTGGCGCAGGCGCTCCAGCTGGCGATCGAGGGCCTGGCGCTGGCCGTCCAGCTGGCTTTGCTCGCGGCCACTCAGCGTTAGCTGGCGGCGCCACTGCTCCAGCAGCTGTTGGCAGCGCTCAGGGGTGGCGGGCACCGCAGTTGCGCCAGCGGTGGGCCTCATGGCCGGGCTCCCTCGGCGGCGGGTTGGGGCCGCCGCCACCAGCCCGCCAGCACCGCCAGCACCGCCTCGGCGCCGATCACCCCCACAAAGCCGCCGAATTCATCCACCACCACCCGCACGCCGGTGCTGTTGCGGCGAAAGCCGGTGAGCAGCCGGTCGGCGCGGATCATCTCGGGCACGTAGTCGACCGGCTCGCTCAGGGAGGCAGCACTGCGGGCCCCATCGCCCTGAAGCAGGGCCGTGAGCAGCTTCTCTCGGCTGGCCACCCCCAGCACCTCATCCACCTCCTCGCCGAGCACCACCCACCACTCGGCGTTCTGGGCCAGCAAGGCATCGCGCAGCTGGTCGAGGCTGGCGGCCCCTTCCAGGGTGGGGGCCGCGACCCGCGGCGTCATCAGGTCGCGGGCGGTGAGGTCGTTGAGCTGGAACACCTTGGCGATCATCGCCGCCTCATCGGCTTCGATCTGGCCCTTCTGGGAGCCCAACCGGGCCAGCAGGCGAATTTCCTCCTCGTCGGTGCTGATTTCGTTTTCGGCGGTGATCGCTGGCAGCAGCTGCTCCAGCAGCAGCACCAGCGGCAGCATCAGCTGCGCCACCACCGCCAGGGCCGGTGCACTGCCCAGGGCCACCGGCAGGGCCAGGCGGCTGCCCAGGGCCTTGGGCAGGATCTCGCCCAGCAGGATCACCAACACGGTGAGCCCCACTGAAAACAGCGGCAGGGCGATGCCTTCGATGCCCTGGCGGCTGAACACGGTGGCGGCATAGCCGCCCAGCATCAGGCTGCCGAAGATGTTGAAGCCGTTGTTGGCGATCACCAGCACCGAGAGGGTGCGGCCTAGTCGCTGCCGCAGCTGCTCCAGGCGCCGGGCGCCGCGTACGGGCCGGCTGCGGGCCGCCAACTCATGCACGCGCACGGGGTTGACCGTGAGCAGGGCCGCTTCCACCCCCGAGCACAGGGCCGATCCGGCGATCACCACCACCACCAGCAGCGCCAGGGCGAGCAGGTCGTTCATTCCGCCGCGTGACTGCAGGCCATGCACCTATTCAATCGTCCCTGCCAACGCCTATCGCCAACGTCTGCAGCGCCGACTGCTCCAGACTGGCGCCCAGCCAGGCCCCCAGACCGTTACCCATGCTCGATCTGTCGATCTTTGCCCAGCGGCGCACGCGCTTCTTCGAGCTGTTGGGGGAGGCGGCTGCGGTGATTCCGGCGGCGCCGCTCGTCACCCACCACGCTGACTGCGAGTGGCCCTTTCGCCAGAACAGCGACTTCTGGTATCTCACCGGTTTCGATGAACCGGATGCGGTGGCGCTGTTTCTGCCCCACCGGCCCGAGGGCGAACGCTTTGTGTTGTTTGTGGCCCCCAAGGAGCCCAGCGCCGAGGTGTGGAACGGGTTCCGTTGGGGCACCGAAGGGGCGGTGGCTGAGTTTGGTGCCGATCTGGCCCATCCCCGCAGCGAACTGGAGCAGCGGCTGCCCCACTACCTGAAGGGCGCTGAGGGCATCGCCTTCCGCGTCGGCCGGCACCCCAAGGTGGAGCCGTTGGTACTGGCGGCTTGGGCCGGTCAGCTCGATCGGGCCCCCCGCAGCGGCTCGGCTGCCTTTGGTCTGGTGGCCCCCTGCCCGCTGCTGCACGACCTGCGGCTGCGCAAGGGGCCCGAGGAGCTGGAGCGGATGCGGGAGGCGGCGCGCATCTCCGCTGAAGCTCACGAGCTGGCCCGTCAGGTGGTGCGACCCGGCCTCAACGAGCGCCAGGTGCAGGCGGTGATCGAGCAGCACTTCATGGAGCAGGGGGCCCGTGGCCCCGCCTACGGCACGATCGTGGCCGGCGGCGACAACGCCTGCGTGCTGCACTACACCGCCAACAACGCCTCCCTGCGCGACGGCGACTTGCTGCTGATCGACGCCGGTTGCTCCCTGGGCGATTACTACAACGGCGATATCACCCGCACTTTCCCGGTGGGCGGCCGCTTCAGTGGCGAGCAGCGGGCCCTGTATGAGCTGGTGCTGGCGGCCCAGGAAGCGGCGGTGGCGTCCGTGGCGCCGGGGTTCACCGCCGAGGGCGTGCACGACACGGCCGTGCGTGTGCTGGTGGAGGGGTTGCTGGAGCTGGGCCTGCTGACGGGCGATCCCGACGGGATCATTGAGCAGGGGGCCTATCGCCACCTCTACATGCACCGCACCGGCCACTGGCTGGGGCTCGACGTCCATGACGTGGGCGCCTATCGGCTGGGCGAGCACCACGTGGAGTTGGAGCCGGGCATGGTGCTCACCGTCGAGCCAGGCCTTTACGTGAGCGATCGCCTGCCGGTGCCCGACGGCCAGCCCGCCATCGATGAGCGCTGGAAGGGGATCGGCATCCGCATCGAAGACGACGTGGCTGTGACTGAACATGGCCACGAGAACCTCACCGCCGCAGCCCTGAAGGCGCCGGCGGCCCTGGAGCGCTGAGGATCAGGGCAGGGCATCAGCCCAGCTCTGGATGACCCGCAGCCCATCAATCTGCTGAAAATGCACGTCGAAGCTGAACAGGACGGATCCCATCTCAACGGCACTGGCGGCGATCCAGATGTCATTGGTGGGAATGGGTCGACCCTTGCGGCGTAGGTCTCGGTAAATCAGCGCATAGGTGTCGGCGGTGGCCAAGCTGCAGGGGCAGTGGTCGACGCGCCCTGAGGCCAGAAACTGGCTGAGTTCCTCACGGTTGCGAGCTTCGCGCGTGCCGCAGGCGAAGCCCGCCAGCAGTTCTCCGATCACGGTGCTGCTGATCAGCAGCCTGTCGGCACGTTGCACCAGCTCCACGCAAGGAAGAAGGCCCCGCTTAAACCCGGTATAGGCATTGGTGTCCAGGGCAATGGGCCGCATGGCTCAGGCCCAGAGTTCCGGGTCGATCTGTTCGAGGGGGGCGATGGCCGCGCTGAAGGCATCGCTCTCTTCCTCAGACCATGTGCCAGCCAGGTCGTCCAGATCTTGATGCTGGTTGTTCGGTGCGGACGGCTCTCCTGTCAAGCGCCGCAGTACGAGGCGATTGAGGCTGATGCCTTGCTGGCGGGCCTGCTCCTTCAATTGGTTCAGCTGGGCCTCATCCAGGCCGCGAACACTGATGGCTGGCATGGCTGATAGCACTATCTGATTGCAAGCTAGTTCAGCTTGATGGCATCCAGGCGCTTCAGGCGGCTCAGAAGTTCCGTGGTGCTTGCAAGCACCGCATCAGCGCCGGCCTGCCGCAGGCGCGCCTCGTAGGCGGCTCGCGCTTCCGGCTGGTCGTGCAGGTGGGGCGGGGCCACCGCCAGGCTGAGGAAGCGCTGACCAGGGCACTGGGCGCGGGCCCGCTGCACGGTGCGCACATCGGCCACGGTGTCGCCCAGGTAAACCACCGCAGGCGCTTCGGGCCCGAGCACTCCCCCCGCCAGCGGGGCGGCCAGCCGCAGCAGGCCGGTGGGATCCGGCTTATCGGGCGCATCCCCCATGGCGATCAGGGGCGGATCGCTCAGGGCCAGGCGGGTTTGCAGCACATAGCGGCAGGAGGGCGGTTCGGCACCGCTGACGAAGCCGTAGGCCAGATCGGCCGCCGTTAGGGCGGCAAAGAAGGACGGCTGCACCAGCAGCGGCTCGTCGCCGATGAACCCCCGCCATTGGCTGGGGTCGCCCTCGGGATCGCCGCCGAAATAGAAGGCTTCGAACACGGCCACCAGTGCCTCCAACGCCGGCAGAGGTGTGTGGCCTGTCCGCCGCAGCAGCTCCAGCGACGCCTCCCAGTCGTTGTTCCAGCGGCCTTCGCTCTTGAGCGCGTCGATGGCAGTCGGCTCTGGCCGCTGGCCGGCGTAGTGGTGCACCGTTTCCACGATCGACCGGCGGTAGCTGGCGCTCACATCGCGGATCACGCCGTCGATGTCAAACAGCACAACGGCCTGGGGGGGGCTTGGCATCGGCGGTGCTGGCGACATCAGGCTTGGGCGTCGCGCTCGAACTGGGCGCTGGCGGCGGTGGTGGCCTCGCAGCTGAACAGGGCTGCGGCCAGCTCCGGGCTGATCGTGAAGGTGTTCAGACCGGCGCCCGCCAGGCGGGTGAGATCGTGGGGCTGGCGCAGACTGGCCACCAGCAGTCGAACGCTTGAGCCAACGCCATCAAGGCTGCGCTGCATGGCGATCACCTCCGCCACGCCATCGCGGCCCTGGTCGTTGATTCGGCCCAGGTAGGGGGCGATGTAGGCGACCCCCAGGGCGGCGGCGATCAACACCTGGTGGGGCTCGTAGCAGGCGGTGAAGGTGATGGGGATGCCGGCGCGCGTGAGGTCGCGAGCCGCCGCCGCGCCCTCCAGGGTCACGGGCAGTTTCACGGCGATGCGGCCGGGGGCCAGTGCCGCAAGGGCCTGGCCGCACTGCAGCATCTCCGCTGCGTTGGCGCCCCAGGCCTGCAGGTGCAGTTCGGCGATGCCATGGGCCAGGGCCACGCGGCTGAGCTCAGCCAGGCCGTGGAGGCTGCAGGGCTGGTTGGCCCGGCGCAGCAGGGTGGGATTGGTGGTGACGCCGTGGAACAGGCCGCTGGGCAGCCACTGCTGCCAGGCTTGCGGATCGGCCGAATCGAGGAACAGGCGCAAGGCCATGGCCGGGGAGCAGGCCGGTGACCGGCGGAGCGGCTGGTAGGCTAGTTGTTTGACGTGTTGCCTTGAGCGCCGACCCCATGACAGCCACCGAGAGCGCTCCAGGCGCTGATGTGACCGATGCGCCCGAAGTGGCGGCGGCCGCTGAAGACACCACCACCCAGGGGCGTCCGGTGATGCGTGGTGGCAGTGCTGCTCTGGCCACTGCCACTATCGACGAAGACGGCGTTCCTTCCGGTTACACCCCGAAGGCCGACGAAGGTCGCTTCCTGCTCAAGATCCTCTGGTTGCCCGACAACGTGGCCTTGGCTGTTGACCAGATCGTGGGTGGCGGCCCCAGCCCACTCACCTCCTATTTCTTCTGGCCCCGGGAAGATGCCTGGGAAATCCTTAAGTCTGAACTCGAGGGCAAGAGCTGGATCACCGACAACGAGCGCGTTGAGGTGCTCAACAAGGCCACCGAGGTGATCAACTACTGGCAGGAAGAGGGCAAGGGCAAGAGCCTCGACGAGGCCAAGCTCAAATTCCCCGATGTCACCTTCTGCGGGACCGCCTGATCGGTCGTTTTTAGTCAGCCACACTGGCAAGCCGCTTAATCATTCCTGCGCCCCCTCAGGGGGCGCTTTTTTGTGGTTGCTGTGCGGATGTTGTCGTGTGTGGATCGCGCCCACCTGCCTGCTTAGCTCCCATCAAAAAGCGCCCCGGGGAGAGGGCGCTCAGTGGAGATGGGAGATGAGCTCCCGGCTGAACTAGCCCGCCTTGGTGGCCTGGAAACGGGCACGGGCCGTGGCCAGGGCCTGCAGTGCCTTCACCTTGTTGGCACTAGTGGCTTGGCCTTCGAAGGCGGCGGCAGCACTTTGGGCGGCCTCAAAGGCTGCTTCAGCCGAGGCGGCATCAATGCTGCTGCCGAGTTCAGCACCGTTAACCAGCACCGTCACCTCGTCAGCTTCCACTTCGGCGAAGCCACCCATCAGGGCGATCGTCGACCAGGCACCGCCGGAGCGCAGGCGCATCACGCCGGTGTCCAGCGCGGCCAGCATGGTGACGTGGCCCGGCAGGATGCCCACCTGTCCGGTGGTGCTGGGCAGGATCACCTCTTCAGCGGTTCCGTCAAAAACGCTCTGATCGGGGGCCAGAACGCGCAGGGTGAGACTCATGGGTAGGGGTCCTCAGGAGGGAGAGGGAATCAACCCTTGGCGTCGGCGAGGATCTTGGCAGCCTTGGCCTTCACCTGGTCGATGTTGCCCACCAGATAGAAGGAGGCTTCCGGCAGGTCGTCGAGTTCACCGGCAAGGATCATGTTGAAGCCCTTGATGGTGTCGTCGAGCTTCACGTATTCACCCTTCTGGCCGGTGAAGATCTCAGCCACAAAGAAGGGCTGGGAGAGGAACTTCTCGATCTTGCGGGCCCGGTCCACGGTTCGGCGGTCGTCTTCCGACAGTTCGTCCAGACCCAGAATCGCGATGATGTCCTGAAGCTCCTTGTAGCGCTGCAGGGTGGACTGCACAGCGCGGGCGGTGCGGTAGTGCTCATCACCCACCACGGCGGGCTGCAGCATGGTGCTGGTGGAATCCAGCGGATCCACAGCGGGGTAGATGCCCTTGGAGGCCAGGCCGCGGCTCAGCACGGTGGTGGCGTCCAGGTGGGCGAAGGTGGTGGCCGGAGCCGGGTCAGTCAGGTCGTCGGCGGGCACATAGACGGCCTGGATCGAGGTGATCGAGCCTTCCAGGGTGGAGGTGATGCGCTCTTGCAGCATGCCCACGTCGGTGCCGAGAGTGGGCTGGTAGCCCACAGCCGACGGCATGCGGCCCAGCAGCGCGCTCACCTCGGAGCCGGCCTGCACGAAGCGGAAGATGTTGTCGACGAACAGCAGCACGTCCTGCTTGTTGGCATCGCGGAAGTGCTCCGCCATGGTGAGCGCCGACAGGCCCACACGCATGCGGGCGCCGGGGGGCTCGTTCATCTGGCCGTAGCAGAGCGCCACCTTCGACTTGGAGAGATCGTCGGGATTGATCACGCCCGACTCCTTGAACTCCTCATAGAGGTCGTTGCCTTCGCGGGTGCGCTCACCCACGCCGGCGAATACGGATACGCCGCCGTGCTCTTTGGCGATGTTGTTGATCAGCTCCTGGATCAGCACGGTTTTGCCCACGCCGGCGCCGCCGAACAGGCCAACCTTGCCGCCCTGGCGATAGGGGGCCAGCAGGTCGATCACCTTGATGCCGGTCTCGAACACCTTGGGCTTGGTTTCCAGCTCGGTGAGGCTGGGGGCGGGCCGGTGGATGGAGGCGGTCAGCTTGGTGGTGACGGGGCCCTGCTCGTCGACGGGCTCGCCGAGCACGTTGAAGATGCGGCCAAGGGTGGCTTCACCCACTGGCACGGAGATCGGGGCACCGGTGTCGAGGGCTTCCATGCCCCGCACCAGGCCGTCGGTGGTGCTCATGGCCACGGCGCGCACCCGGTGGTCGCCCAGCAGCTGCTGCACTTCAGCCGTCAGGGCCACTTGCTGGCCCGCCGAGTTCTTGCCCTCGATCCGAAGCGCGTTGTAAATCTTGGGCAGCTTGCCGGCCGGGAATTCAACGTCGAGAACCGGGCCAATCACCTGCCGGACGATGCCTTTGGTGCCGGTGGCGGTAGCAGCTGCCATAGGGAAGGAAGACGCAAGGAGTGCTGAGGGGGAACCATCCCACCTGAAGCGGCGCAACCTTACCACCGCCTCTAACCCGCCTCCAGGGGTTCGGTCACCCGCACAGCGCGGGGCTGGCCAGCCCGCCGTGTGCCCGCATAGGTTGGCACTCATCGAGCTTGAGTGCTAAATCGCCTTTTCGGCGCACTTCAGCTCGCAATCCTGTGGCGTCTCAGGCGCCATGCCGTTGCTTTCGCAATTCATCCATGGCTGCTGTTTCTCTCAGCGTCTCCACGGTTAAGCCCCTCGGAGATCGCATTTTCATCAAGGTGTCCGAATCGGAGGAGAAAACCGCCGGCGGCATCCTGTTGCCCGACACCGCCAAGGAAAAGCCCCAGGTGGGTGAGGTGGTGCAGATCGGCCCCGGCAAGCGCAACGATGACGGCAGCCGTCAGGCTCCCGAAGTCAGCGTGGGCGACAAGGTGCTGTACAGCAAGTATGCCGGTACCGACATCAAGCTCGGCAGCGACGAATTCGTGCTGCTCTCCGAGAAGGACATTCTCGCGATCGTCAACTGAGCCCTAACGGCTTGGGCTGACTTAGATCCTGTCCATTCAGATTCAACCCTATAAGGACATCGCCTTCCATGGCTAAGCGCATCATCTATAACGAGAACGCCCGCCGGGCTCTCGAAAAAGGCATTGACATCCTGGCCGAAGCCGTTGCCGTCACCCTCGGCCCCAAGGGCCGCAACGTGGTGCTGGAGAAGAAGTTCGGCGCCCCCCAGATCGTCAACGACGGCGTCACCATCGCCAAGGAGATTGAACTCGAGGACCACATCGAGAACACCGGTGTGGCCCTGATCCGTCAGGCCGCCTCCAAGACCAACGACGCCGCCGGTGACGGCACCACCACCGCCACGGTCCTGGCCCACGCCATGGTCAAGGCCGGCCTGCGCAACGTGGCCGCCGGCGCCAATGCCATCAGCCTCAAGCGCGGCATCGACAAGGCTTCCGACTTCCTCGTCAAGAAGATCGAAGAGCACGCCAAGCCGATCTCCGACTCCAGCGCCATCGCCCAGGTGGGCACCATCTCCGCCGGCAACGACGAAGAGGTGGGGCGCATGATCGCCGATGCCATGGACAAGGTTGGCAAGGAAGGCGTGATCTCCCTGGAAGAAGGGAAGTCGATGACCACCGAGCTGGAGGTCACCGAGGGCATGCGTTTCGACAAGGGCTACATCTCGCCCTACTTCGCAACCGACACCGAGCGCATGGAAGCGGTGCTCGAAGAGCCCTACATCCTGCTCACCGACAAGAAGATCGGCCTGGTGCAAGACCTGGTGCCCGTGCTGGAGCAGATCGCCCGCACCGGCAAGCCTCTGCTGATCATCGCTGAGGACATCGAGAAGGAAGCCCTCGCCACCCTGGTGGTGAACCGTCTGCGCGGTGTGCTGAACGTGGCGGCTGTGAAGGCGCCTGGTTTTGGCGATCGCCGCAAGGCCATGCTCGAGGACATCGCCGTTCTTACCAACGGTCAGCTGATCACCGAGGACGCCGGCCTCAAGCTGGAAAACGCAAAGCTGGAGATGCTGGGCACAGCCCGCCGCATCACCATCAACAAGGACACCACCACCATCGTGGCCGAGGGCAACGAGGTGGCCGTGAAGGCCCGCTGCGAGCAGATCCGCAAGCAGATGGACGAAACCGACTCCTCCTATGACAAGGAGAAGCTGCAGGAGCGTCTGGCCAAGCTGAGCGGCGGTGTGGCCGTGGTCAAGGTGGGCGCTGCCACCGAAACCGAGATGAAAGACAAGAAGCTGCGCCTGGAAGACGCCATCAACGCCACCAAGGCGGCCGTTGAGGAAGGCATCGTTCCTGGTGGTGGCACCACCCTGGCCCACCTGGCTCCCGCCCTCGAGGAATGGGCCAAGGCCAATCTCTCTGGCGAAGAGCTGATCGGTGCCACGATCGTGGCGTCCTCCCTCACCGCTCCGCTGATGCGCATCGCCCAGAACGCTGGCGTCAACGGCGCCGTGGTGGCTGAAAACGTGCGCAACAAGCCCTTCAACGAGGGCTACAACGCCGCCACCGGCGAGTATGTCGACATGCTGGCTGCCGGCATCGTCGATCCCGCCAAGGTGACCCGCTCTGGCCTGCAGAACGCCGCCTCGATCGCTGGCATGGTGCTGACCACCGAGTGCATCGTGGCCGACCTGCCCGACAAGAAGGAAGCAGCTCCTGCCGGCGGCGGCATGGGCGGCGGTGACTTCGACTATTGATCGAAGCAGGCCAGCCTGATCACTTCAGGCCAGCCTCCTGTCTTCTGATCACTGTCACTGAGGAATGGGGAGAGTGAGGGTTTACCCTCCTCTCCCTTTTTTGTGGCATTCGCTGAATCGTGGGGGTGTTTTGATTGAGCTGCATGTTTTGGAGGCGCTCGACGCTCTGCTCTGGTTGCGGTCGGCTGAGCAGGTGGAGCGGCGCTATGGCACCACCGAAACCACCACGAGCCTTTACCGCAAACGCTGTCTGCAGTTGTTTGGGCTGGCGATGGAGCGTCGCCACGGCGAATGGGAGCTGATCGGTGACACCAGCCTGTTGCTGCGGGAGCGGCACGTGCATCAGGAGGCCCGTTGGCGCGGCTACAGGCCGCTGCGCCTGGAAGCCACCTACTGGTCGGCGCCGTTGCTCAGCAGCCCAGCCCCGGAGGGATGGCTGTTGGGGGCGTCAAACATCGTGGGGGTGCGGCGCACCTTCCAGCTGGTGGACGAGCGCGTCGTTGATGCCCTGATCACGGGATTGCCCGATCTGCCCACCAACCGCAACCCTGATCAGCATCGAAGCGATTGCCGAGTTTCCCTCCCTGGCTCTGCCGGAGGGCTCCTACCCCCTGGTGGAGCAGGCCTTGCGCAGCCTGGGCCTCTGGAACGACGGCGTGCGCATGGCCCGCTACCGCCGCGATCTCTGGGAAGGACGGGCCGAGCAGGAGCTGGTGGTGGGCTATGGCACCGCGCTCAGCTTGGCGGTGAGCGGCGACTCGCTCTGTCGCTTGCCCCTGCAGTTGCCCTTTGCTTCGGGCGATGCGCTGGTGGTTCGGCGGGACTATGTCCAGCATCCCAGGCTGCAGGCTCTGCTGATACAGCTGCATCGGCGCTATCTGCCGATGGTTCGCAACCACGCCGAGGTCGACTTTGATCCAGTTTTTCTGGCCCGAGTCGGCTTGTGAGCTGGGGGGTTTATGCAGAAACTGCAAGGTCTGCGAGATTGTGCGGTGTTCGGCTGAATTCGCGCTTTTTAGTGAATTGGTGACACTACGGTTGCCCAACTATGGCTGCGCTCTGAGTGGTCTCAGTGGAGGTGTTGGCGGCGTTGGATGCCCTGTTGTGGCTGCGCACCGGTGAGCGCGCTGCCGCCTATCTCGAGTGCACCCAGTCGACGGTGAGCCGCCACAGCCGCCGCTGTCTGCAGGTGTTTGGCCTGGCGATGCAGAAACGGGCAGGCGAATGGTGCCTGCAAGGAGACCAAGCTCTGATTGATCTGGAGCGCGCCGTGCATCAGCTGCTGCGGTGGCGGCAAGGCCGCTGCCTGCGGCTTGACAGCCAACACTGGTGCGGCCATTTGTTGGCCACGCAGCTGCCCGACGCCTGGACGTGCGGCAACTCCAATTATCTCGAATACCAGCGGCCGCACGAGCTGTTGCTCCATGGTGTGATCGATGCCTGGCTTTGCTCCGCACCCGATCTCCCCGACCATCCCGACCTGCACGCCATCCAGCTCACGGCCATGCCGCTGCACATGATGGTGAGGCCCGGTCACCCGCTCCTGCAGCGTGGTGATCGGCTCTCCTTCGCGGATCTGGCCGACTACCCCGTGCTGCCGTTGCCCGATGGCGCCTTCCCCAAGGCCCAGCGCATCCTCGAAGACCACAACCTCTGGTCGTGTCCGGAGCGGGATCGGCGTGTCCAGCAGGCCTGCTGGTTTGACACGGTGCCCGTGGAGGACTTGATGATCGGCTTCGGCACGCCCCTGCAGCGGGTGACGGGCTTCTTGGATGGCTGCGTGCCCTTGCCGCTCACCTTGCCGATCACAGTCGGGGAGGCCCTGGTGGTGAAACGGGAGTTTGTCGCCCGCTCCCATCTGCGCAGCCTGCTGGCCGCACTGGTCGGCAGGGCCACCCAGTTGGCCGCCGGGCTCGAGGTTGTGGAGGTGCTGCTGAGCACTCAGCCGGGCTTGAAGGTCAGCGCAACGCCGTTGTTGCAATAACGCTTGCCGGTGGGCTTGGGGCCGTCGTCGAAGACATGGCCTTGGTGGCCTCCGCAGCGCTGGCAGTGGTATTCGGTGCGCGGCACGATCAGCTTGAAATCCAGCTTGGTGGCGATGCCGTTGGGCAGGGGTTGCCAGAAGCTGGGCCACCCGGTGCCGCTGTCGTATTTGGCCTTGGAGCTGAACAGCGGTAAAGCGCAGCCGGCGCAGAGATAGGTGCCCGCACGTTTTTCGCCGTTCAACGGACTGGAGAAGGGCCGTTCGGTGCCTTCCTGGCGCAGCACCTTGTAGGCGGGCGGGCTGAGCCGTTGTTTCCAGGCGGCTTCGCTGAGCTGCCAGGCCGGATCCTGGGCTTTGGAGGCGGCTTCGGCGCGGGAGGCACCGGTGAAGAAGGCACCCAGGCTGGATCCCAGGGCCACCAGTAGGTTGCGGCGCGGCATTGTCATCCGAGCGTGCCTAGTTCAGCCAGCCGGCGCTGAGCACCACGGCCAGCCCCAGAAAGATGGCCAGCAGCGTCCAGCTGATGCGGTTGAGGGTGGCTTCCGCGCTGCGGGCGCTGGTGAACATGGACCCGCCGCTGGCGGCCAGACCGCCCATGCCGTCGCCCTTGGGGCTGTGCAGCAGCACACTGATGATCAGCAGCACGCCACTGCCGATCCACACCCACGACAACACAGACGTGATCATGGCCTCTCCGCTGATGGACGCAGGCTAAACGCCCAGCGTCTGGGGGATGCGGCTGGCGTCGGCGGTGGCGCCTGCGGGCAAGACCAGCGACGCGCCGCTCATCGTTGCTGGTTTCGGCAGGTTCAGGATTTCGAGGATGGTCGGGGCGATGTCGGCCAGCCCGCCTTGGTCGCGCAGCAGCACATTGGTGCCATGGCCGGGCAGTTTGCGCTTTTCGCCCTCCACCAGGATCACGGGCACCGGGTTGGTGGTGTGGGCGGTCCAGGGGCGGCCATCGGACCCTTCCATCGTCTCGGCGTTGCCGTGGTCGGCGGTGATCAACAGGGTGCCACCCATGCGATTGGTGGCCTCCATCAGTCGGCCCACGCAGGCATCCACGGTGCTGATCGCTTCTGTGGTGGCCTCCATCTTGCCGGTGTGCCCCACCATGTCGGGGTTGGCGTAGTTGATCACCACCAGGGAATAGATGCCCTTTTGGATGGCAGCGATGCAGCTGTCGGTGAGTTGGCTCGCCGACATGGCGGGGGATTGGTCGTAGGTGGCGACGCGGGGTGAGGGCACCAGATGGCGGTCTTCGCCTGGGAAGGCCTGCTCGATCCCCCCATTCATGAAATAGGTGACGTGGGGATATTTTTCCGTTTCGGCGGTGCGGAACTGACGCAGTCCAGCCTCGGAGACCACCTGTCCCAGCAGGCCATCCAGGGATTCCGGTGGGAAGGCCACCGCCACCGGTAGGCCCTTCTCGTATTGGGTGAAGGTCACCACATCGAGTGGGGTGATCGCCTCCCGTTCGAAGCCGTCAAAGTCGGGCACCACCAGGGCCCGAATCAGTTGCCGCACCCGGTCGGGGCGGAAGTTGAAACACACCAGGGCATCGCCCGCCTCAATCAGCCCCTCGGCCAGGCGCAGGGGCTCCAGGAATTCATCGCCAATGTCCAGGGCGTAGGAGGCATGGATGGCATTGACCGGGCTGAGCTCGGAGATGGGGGCTGGTTCGGTGTAGAGGCGGTAGGCCTTCTCGGTGCGGTCCCAGCGGTTGTCGCGGTCCATCGCCCAGTAGCGGCCGCTCAGCGTGGCGATCCGCCCGACGCCAGCCCGGCTGATCTGATCCTGCACCTGGGCGACGAATCGGGGGGCGCTGCTCGGGTCGGTGTCGCGGCCATCGGTGATGACATGCACGCAGACATCTGACAGACCCCGCGCTGCAGCCCAGCGCAGCAGCCCACCCAGGTGGGTGATATGGCTATGGACGCCCCCGTCGGAGCAGAGGCCGATCAGGTGCAGGGTGCCTCCCCGTTGGATCAGGCCATCGGCCAGGGCGTTGAGTACGGGGTTGGCGGCGAGGCTGCCGTCCTTGACGGCCTGGCTGATGCGCACCAGCTCCTGGCGGATGATGCGACCAGAGCCGATGGTGAGGTGTCCGACTTCCGAGTTGCCCATTTGGTCGTCAGGTAAGCCAACGGCCGACCCACTGGCTTCAATCAGGGTGTGGGGATAGGCGTGCCAGAGGGCATCCATCACCGGGGTGCTGGCGGCGCGAATGGCGTTGTGTTCGTCTTCGTGGCGGTAGCCCCAGCCATCCAGGATGGCGAGCACGACGGGGGCGACAGCCGCAGATTCTCGAAACGCCGGAGGTGAGCCTGCGTTCAGGGTGGATTGCTGCTGGGAGGGAATTGTTGTCACCCGTCTCACCTAGCGGCGTTGGGACCAACGCCTTCCAAATCCAACCTACAGTGCAGATGTGCTGCGATCCCCGCCGAACCCGGTACGGTCAGCCTTTGGCGACACCCAATCGGTGCTGATCGATCGGCTTGAACTGCTCTCGGCCCAGGATCTGGGGCGCACCCTCGACCGGCTGGCCTCCCAAGTGTTGGAGAGTGTCACCAACAGTCGGGACTTGGTGCTGCTGGGAATCCCCACCCGCGGTGTCGCGTTGGCCGCGGTGTTGGCCCAGCGCTTGGCGGCGATGACGGCTCACCCGATCGATCAGGGCACAGTGGATCCAACCTTCCATCGGGACGATCTGGAGCGGGTGGGAACCCGACTGTCCCAGCCCACCGATCTGCCGGTGGCGCTGGATGGGCGTGAGGTGGTGCTGGTGGACGATGTGATCTTCACGGGACGCACCGTGCGGGCAGCACTTGAGGCCCTGCAGGCCTGGGGACGGCCGAAGCGGGTGCGCTTGCTGGCCATGGTGGATCGTGGCCATCGGGAGCTGCCGATCCAACCCGACTTCTGCGGTCGGGTGGTGCCGACAAGCCGCCAAGAATCGATCCAGCTCTGCCTGCAGGGGATCGATGGGGAGGAAGGGGTGTACCTGGTGAGGCCGGAGATCTAGGCGGGCTCGAGTTCGTCGCCTCGGAAATGGGCCCGGAATTTGCCGAAGGCCACCACCACCGGCAGGGTGGGGCTGATCACCCGTCCCTTCCACTCGTTGAGAACAGTCACCACTTCGCCTTGCTGACCCTGCAGGTCAAAGGCCTCGCCGCGGTGCTGGGGGTGGTGGTAGACGACCACGCTGTGGGAGACCTTGACCTGATCACCTGGCTGCATGGCCTCGAAGTTTGGAGACGGGGCTAATCCTGTCACGCGCCACTCATCGCTTGCAGGCCGTTTCTGGTCCGGCTTCCACCACCCTGCCGCCCAGGGCCCGGCAGGCGGCCTGGAATGCCGACCATTCGTCCATGCCGCTGGCAATCCGCTGGCGCACCTGGGCGTCGAGCTGTGAGTCGGGCACCGTGTGCGGCAGTTGGCCGTGGGCGTCCCGTTCGCGCTCCTGGCCCTTGAGGCTCTCAATGCTTTGCGTCACCTTGGCCTGCACATCGCGGCTGTGGGTTTTCCACCAGGGATGGTCGATGCGGGTCAGGGCATCGAGGGCTTCCCACCAGCGCTGTTGATCGCCAAGGCGTTTGGCGCGCTCGAACTGCAGTCGGTTGCGGGTCCAGTTTTCACGCAACTTGTCCCCCAGGCTGTTGCCGTCGCTCCGCTGGTCGTCGCCCATCTCGGCCAGGAGCGCCAGGGCGCCGGGCAGGTCGCCCTCCTGGAAGCGGCTGAGCGCCTTCTGTTGCAGAGACTGCTGCCACACCACCAGCTGTTGACGGTCGGCCGCTTGGCCGGCCTGGGAATTCACCAGTTGCAGCTGAAGTTGCAGGGCGGGGCTCCATTGCTGTTGCTGCCACAGCTGGGCGGCCTTGCGGCGCCGGCAGTTGCCCTGCTCGGCCGGGGCCTGGCCACCGAGCCAGCGCAGGGCCTCGAGTTGTTCGCTGTAGCGCAGGCAGGCCTCGAGATCGCCTCCCCGGGCGGCCTGCTCCAGGCGTTGCGGCAGCTGTTGCTCCCACCAGTAGGCCGCCCCGACGCCGCTGGCCACCAGACCCAGGGTGAGGCCGAGCCAGAATCGGGGCAGCCTGTGGCGGCGCAGGGCCAAGGCGGGGCTCATGGAGACAGCTTCCGTTTTATGGGCGCATGGGGCCAAATGCACCCTTGCGGGGGCAGCGCCTGTGGCGTCCACCGATTTGGCGCAAGGGGGCTCAGCGCATGGGGGCTCAGCGCACGGCACCCAGCACCCGCGCCTGCGCAGTCCGGCCGCTGCGCAGGTCGGTGGCCTCCAGCACCAGCTGGCCCTGACCATTCACCTGGAAGGCCAGCCGCAGGCAGTCCTCGCCGGGCTGGCCCGGGGTGTCGAGGGCCACGGGTGGGGGCTGGTGGCTCCAGGCCCGGACCCGGCCCTGACCCGCTGGTCGCTGGCGCAGCACCGGTAGGCCGCCCTCGAACACCACTTCGCTGCGCTGTTCGTTGTCGGGTTCTCCCAACACCAGCTCCAGGGCGCGTTGGTCGGGGTTGTTGCAGGCGAGCACCAGCTCCAGCGGCCGCTCACTGGGCCAGGCTTGCCCCGCCACAAACAGGGGTTGCCAGTGGTGGCGACCGGAGCGCTGGTCCCAGCAGCGCAGGCTGACGCCATGGCGCAGCACGTCGCGCACCTGAACGCCTGGTGTGAGCGCTAGGGCCCCGAGGGCCACGGCTTCGACCGGACGCTCGTCGCGCAGGGGCACGCCGCTGCAGCGCTCGCTCAGCCATTGGCGGATCAGGGGGATGCGGCTGCTGCCTCCAACCGGCAGCACGGCGGTGATCTGCTGCAGGGCCAGGCCCTCGCGCCGGGCCGCGGCCAGCACCTCCTCCAGCAGGCCATCGAGTTGGGCGAGCAGGCCCCGTTGCCGCAGCAGGTTGTTGAGGGCACTGCGGCTCAGCCGCAGGGGCTGGGGCGGCTGGCCTGGCCCCGGGGGACTCCAGAGCGCCAGGGCCTCTTCCTTGCTGCTGAGCTGACACTTCAGATTTTCTGCAGCCTGGAGCAGCGCACCATTCAGCGGTGCTCCAGGGCAGAGCTCGGCGGCGATCCAGCGGTCGAGATCCCGGCCCCCCAGGGCCAGGCCTGCTTTGCCGATCACCCGGGCACAGCGCAGGACCTGGCGGCTGGCCCCCAACTCGCGGCCGGCGAAGCGCAGCAGCTGGGCCATCGGTGCCGGCCTGCCCTCGCCCCCTTCCAGGGCCACCAGGGAGAGGTCGATCGTGCCGCCACCGAGGTCCACCACGAGCACCGTGCTGCCGGCCGGCAAGCCCGCCCCGATTGCGGCGGCGGTGGGTTCGTCCACCAGGGCTAGTTCGGGCACGGCCAACTCGCTGCAAACCTCCTGCAGCCATTGGCGATAGCGCAGGTAGCTGTCGATCGGGGCCGTGAGCACCAGCCGCTGCGGTTCCAGGTCGGCGGGCAGCGCCGCCCAGAGCCGACGCAGCAGCAGGGCGCCGGCTTGCTCCGGCGAGAGGGGCAGGCCGTTGCCTGGGGCGGGCTCCATGGCGGCAGATCCGACTGCGGGGGCTGCGCCGATCTGGCGTTTGAAGTCGCGGTGCAGCTGGGGATCGTCGCCATCGGCCAGGCCGGCCTCGAGCACCTGGCGTCCGATCAGGGGCCGGGATGGGGCGGGTTCGCTGAGCCAGAGCAGGGTGGGCACCACCACCGGTTCACTGTTGCTGTAGGGCGGCAAGGCCAGCAGCTGCGCCGCTGCGCCGGGTGCCTGGTAGGCCACCACCGTGGTGCTGCTGCCCAGATCGATCGCCAGGGTGCCGCCCATCCCCCACTTCTAGCCAGGGGGCTGCCGCTGCTGACTTAGGCTTGCTCCATCGAGGTGGTGTTTATGCAGAGCGGTCTTGATCTCAACCCCAAGGAATTGGCCCAGCGGGCCGAAAGCCTGATTCGCCATTCCAGCAACCGCTACCTCACCACGGTGCGCATTGCCTTCCGGGCCAAGCAGCGCCGCTTCGATGATTTCGATGGCCTGCTCGACGACTCGATGATCAAGCCCGTGCAGCGGGCCATTGTTGAGCTCAGCGACGAGCAGGATCAGCCCGACCTGCTGCCTGGCTGAGGCTGGCCCAGGCAGGTTCAGGATGCAGGTGCAGGAGGGTGAGGGGTGGCGTTGGCTGGTGGATCCAGGCCGCCACCCCTTTGCTGTGTTGATCGGCGGCCAGGATTGGGCGGTGGAGCTGACCGCCGATGAGGCGCAGGGGCTGCAAGAGGGACTGGTCCACTTGGTGCAGGAGCATCACGGCCTGGTCGACCAGCTGATGGTGGAGGAGACGATCAGCCTGGAGCTGGAGCGGGGCCCGCTCTGGATGGCCCTGGAGGGCGGCCGAGAGGTGTGGCAGCTGCGGTTTGTGCTCACGCCGGCCTCACGGAGCCGGGCTGTGGAGGGCGGCTGGCGGCCCGAGGCCAGCGTGGCCCTGGTGGCCGCTCTCGTGTCGGCCTTGGCCCAGAACGATCCCAGCTGAGACCCGGCCAATCTGGGTGTTGATCAGCAGTGCTGATCACGGTCGCTTTCCCGCTTGCCCCCCAAGAATCGCGGGTGTTTTGCCCAGGTTTTCCCCAGGCCAGGGGCCCGGATCTGGGTCTGGGGCTTGGCTCTGGGGAGAATGGTGCCGTTGTCTGCTTTCCCCTTGACAGCGCCCGCGGTTACCTCCCGCAGCGGCCCCGGCGGGGTGGGCCGGGTGCAGGTTCCTTGAGGGGCAGGCGATCTCAGCCTGGGAGCCCTGGTTGTAGGGCGTGGAACGGCGATTTGACGGTTGTGAGCGGATGTGGAGAACTGGTGCCAAGTCTTTGTTGAGCCCCAATGGAGTTGCAGACCACTGTTGATGCTCGTCCAGCCAGCGTCGCCCAGGCTGCTGAGGAGCCTGAGTCAGCGGCTGCTGCGATGGTCAGCTTTCACGCCGAGGTGCCGGAGGTGCTGTTGGCGTCGATGCACGATTTCATGGCGCAGCATCCCAACTGGGATCAATACCGCTTGTTCCAGGCAGCCCTCGCTGGCTTTCTGGTGCAGAACGGCCTGCACAGCCGCGGGGTGACCCGCTGCTATCTGGCCAATCTGTTCCCCGCCCAGGTCGGTTTCAGGAGCCCGTGAGCCGGCCCCGGTCGTCGGGGCCGAACAGCTGTTGGTAAGCCGCCGTGAGGGTGCAGGCTGCCAGCGGCAGGGTGACCACGAGCCCGACGAGCAGCACCAGGAAACCGGCCAGCACCAGGCCGAGCAGCACCATGGCCAGCCCCAGAGACTGGAGCCAGTGGGGGTCGGTCGCAGCCCGGCTGCAACGGAAGGCCGCCAAGGGATTGAGACCGCCGATCAGGGTGAGCGGCAGGCTCAGAATCTGGTCGGCACTGAAGTAGATCACAGCGGCAAGGCCCGCCAGCAGCGGTAGCGGGGCTAGCACCGGCTGAATCAGAGTGAGCAACCACGAACTGGCCTGGGCCAGGCGCACGATCAGCGCCAGCACCGCCAGGATCAGCACCAGCATCCCGAAACAGCGCAGCATGGCCCGTCCATCCACCCGCAGCAGGTCGCCCAGCCGGGGCCGCTGTTGGTTGAGGGCCAGCAGCGCTCCACGCATCAACCCCACCACGAGCCAGAGACCCGTGATCACATAGAGGATCCAGGCGAAGCCCGCCAGGGCAATCGGCAGGGGATCGGGCCGCCCCAGCAGCGAGATCACCAGCTTGCTCTGATGGCGGTAGAGCAGTTGGCTCAGCAGATTGATGCCACCACCGATCAGGGTGAATCCCATCAACGCCCAGGGGCTGCAGGCAAAGGCTGCCCAGCCCCGCTCGACCGCGCTGCGAATCGCCAATGGGTTTTGGTGGCGTGGCGCCAGATTGCTCATGGGGATTCCAGCAGCGTCAGCAGCTGTTCGGCACTGCTGACGCTCACCGGCAGGATCGAGAGCCGATTGCCCCGTTTCACCACCCCCAGCTCCTCTGGGCTGAAGTTGTCCCGCAGGGCATCCAGGCTCAGCAGGCTGTCGAAGTGACGCACGTACCGCAGACGGACGCAGTCCCAGCGGGGGCGCTCCGGAGTGGCGGCGGGGTCGAAGTATTTCGAGCTGGGATCAAACTGGCTGGGATCGATGAGCTGGGTTTCGATCACCTCCATCAGGCCCACAATGCCGGGTGGTTTGGTGTTGGAGTGATAGAAGAAAGCCTGGTCGCCGATCTGCATGGCCCGCATGAAGTTGCGGGCCTGGTAGTTGCGAATGCCATCCCAGAGTGTGGTGCCCTCCCGCTGCAGATGGTCGATCCCGTAGACATCGGGCTCGCTCTTCATCAACCAAAAGGCCATGGGCGTCGCTGCGGACGGCTCTGGACTGGATGCTAGAGGTCGACCTCTGGGCCGCTACAGCGCGGCGACCAGTTGCCGGAAGTGATCGCCGCGGGCTTCGAAGTCGCTGTATTGATCAAAGCTGGCGCAGGCGGGTGACAGCAGCACGGCGCGGCAGTGCAGGGTTGTTGCCAGTTCGGCGGCCAGGGGTACCCCCTCGGCCAGACCCGGGCAGCACTGCACCACCCCCGCAAACGCAGCCTCCTCGAGCAGGCGCCTGAATTCCGTCCGAGCAGCGCCATACAGCACCACCGCAGCGGCTTTGTGTTGCAGCGCGGCGAGCCAGCCGGCGGGATTGCCGCGTTTCGATTCGCCGCCGGCCAGCACCACTAGGGGGCCCTCCAAGGCATGGATCGCCACTTCGGCAGCGTCGTAATTGGTGGCTTTGCTGTCGTTGAAGTAGCAGATGCCCTGCTGATCGCGAATTCGCTCGAGCCGGTGGGGTACGCCGGGAAAAGCCCGGAAGGTCTGCTCCATCTGGGGGCCTGAGAGCCCGGCGGCCAGTCCGGCGGCGGCGGCCATCAGCAGGTTCTGGCGGTTGTGGGCTCCGGGCATGGCCAGGCTGTCGGCGGCCATCAAGGGTTCGGCTGCCGCACCAGCGCCAGGCTTGACGGCGCGCATCACCTGGCCGTTCTCGATCCAGAGGCTGGGGTGGATCGTGGCGGGCAGGTCGTTGCGCTGGCCGGCGGTGATCCAGGTGGCCTGGTCCCAACTGCTGGCATGGGCCCGGAGATCGGGGTCGTCGGCGTTGAGGATGCGCAGCTTGGAACGCTCCAGCAGGCTGCGTTTGATGGCGCGGTAAGCATCGAGGCTGCCGTGGCGCTCCAGATGGTCCGGCGTCAGGGTGGTCCAGATGCCCACGTCGGGGGCCACCTGCGGGGCCGCTTCGATCTGGTAGCTGCTGAGCTCCATCACCAACCAGTCGGGCGGCGCTGTGCTGCGTTGCCGCTGCTCCAGCACCAGCTCGGCGGCGGAAAAGCCCACATTGCCGCCCATGGGTGCATCCAGGCCGGCGTGCTGCAGCAGGTGGCTCACCAGGTGGGTGACGGTGGTTTTGCCGTTGGTGCCGGTGATGCCGATCCAGGGCACGGCAGCATCGTTGGCCTGCCAGGCCAGCTCGAGCTCGCCCAGGGTGGGGATGCCCTGGCGGCGCAGCGCTTCCAGGGTGGGGTGATCCCAGCGGATCCCCGGGCTCACCACCACCGCAGCCAGGGGCGCCGTCAGGGCAGCAAAGGTGTCGGGGTGGAGGGGGGCATCCAGCTGGACAGGGATGCCGCTCTGCCGCAGCGCGGCGGCTTTGGCTTCGAGGGCAGGACCGCTCTGGTTGTCGATCACCAGCACGGCGCGCCCTAGATGGTGCAATAACCGAGCTGCGCCGATCCCGGAGCGAGCCAGACCCACAACCACGGTCAAACCGCTTGCCGTGACTGCCATCTCGGACACTGCAGCTGATCTTCAGTCAGGAACGTGGGCGATCAAAGTGGGCGATACTGGAATCGAACCAGTGACTCCTACCGTGTCAAGGTAGTGCTCTACCTCTGAGCTAATCGCCCCAGAAGCTCGCTCACTTTACAGATCGGTTTGCTGGGGGCCGCACCACCTCAGCAGCGCACCAGCTCGATGCGCCAGCGCTCCCGCTTGGTGGCGGTGATGGTCTCAAGCCGTAGCTCGCCCCGGCCCTCCAGCTGCACCCGATCTCCCGCTGCCAGCAGGCGGCTTGCGCTGGAGATGGGCTGCCAGTTGAGTCGCACGCTGCCCTGGCGGATCAGTTCGGCCATGCGGCTACGCGAGATCCCGAAGCCCGCTGAGGCCACCGCATCCACACGCAGGGAGGCCTCCACGGTGTGGAAGCGCCGCGGCTGACGCGCGGCGGGCAGCTGCAGCTGATCGAGGGGGCGGGCTTCCAGCTGCACCTCCACCGTGCGCACCGTGGTGCTCAGCCCAGCAAGGGCCATCGCCTGCTGGGCGGTGAGCACCGCCTGGGCGCCCCGATCGCCCCGCACCCACAGATCGCCCAGGCTGTCGGACTGTGCACCGAGAGCGAGCAGCCCTGCCCGGAAATCGGCGCGTTCGGCGGGATCGAACAGGAAGTTGCCGCTGATCTCCAGGCCCATCAGTGCCTGGGGCACGGCGTTGGGCTCCAGGGCCGCCTCGCGACGCAGCAGCAGCAGGCGCCGCCGCTCAGCTCCCGGGTAGCCACCGCTGCTGCTCAGGCTGAGTTCGCTCAGGTCGCCCAGCCGTTGCTCGGCCTCCTCGCACACCTCGGCGTCCACAAAGGCTGTCCACACCGGCTCCCAGGTGCGCAGGGCCTGGTCGGCCGCGTTGATCACGGCCTTCAGTTCCTGGGGGTGCTTGCTGCCCTCCAGCAGGTCGCGCCGCGGCAGCATCAGATCCACGCCTGCCTAGCCATCGCCCAGGCGCACCACGGCCAACGGTTTGGCCTGCTGCAGGCTGATCCACGGCATCTCAACGCCATTGGCGGTTTCGGCCAGCAGCAGCCAGTGCCCCTCCTCCACCCGGTTGCGCAGGCTGCGGATCCGGTCGTCTTCTTCTGAGCGCACGCTTGCCGCCGCCGCGAAGCTGCCCATCCAGCCCGAGCCCATGCCCAACAGGGCGCCGATCAGGTGCTGACTCCAAGCGCCAGCAAAGGCAAAGGTGTCGAGGTCGGTGATGTAGGTGAAGGTGAGGCCGGCCAGGAAGCCAAAAGGGATCAGCCAGCGGGCCATCGAGCGCTGGCGGTTGCGCCGCGCCACCGCCGGATTGAGCCGCTCCACCTCCGCCAGGGTCTGCTCGCCTGCGCCGATGGCCTCCAACCGCACCATCGGCGGCTGCAACTCCGCCAGTCGGTCCTTCAATTGATGCAGGCGTTTGCGGTCGTTCAACACCACCACCACACTCGTGCCCACGCTGCGCTCGACTCTTTGAGGATGGAGGGATTCTCGCCGCTCACTACACTGCACCGCCGGCTCACCCTCCCAACCGCCGGGCATGACAAAGGTTCTCGTTTCGGATCCCATCGACCAGGCGGGGATCGACATCCTGTCCCAGGTGGCCACGGTCGATGTGCGCACCGGCTTGCCGCCTGAAGAGCTCAAGGCGATCATTGGCGAGTACGACGCCTTGATGATCCGCTCAGGCACCACGGTGACCGCGGATATTATTGAAGCCGCCGACAAGCTGCGGATCATCGGCCGTGCCGGTGTTGGGGTGGACAACGTGGATGTGCCAGCGGCCACCAGGCGGGGTGTGCTGGTGGTGAACTCCCCCGAGGGCAACACGATTGCCGCCGCTGAGCAGGCCCTGGCGCTGATGCTGGCCCTCTCGCGCCATGTTCCCCACGCCCACGCCAGCACCATGGCCGGCGGCTGGGATCGCAAGAAATACGTTGGCAACGAGCTTTACAAAAAAAAGCTCGGTGTGGTGGGCCTGGGCAAGATCGGCTCCCATGTGGCCCGGGTGGCCAAGGCCATGGGCATGGACGTGATGGCCTACGACCCGTTCGTGTCGGCGGAGCGGGCCCAGCAGATGCAGGTGCGCCTGCTGCCCCTGCCGGCCCTGTTTGCTGAAGCCGACTTCGTCAGCCTGCACCTGCCGCGCACGCCGGACACCGAGAACCTGGTGAACGCTGAGCTGCTCAAGACGATGAAGCCAACAGCCCGCATCGTCAATTGCGCCCGCGGCGGCATCATCGACGAGGCGGCCCTGGCCGAAGCGGTGGACAACGGCACCATCGGCGGCGCCGCCCTCGACGTGTATGCCAATGAGCCCCTCGACGCCGGTTCGCCCCTGCGCCAGGTGCGGGAGCGGCTGATCCTCACCCCCCACCTGGGCGCCTCCACCGAAGAGGCCCAGGAGAATGTGGCCATCGATGTGGCCGAGCAGATTCGTGACGTGCTGCTGGGTCTGCCGGCCCGCAGTGCCGTCAACATCCCTGGCCTCAACGCCGAGGTGATGGAGCAGCTCAAGCCCCATCTGCAGCTGGCTGAAACCCTCGGCCAACTGTTGAGCCAGCTGGCGGGTGGCCCGATCAATGAGCTGGAGGTGCGGCTCCAGGGCGACTTTGCGGCCCATCCTCCCCAGCCGCTGGTGGTGGCAGCCCTCAAGGGCCTGCTCTCCACGGCCCTGGGCGACAGCATCAACTACGTGAACGCCAGCCTGGAGGCCAAGGAGCGTGGCATCCATGTGTTGGAGGTGAAGGATGATGCCAGCCGTGATTTCGCCGGCGGCTCGCTGCAGCTCAGCT
This sequence comes from Cyanobium sp. Alchichica 3B3-8F6, assembly GCF_024346435.1. Classification (NCBI taxonomy): domain Bacteria; kingdom Bacillati; phylum Cyanobacteriota; class Cyanophyceae; order Synechococcales; family Prochlorococcaceae; genus Cyanobium; species Cyanobium sp. Alchichica 3B3-8F6. Next base: position 185,204 of record NZ_JAGQCZ010000002.1, on the reverse strand, counting down.
CCAAGGGTTCCAATGGCAACCACACCGTGACTGGAGCTGTGTTTGCCGAGGGTGAGCTGCGCATCACCACCATCGACGAGTTCCCCGTGAACGTGGCCCCGAGTCGCCACATGCTGTTTACCCGGCACCGCGACATGCCCGGGATCATTGGCCAGCTGGGCTCCCTGCTGGGCGAGCACAACGTCAACATCGCCTCGATGCAGGTGGGCCGCCGCATCGTGCGCGGTGATGCCGTGATGGTGGTCAGCCTCGACGATCCCATCCCGCCGAGCCTGCTGGCCTCGGTGCACGCGATCAACGGCATCCAGGAAGCCCACCCGGTCACCCTCTGATGGTGGCCGCGTCTGGCGGCGCCCCGTTCGGCGCCGGCCCCAGCTGGTGGCGATTGGAACTGGCGGCGCTACCCGAGCTTGAGGAATCTCTGCTGTGGAAGCTCGGGGCCATGGGGATTTCCCGCGTGGCCGTGCAGCATCGGCCCGAAGATCCCGGTGAGCGTCAGCTGGTGGCCTGGCTGCCGGCCATCGATTGGCCCGCACCGGAGCGCACCCAGCTGGAGCGAGCCCTGGCCCCCCTGGCGCAGACCTTTGGCCTGGTGCTGCCGCCGATCCGCTGGAGTGAGCAGGCCGACGAAGACTGGAGCCTTAGCTGGAAGCAGCACTGGCAGGCCGACCCGGTGGGCCAGCGCCTGCTGATCCTCCCCGCCTGGCTCCCCTGTCCGCCCGAGCATGCCGAGCGTCTGGTGATCACCATGGATCCCGGCAGTGCCTTCGGCACCGGTAGCCATCCCACCACCCGTCTCTGCCTGGAGGCCCTCGAGGGCCTTGAGTTGGCCGGGCTGCGGGTGGCCGACCTCGGTTGCGGCAGCGGCGTGCTGGGCCTGGCGGCCCTGCGCCTGGGCGCGGCCTCGGTGGCGGCGGCCGATACCGACTCCCTGGCGGTGCGGGCCACCGCGGACAATGCCGCCCTCAACGGCCTCACGTCCCAGGTGCGGGTGGGCTTGGGCTCGGTAGAGGCTCTGGCTGCCCTGCTCGACGGCCAGCCGGCCGATCTGCTGCTCTGCAACATCCTGGCGCCGGTGATCCAGGCCCTCTGCCCCGCCTTTGAGACGGTGCTGGCCGCCCACGGCGTCGGTCTGCTCAGCGGCCTGCTGGTGGATCAGGCCCCGGCCCTGCAGCATGAGCTGCTTGAGCAGGGTTGGCGGGCGGAGCTCACGGCCCAGCAGAGCCAGTGGGGGCTGATGACGATCCGGCGTGTTGCATAAGGCACGCTGATCTGTGCCTTGGCTTTGATTGGGCTTCCCGGATCCTGGCGCGCAAATCAGCAGGAAAGGCGTGCGGCGGATGTATGAAGGGCGTGTCCTACAGGCCCGGCTTCCGGGTGCCTGTGAGCCCCAATCCTTTTCATGGCTTCCTACAAGGTCACCCTCATCAGCGAGAGCGAAGGCCTCAACAAGACCATCGAGGTTCCTGACGACCAGTACATCCTCGATGCCGCTGAAGAGCAGGGCATCGATCTTCCCTACTCCTGTCGTGCAGGCGCCTGCTCCACTTGTGCTGGCAAGCTGACCGCCGGCACCGTCGACCAAAGCGATCAGAGCTTCCTCGACGACGACCAGATCGAAGCTGGTTTTGTGCTCACCTGCGTGGCTTACCCCACCAGCGACTGCACCATCAAGACCCACGCTGAAGAAGAGCTCTACTGAGCTTGGGTTCCCTGCGAGGCGCCAGTCAGGTCCTGGCTGGCGCCCCTTGAACCATCCAAGCTTGTTTGCCACCCTGCGGGGTGGCTTTTTATTGTCGTCCTGGAGCCTTGTTCAGTGTCAGGCCAGACAATCCCTTTGCGGGGAGCCTCCACACGCGGCACCGTCGAAGTCCTGCTGGAGCCGGGGAGCGAGCACACCAGCCCTGGAGGCCAGTACAGCTATCGGGTGCTGGGCCCCTGTTGCCGTCTGTTTGATCGCGAGGAGCTGCCCTGGCCTTGCTGCCGCCTGGCCTGGCGCAGCAAGGAGCCCAGCTGGCGGCGGATCGGCCGGCGTTTTGTTCCCGATCTGGCCTCGCGCCGCTGTCCCTCCTATGCGGTGGAGCTGCTCCAGCCGGGAGCCCGACCCACCCGCACGGTCATGACCCTGTTTCCGGTGCGTCTGGGGGCAGGCCTGCAGGAGTGGTGGTACAGCAAGTTGCCGGCCTCCCTCGACCATGCCAACAGCCAGCCTCCCGGCCAGTCGGTGACGCCTGAGCAACGCCCCTGAGTCGGGCACCCAAAACGGGCCACAAAAAAGCCGGCGCTGGGGCACCGGCTGATGGGGGATCGGTTCAGATGGGACGCGATCAGAAGTAGATCTTGCCGCCGCCCCACTGCACGCCCTGCACCTTGGGGGCCACCAGGATGTAGCCGGCCATCAGACGCAGATCGTCGTCGTCGAGATCGCGCATCTTCACGAAGATGTCGCTGCTGCGCATGCTGGGGTGGACGTCGGCGATGCTGTACTCCCCGTCATAGGAGGTGGGGTCCTTCATGTAGTCAACCAGGGCCTCCACGTTGTCCCTGGACGGGGTGGCCAGGGCCAGGGTCTCGGGGTCGAGGCCCACGTTCTGGTTGGTCTTGGTGATCCCGCCGGCATGGCACTCGCCGCAGCTGCTATTGAACACCTTGCGGCCGGCTTTGATCTCCTGCTCGCTGAAGGTCACCAGGGTGCCATCGGGGCTGGCCGGCACGGTGAGCTGCTCGGTGCTCCACGCGGCCGCCAGGGCCGGGCCACCGAAGCCCATGCACAACAGCAGAGCCAGGGGCAGGGCCAACAGGGTTCGGGCCAGTGCGCGAACACCCCTGCGGAAGGTGGCCCTGCTGAAGGTGGCTCTGCTGAAGGCAGCCGAGGAGAAGGAGGAGGCCATTGGGAAAAGCCGGCGGGTAGGCGGGAGAGACCGCATCGGAGACCTTGTATCACGGGGGAAGGGCCCTCCGGAGCGGAATCGCGCGAACTGTTGCAGGCCTAGGCCGTGGCCGGTTTGGGTGGCGTGATGTCGATGCTGAGGAAATCCTTGGCCACCACGGTATTGGCGAAGATGGCCCGGGCTTCCGCCACCAGGTCGTCGGGGGTCATCGCATTGCCCGGCATGTAGCGGGGGCTGAGGTGGGTCAGCACCAGCTGCTTGACGCCGGCCTCCAGGGCCGTTTGGGCCGCCATCGTGCTGGTGGAGTGCTGGCGCTGGTAGGCCAGCTCCGCCTCGGCGTGGGAGAAGGTGGATTCGTGGATTAGGAGGTCGGCCCCGGCGGCCAGCTGCACCGCCGCCGCGCAGAACACGGTGTCGGTGCAATACACGACGCTGGCGCCCGGGCGGTCGGGGCCGCAAAGGCTGGCGCCCTTGATGATGCGGCCATCGTCCAGGGTCACGCTGCGGCCAGCCTTGAGCTCGGCATAAACCGGGCCGGGCGGGATGCCCAGGGCCCGGGCACGCTCCACGTCGAAGCGGCCGGGCCGCGGTTTCTGGTCGACCCGGTAGGCAAAGGCCGGCACCCGGTGGGTGAGCGGGGTGCAACGCACGGTGAGGTCGTCGTCGTCGAGCAGCAGGGCGCCACTGCTGGCGGCGGGCTGCACTTTGTGGGTGCGCAGCGGGTAGCCGATGCGGGTGGAGGAGGTGCGCAGCACCCCTTCGAGGTAGTCGCGCAGCGGGTCGGGGCCATAGAGATCGATGCCCGTGCAGGTGCCCGCCAGCCCCAGGCTGGCCAGCAGCCCCGGCAGGCCGAACACGTGGTCGCCATGCATGTGGGTGATGAAGATCCGCCGCAGCTGGCTCACCCGCAGCTCGCTGCGCAGGAACTGGTGCTGGGTGGCCTCACCACAGTCGAACAGCCACAATTCACTGCGCTGGGGCAGCCGCAGCGCCACGGCCGACACATTGCGGCCCCGGGTGGGCACGCCGGAACTGGTGCCTAAAAAGGTGACCTGCACGGTCGTGCCGCCTCTGGCGCATGCTGCCACGCCGGGCACAATGAATCCCCTGAGCAGGAATCTTTCTTTTGGCGCCGCCTTCCCCTCGCCAGCGCGTCCTCTCCTGGTCGGCGACCTGGCTCGTTGCCGGGCCCGCGGCGGCTGTGGTGCTAGCCGGGGCGGCCCCCATGGCCCTGCAGGCCCAGGCTGCTGAGCCCCAGGTGCGGGTGCTGCTGCTGGAGGCTGACCGGATGCCGCTGGCGGCAGGCCAGCAGCCCTTGGTGCTTCGGGCCGGCAGCCAGCGCTGGTTGCTGGCCCCCAGTGAGTCGGTGGTGCTGCAGCTCGCCGCCGGCGACCTCGTGCTGGAGCGCGGCGGTGCCGTGGAGCGCCTGCCCCAGATGTCCGAGCTCTGGCTCGAGCCGGCGGCGCGGCCTTCCGGCGATGGGGCCGATTTCCAGCTGCAGCAGCGGGGCTACCGCGGGCGTCTGCAGCTCCTGGTGGGCGCCTCTGCGGTGCGGGCCATCAACCACGTGCCCCTGGAGGCTTACCTGCCCAGCGTGGTGGGCAGCGAGATGCCGGCCAGTTGGCCCCAGGCGGCTCTGCGGGCCCAGGCGGTGGCGGCCCGCACCTATGCCCTGCGACAGCGCAAGCCCACGGCCCCCTTTGACGTGAGCGCCACCGTGTCGAGCCAGGTGTACAAGGGCGTCGATGCCGAAACGCCCTCCACCCGCCAGGCGGTGGCCAGCACCCGCGGTCAGGTGTTGATCTACGGCTCCAGCCTGGCCAATGCGGTTTTTCACAGCAGCGCCGGCGGCAGCACCGAAAACAGCGGCGATCTCTGGAGTCAGCAGCTCCCCTACCTGGTGAGCGTTCCCGATTTCGATCAGCACAGTCCAGTGCACGCCTGGGAGCAGCGGTTGGAGCCCGAGCAGCTGCAGAAGGCCTTCGGCGAGATCGGCGGAGCCCAGCGCATCGAGGTGCTCGCCACCACCGGCTCAGGACGGGTTCGCCAAGCCCGGGTGATTGGCCCCAGCGGCACCCTGGTGCTCACGGGTGCCAAGTTGCGCAGTCGCCTCGGCCTCAAGAGCACCCTGGTGCGCTTTGAAGTGCTAGCCCCCGAGTTGGCAGCCCTTCCTCCCTCCCTGCCGCCCCTGCCGCCCCTGCCGTCCCAGCCGTTTGATCCGGGGGGCCAGTCGCCCGTGCAGGTGCCCCCGCCGTCGCTGTTGGCGATCGGCCGCGGCTACGGCCACGGTGTGGGCATGAGCCAGTGGGGGGCCCACGGCCTGGCCCAACGGGGCCAGAGCTACGACCAGATCCTGCGCCACTACTACCGCGGCACCGAGCTGCGTCCTTACACCAGCCCCTGAGCGTGGAGCTGCTCGCGTTGCCAGACGCCCAGGCCGTGGCGACGGCGGTGGCCGAACGGGTGTGTCAGGCACAGCAGGCTGAGTTGCCCAAGCCCCTGGGCCTGGCGACCGGGCGCACCATGGAGCCCGTGTATGCGGCGCTGCGGTTGCAGCTGGGCCGGCTCAGGCCTCAGGAGCGGCAGGCCATCCGCGATGGCTGGCTGAGTTTCAACCTCGACGAGTACGTGGGCCTGGCGGCCGACGATCCACGCTCCTTTGCCGCCTTCATGGCTGATCAGCTGCAGCGGCCCCTGGGGTTGCGGGCGGATCAGGTGCGGCTGCCCGATGGCCTGGCGACTGATCCCCAGGCCGAAGCTCACCGCTATGCGACGGCCCTGGCCGCCGCCGGGGGCTTGGGCCTGCAGCTGTTGGGCCTGGGTGGCAACGGCCACGTGGGGTTTAACGAACCCCCCTGCGCTGCCGAGGCCCCCTGCCGCTGCCTGGAGCTGAGCCCCGCCACCCGCGCCCAGAACGCCGGCGCCTTCGGCGGCGATGCAGGGGCAGTGCCGGCCCGGGCCATCACCCTGGGAATGCTGGAGATCCTGGCGGCCGAGCGGATTCTGCTGGTGGTGACCGGTACGGCCAAGGCCGGGATCCTGCGGCGCGTTCTGGAGCAGCCGCCCCACGACAACCTCCCGGCCAGCTGGCTGCAGGGCCATCCCGCGGTCACGGTGATCGCCGATGCCGCAGCCCTGGCTGGTTAAGCGGGCTTGGCGGGCTGGTTCAGCCCATCAGCGTTGCCAGCACGGACTGCATCAGATCCTCGTTGGCCTCCAGGTTGCTGGTGACGCTGCGCACATCGTCGAGGTCGTCGAGGGCGTCGAGCATGCGGTAGAAGGCCCGCAGGCTGTCCTCGTCGCCGAGGGGGCAGGCGGTCTGGGGAATCCAGCGGTGTTCCCAGCCGCCCACGGGCAAACCCTGGTGGCGCAGGCCGTCTTGTAGGGCTTCGAGGGCCTCGAAGGCGCCGAACACCTCGGCCCCCTCGCCATCGAGCTCGTAGCCCAGGGCTGCTGGCCCGCCCCGCTCCTCCAGCGTCAGCAAGCTGTCCAGCAGCGCCTCCTCCTGCAGGCCGGGCTGCTCGATCCGCACCACCGCCCGCTGCTCAAACAGGTAGCCCACGCAGCCCGTCTCGCCCAGGTTGCCGCCGTGTTTGCTGAAGGCCAGGCGCACGTCGGCGGCGGTGCGGTTGCGGTTGTCGGTGAAGGCCTCGATCAGCACCGCTACCCCGCCGGGGCCATAGCCCTCGTAGCGCACAGCCTCAAAGGCATCGCCCGCGCCGCTGCCCTGCCCGGAGCCCTTGGCGATGGCCCGCTCGATGTTGGCGTTGGGCACGCCGGCGGCCTTGGCCTTCTCGATCGCCGTACGCAGCTGGAAGTTGCCAGCTGGGTCGGCTCCACCCCGGGCTGCCACGGTGATTTCCCGCCCCAGCCGGGTGAACACGGCACCTCGCTTGGCGTCCACCACCGCTTTGGTGCGTTTGATCTGGGCCCACTTGCTGTGGCCGGCCATCGGAGGGTGCGGGGAAAAACGGCGGGGTCAGCCAGTGGCGTTGAACACCAGCTTCGGCTGCAGCAGGCCGGTGCCATTGGCGCGGGCCATGCCGGCCAGGTTGCCATCCGGGGCCAACACGGCGACCGGCTGTTCGGCAGCCAGCTCCTGGCCGGGCTCCAGGGGCGCTGCGGCGGCCAGGGCCCTGCCGCATCGCCAGCCCGCCTGCTCTGTTTCATCCAGCTGCCGTCGGGGCAGGTGCGCCAGGGCCGCCAGGGGATCCAGCAGGGGCGGCAGGGGCGCCTGCTCGAGACGCTCCAGCGGCACGGCTTGTTCGAGGCTGAAGCCCAGGGCCTCGGTGCGTCGCAGCCCGGCCAGGGCGCTGCCGCAGCCCAGTGCCTCCCCCAGGTCGCGTGCCAGGGCGCGGATGTAGGTGCCGGCCGAGCAGCGCACCAGCAGCTCCAGGCTGCCGGCCGCGGCATCCCAGCCCAGCAGCTCCAGCCGCTGCACGGTCACCGGCCGGGCCGCCAACTGCAGCTGCTCCCCCTGGCGCACCCGGGCATAGGCCCGCTGGCCGTCCACATGCACCGCCGACACCTGGGGCGGCACCTGCTGGATCGGGCCGCGAAAGGCCGCCAGGGCCGCCTCCAGATCGGCCGCCGTCAGGGCGGGCACGGCGGCGCGGCTCAGCACTTCTCCTTCCAGGTCGTCGCTGACGGTGCGCACCCCCAGTTGCACCACGCCCCGGTACGTCTTGTCACCCTCCAGGTAGGGCAGCAGCCGGGTGGCGGGGCCAAGGGCGATTGGCAGCACGCCGGTGACGGCGGGATCCAGGGTGCCGCCATGCCCCACGCGGCGCAGGCCGTAGGCACGCCGCACCCGGCCGACGCAGGCGTGGGAGGTGAGGCCGGCGGGCTTGTCGAGCACCAGAAAGCCGCAGGGCTGGTCAGCCATGGATCGGAGCGTCAGCCTTGCAGGGTCCCATGTTCGGCCTCGATGACCCTGCAGCAGCGCCGTGACCTCGCGTTTCTGGTGCTGGCCGGCATCTTTCTCGGCACCATGGGCATGCTCAATATCCTCGGGCTCACCCGCTTTCTGCAGCTGGGCAGCATCGGCTCCTGGCCGATCGTGGTGGCTGTGGGCGCCCTGCCCTATCCGGTCACTTTCCTCTGCACCGACCTGATCAGTGAGCTGTGGGGTGAGCGCAAAGCCGGGCAGCTGGTGTGGGTGGGCCTGGCGCTCAACGGCTGGATCGTGCTGATCCTCTGGCTCGGTGGCATCCTGCCGGGTCTGGCCGGTGCGCCGGAGGCCACCTTCTTCGAGGTGCGCCGCCTGGCCTTCGGGGCGGTGGGGGCCTCGATGGTGGCCTACCTGGCAGCCCAGTTCACCGATGTGCGCCTGTTCCATTTCTGGAAACGCGTCAGTGGCGGCAAAGCCCTGTGGCTGCGCAACAACGGCTCCACCCTGGTGAGCCAGCTGGTGGACACCACGGCGGTGGTGTTGATCAGCCACTACGCCAGCCATCTGCTGCCGGTGCGCGCCGGCGAGCCGGTGCTGCCCCAGTTGGCCTCGTTCATCGCCAGCGGCTACCTGTTCAAACTCATCGCCGCCCTGGCCGACACCCTGCCCTTTTATGGCTTGGTGGCCTGGCTGCGGCGCTGGCTGGAGGTGCCCGGCGACGGAGCCGAGTTGCTCGACGGGGTGCCTGAAGGGGCCCCGAATCCCGGCACCTAGGTTGGCCTCAACCTGCACAGGGATGGCGTTGGTGGTGGAGAGGCAAGAGGGGGCGGCGCTGGCTTCACCCTTAACGGTGGAGCAGTTTTTGGTCGATGGTTTTGCCCTGCGGCCCCAGTTGGCCGCTTTCCTTGAGATCGCCTTGCCGGAGCTGGAGCGCCGCCTGCCCAGCAGCACCAACGATCTTGCTGCCCTGCATCCGGGGGCCTTTGATCCCAACCAGGTGGAGCAGTTCTACGAAGACGCCGTGGGCACCGGCCATCTGCTCGAGTTGGCCGCCTGGCACCTCGGCAGTGCCGATTACATCGCCGACACTCTGCGCCTTCAGCAGCGCTTTGCGGCCGGTCAGGTGCTCGACTTCGGTGGCGGCATCGGCAGCCATGCCTTGGCGGCGGCAGCCCTTCCCCAGGTGGAGCAGGTGTGGTTTGTGGATCTCAACCCCCACAACCGCGCCTTCGTGGAGGTCCGCGCCGCCGAGCTTGGCCTGGCCGGCAAGTTGCGCTGCTTCCGCGATCTGGCCGATCCGGCCCTGCCCGCGCGCTTCGACACGATCGTCTGCCTGGATGTGCTCGAGCACCTCAGCGATCCGGCCGCCCAGCTGGAAATTTTCGCCGAACGCTTAGCACCGGAAGGGATTGCCTTGCTCAACTGGTATTTCTTCAAGGGGTTTCAGGGCGAGTACCCCTTCCACTTCGACGCCCCTGAGCTGGTGGAGGCCTTCTTCCGCACACTCCAAAGCCGCTTCCTGGAGGTGTTCCACCCCTATCTGATCACCACCCGGGCCTACCGGTTGGCCTGAAGGGTCCCCTGAGCGGGCGCGGGGCTCTGGCCATCAAAAAGCCGGCGGGGTTGTCCGCCGGCTGGTGCTTGAAGATCGGCTCGCCGGGATGGCTTGCAGCTCGATCAGCCGACGGCGATGTTGATGCGCTTGCGGCTGCGCAGCCCGCGCTTGATGCTGTCGAAGCTCACCACGCCGTCCACTAGGGCGAACAGGGTGTCGTCGGAGCCGCGGCCAACGTTCACGCCAGGCAGCACGGAGGTGCCGCGCTGACGGATCAGGATTGAGCCGGCGCTCACAGTTTCACCGCCGTAGCGCTTGACGCCCAGACGCTTGGAGTTGGAGTCGCGGCCGTTGCGCGTGGAGCCTGTGCCTTTCTTGTGGGCCATGGATCGGAGGAAGCAGGGATAGGGGTCTCAGGAACGTAGGCGTGGAGCGCGAGGTACCGGGTTTCAGGCGATCGCCATACCGCCGACGGAGATCGACTCGACCATCACACGGGTCAGCTCCTGACGGTGACCGTTCTTGCGCCGGGTCTTCTTTTTGGGGCGCATTTTGTAAACGATGATCTTGGGGCCGCGGCGATGCTCCATCACTTTCAGCGCCACGCTGGCGCCTTTGACGTAGGGCTGGCCGAGGGTGGTGGCTTTGCCGTCGTTGACCAGGAGCACGTTGTCGATGGTGAAGTTGCCATCAACATCGACTGCGACCCTGTCGAAGTCGTAGTAGCGGTTCGGTTGCAGCCAGAACTGCTGGCCTGAGGCCTCAACAATGGCGTAAGGACCGGATGCAGCGGCAGTTTCGGGGGTTGGGCTCATGGCAGCAAGGGCGCGGACAGGCTGACGGGCGGTCCTCAGGAGCGGAGTGGTCTCCGGCGAAGGACTGGCCGTCATTCGGCCTGGCACACACAATCAAAAGACAAACAACAATCTTCCCGCTCTGGCCCTCCTTTCGTCAACATTTGGGAGCCATTCCCGCGGGTTGTCCCGCTGCCGAAGCGGTCCATGCCCGAACCGGCTCTCACCATCGCTTCCCTGATCCGCGACCCCCGGCTGCAGGACGCCAGCTCCCGATGGCTGGCGGGTGGTCGCTGTGCGCTGGTGTGGGTGGATCCGGCCAGCGATCCCGTGGAGCAGCTGGATCGGCGGCGCGAAGAATTCGATGCGGTGCTGCTGGAGCAGGGGGCCCTCTCCCCCCAGTCCTATCAAGCCCTGTCGGATCTCGGCCTGTTATTGCCGGCTGTGGTGATTGGTGCGGTGAGTGGCCGGATCGAATTTCACGATGCGGAGGTGCACCTACCCCCCGATCAGCTGGAGCAGCTCAGCTACAGCCTCGATGCGGCGGTGTCTCGTTTCCTGCGGCATGGCCTGGCGGCGGCGAGCAGTTCCCCTGCCGGCCAGACCCCCGACACGCCCGACCGCTGGAAGTTGGCCAATCGGCTCAAGGGCCGGCTCGGGTTTGTGGGCGTGTTCTACAAGCGCGATCCCTCCCGGTTTCTGCGCAACCTGCCGGAGCTGGAGAGCCATGAGCTGATCCATTCCCTCGAGCGCACCTATCGGGATCTGCTGCTCAGCTACTTCCGGGATCCGGCTGCCGCCAACCAGGCCCTGGAAAGCTTTGTGAATACGGCTTTTTTTAGTGATTTGCCGATCACCAAAACTGTTGAGATTCACATGAATCTCATTGATGGTTTTTCCAAGCAGCTCAAGCTGGAAGGACACAAAAACGATTTTCTCCAGGATTACCGACTAGCCCTACTCGACGTGATGGCCCATCTCTGCGAGATGTATCGCCGCTCGATTCCACCCGATGCCCCCTTGGCTGGCTTGCCGGTCGAGGTGTCCGGCCAGTCCTCGATGGCTTGACCCAGGAGCTTCTTTCACCATGACTCCACGCAAGACCTACATCCTCAAGCTCTACGTGGCGGGCAACACGCCAAACTCGATGCGTGCCCTCAAGACGTTGCGCAACATTCTGGAAACGGAATTCCGGGGGGTCTATGCCCTCAAGGTGATCGATGTGCTGAAAAATCCCCAGTTGGCGGAGGAAGACAAGATCCTCGCCACCCCGACCCTCGCGAAGATCCTGCCACCGCCGGTTCGGCGGATCATTGGCGATCTCTCCGACCGGGAGCGGGTGCTGATCGGTCTGGATCTCCTCTACGAAGAGCTCACGGAGGAGGCTCTGGCTGACGAGGCATTTTCTCAGGAGGCCTTCGGTGATGACCGGCTCGGCGATGCGCCTTCAGCCGCTCCTACAGATCCTCTCCCTTCCCAGGGGCCGCTGACCTGAGTAGTTTTTTATCAGACCCCCACCGTCGATGCAGGATCCCAGCCCTAACATTAACCCCCTGATGCAGGTGCAGAAGCTCCCGACTGGGATCGAGGGCTTCGATGACGTGTGCCATGGCGGGCTGCCGATCGGCCGTTCCACCCTGATCAGCGGTACCTCGGGCACCGGCAAAACGGTGTTTTCGCTCAACTTCCTGTGCAACGGCATTCGCCAGTACAACGAGCCTGGGATCTTTGTCACCTTTGAAGAGTCGCCGCTCGATATCTTGCGCAACGCCGCCAGTTTTGGTTGGAATCTGCAGGAGATGGTGGAGCAGGATAAGCTTTTCATCCTTGATGCTTCGCCGGATCCGGAGGGTCAAGATGTGGCGGGCAGCTTTGATCTTTCCGGTCTGATCGAGCGAATCAACTATGCGATTCGCAAATACAAGGCCCGCCGTGTGGCGATTGATTCGATCACGGCTGTGTTCCAGCAATACGATGCTGTGTCGGTGGTGCGGCGTGAGATTTTTCGGCTGATTGCCCGCCTCAAGGAGATCGGTGTCACCACGTTGATGACCACCGAGCGTATCGATGAATATGGCCCGATTGCCCGCTACGGCGTTGAGGAGTTTGTTTCCGACAACGTGGTGATTCTGCGCAACGTGTTGGAGGGTGAGCGTCGGCGGCGCACCTGCGAGATCCTCAAGTTGAGGGGCACCACCCACATGAAGGGGGAATTCCCCTTCACGATGGGAGCCCATGGCATCAGCATCTTCCCGCTGGGGGCGATGCGTCTCACCCAGCGCAGCTCCAATGTGCGGGTGAGCTCTGGCGTGCCGCGGCTCGATGAGATGTGCGGCGGCGGCTTCTTCAAGGATTCGGTCATCCTGGCCACTGGCGCCACCGGCACCGGTAAAACGTTGCTGGTCAGCAAGTTCGTCGAGAACGCCTGCGATAACAAGGAGCGGGCGATCCTATTTGCCTACGAGGAATCCCGGGCCCAGCTGCTGCGCAACGCCACCAGCTGGGGGATCGACTTCGAGCAGATGGAGCAGGACGGCCTGCTCAAGATCATCTGTGCCTATCCCGAATCCACGGGATTGGAGGACCACCTCCAGATCATCAAGACCGAAATCAGCCAGTTCAAGCCGTCGCGGATGGCGATTGATTCCCTCAGTGCCCTGGCTCGGGGGGTAAGCCATAACGCCTTCCGCCAGTTTGTGATCGGCGTCACCGGCTACGCCAAGCAGGAGGAGATCGCCGGCTTCTTCACGAACACCTCTGAGGAGTTCATGGGCAGCCACGCGATCACCGATTCCCACATCTCCACCATCACCGACACGATCCTGCTGCTGCAGTACGTGGAGATTCGCGGTGAGATGGCCCGCGCCCTCAACGTGTTCAAGATGCGGGGCTCCTGGCACGACAAGGGCATCCGCGAATTCGTGATCACCAGCAACGGGCCGGAGATTAAGGACTCCTTCTCCAATTTCGAGCGGATCATCTCCGGTGTTCCCCACCGCATCACCACCGATGAGCGCAGTGAGCTCTCGCGGATTGTGCGGGGCGTGGCCGACGACGACCGCTAAGAAAACGACCGCTAAGCGAAGGGTTGATTACAGGGTGACAGCCTGGTCGTAGCGGCGCCGCTCAGCCAAGAGCTGCAGCTCGTCGGTGTCGGAATCCTCCAGAGGCAGGTCAAACCAGAAGATGGTGCCCACTCCGGGCTCGCTGGCCATGCGCACCTGGGTGCCGTGCTTCTCGAGAATGCCGCGCACGATTGACAGGCCCAGCCCCGTGCCTGCCTCGGTGTGCACAGCGTTTTCGACCCGGAAGAAGCGCTCGAAGATGCGCTCCTGGTCGGCTTCGGAGATGCCACATCCGCTGTCGGCGATCTCGATCCGCAGCCTGGGCAGCGGTGAGGTGAGCTCGCAACTTGGACTCTCGCTGTTCGGGGCCGTGCTCGGGGAGAGCTGGCAGAGGTCAGGCCACGGGTAGGCCCGCAGCTGCAGTTGTCCGTCCTTGGGGGTGAACTTGAGCGCGTTGCCCACGAGGTTGTCGAACACCTGCAACAGCAGGTCCCAGTTGCCCAACACCCGGGGCAGCAGGGGGTCGGCATTGAAGGCCAGGGTCACGCCTTTTTCGTCCGCGTTGAGCCGGTAGGTGCGCAGGGTCTGCTCGATGGCGGGGGCCAGCTCCATGGGTTCGAGGGTCCACACCCGCTCCGACTCCAGGCGGGAGAGGTCGAGCACATCGTTGACGAGTCGGGTGAGGCGATCGGTTTCGGCATTGGCGATGCCGAGGAATTCCCGTTTTTCCTCCTCGGTGAGCTGGTCGCCCAGGTCGTGGAGGGTTTCCACGTAGCTCTTGATGTTGAACAGCGGCGTGCGCAGCTCGTGGGACACGTTGCTGATGAAACGGCTCTGGGCTGCGTTGAGTTCCACCTCGCGGGTGAGGTCCTGAATGGTCATGGCGATGCCCTTGAGGCTTTCGCCGCTGGCATCGCGCACCGACTGCAGCACGATCCGCAGCGTCCGAGATGGTTCGCCGAAGCTGCAGCGCACATCGGTGGTGTCGCGATCGCGGCAGGTGACGCTGTCCAGGGGGGATTGCAGCTCCATGGCCAGCCGTTCGGGCAGCTCGGCGATCAGGTCATTGCCTTCGAGGTTGCGTCCTTCCCAGCGGAACAGGCGACGGGCGGTCGGGTTGGCCAGCACGATCGCCCCCTCCGCATCGAGCAGCACGGCGCCATCGGCCATGGTGGCGATCAGCGATTGCTGCTTCACCTGGGCAGCGGTGAGCTCTTCGATGTTGGCGGCTTTGTAGTCCTCCAACTGGGAGGCCATGGTGTTGAAGCCCGCCAGCAATTCGCCCAGTTCGCCCCCCACCGGCAGGGCCAGCCGCGTTTCAAACTTGCCTCCGGCGATCGAGCGCACCCCCTGCAACAACTCCTTCACCGGGCGGGTGATGGTGAGGGCGTTGAACACCGCCCCCAGGATCACCAGCACCCAGATCGAGATGAACACCGCCACGGTGACCTCCCGGGTGAGGGCGGCACTGGCCAGCAGGGTTTCATTGGGGTTGATGCCGAGGGCCAGCACCCCCAGGTAGCGCCCCTCGCTCACCATCGGCACGAACACGTCAGTCACCTGGCCGTCTGGGCTGAGGTGCTGGCGGATCAGCGGGGTGTCGGGCCGTTTCTGAAGGTCGGCGGGCAATTCGAGCCGGCGGCTGAGCAGCAGCTCGCTGCTGCCGGAGCTGGCCCCGATCGGGATGCCCAGGTAGATCACCCCTTCGGGGTCGGCGAAGAAGATGTAGCGAAGGCTGCGGCTGGAGCGCCAGAAGCGATCGGCCACCGCCGCCAGCTCGCGGTCGTTGGCCTCGGCCACCAGCGGCGTGACGTTGGCGGAGAGCAGCAGCCCCAGATCGCGGGCATAGCGGGTGTCGCTCATCCGGGCATCCCGCTGGATGCCGTTGAGGGCAAAGAAGGTGATGCCCGTCATCAGCAGGCTCACCACCAGGGTGGCCACCGCCAGCAGCTTGGTCTGCAGGCTGAATTCCGCCCACCAGCGGCCCAGGGCAGCGCGCCAGCTCATCGGCTGCGCACCTGATGGCCGATGTCGCGCCGGGCGGTCATGCCCTCGAAGTGCACCTGGGCCAGGCCGGCGTAGGCCCGCTCGAAGGCGCTGTCGAAGTCGTCGGCCTGGGCCACCACCGCCAACACCCGCCCGCCGCTGGTGCGGCAGCTGCCGTCTGAGTCGCGGCGGGTGCCGGCGTGGAACAGCTGCAGCTGGGCGCTGGGCTGCAGCTGGCTGGTGATCGGATCGCCTTGGCGGATGGTGCCGGGGTAGCCCTGGGCGGCGGCGATCACGCAGGCACTGCAGCCCGCGCTGATCGTCAGCGGTGGGGCTTGGTCGAGGCGGCCGGTGGCGCAGGCCAGCAGCACCTGGGCCAGCTCAGGGCCCAGCAGGGGCATCAGGGTTTCGCACTCCGGATCGCCAAAACGGCAGTTGAATTCGATCACGCTGGGGCCGCTCTCAGTGAGCATCAGGCCGGCGTAGATGACGCCCCGGTAGTCGATGCCGCGGGCCCGCAGGGCGGCCACGGTGGGTTCGAGCACCAGGCGACGCACCTCGTTCAGGCCTTGGGCATCGAGCAGTGGCGCCGGCGCGTAGGCCCCCATGCCGCCGGTGTTGGGGCCTGTGTCGCCCTCGCCGATGCGCTTGTGGTCCTGGGCGGGGGGCAGCAGCACCATCCGCTCGCCGTCGCAGAGGGCAAACACCGAGACCTCTGGCCCGAAGGTTCGCTCCTCCAGCACCAAGGAGGCCCCGGCTGCGTCAGCGTTGGCGTCGAAACGACCATCAAAGATCTCCGCAACCGCGGCCGTGGCTTCCTCCAGGGTCTCGGCCACGGTGACCCCCTTGCCCGCCGCCAGGCCATCGGCCTTGACCACCAGGGGCCGGCCTTCGCGCTCCAGGATCTGCAGAGCCTGCGCGCAGCTGCTGGCAGGCCAGTAGCCGGCGGTGGGGATGCCTGCCTCCAGCATCAGCGCTTTTGCCCAATGCTTGCTGGCCTCCAGCTGGGCCCCATCGGCCCCCGGCCCGAACACCGGCACCCCCGTGGCCCGCAAGGTGTCGGCCAGGCCTGCGGCCAGCGGGGCTTCCGGGCCGACCACCACCAGCTCAATCGCCTGGTCGCGGCAGGCGGAGATCAGGCCGGCCTGATCGGATTCGGCAATCGCCAGCTGCCGGCAGCCGGGCAGGTCGGGGGTGCCCCCATTGCCGGGGGCAATCCACACCGCTTCCACACCGCTGCAGCGCGCCAGCGCCCAGCCCAGGGCATTTTCGCGACCACCGCCACCGATCACCAGGATCTTTGCGGGGGTTGGGCAGGGGGCGGAGGGCATGGGGCCGGGTGAGGGGCGAAACTGGGGGTGGATGGGGTGTAGCAGCTCTTCTAGGTTGAAACCTGCTGAGCGGGCCGCCGCGCCCTGTAGTTCGACATGCCGGCAAGCGCAACGCCATTCTCCCCCCGAGCCCGGCAGCCCTTTTACCGGCAGCCCGTTTACCGGCAGCCCCTGTACCGGTTGCGGTGCCTCCAGGGGCGGGTTGCCATCGGCGTGGGTATGGGGTTGGTGGCGCTTGGGGGCGCCCTGCCTGCAGCACTCTGGGCCAAGGCCCCACCAGCGGCCCCTGATCCGGTCTTGGCGGCTCTGCTGCGCAGCGGTGATCTCAGCGCCCTCAACGGGGCCTGCACCGCCGCCCTTGAACGGGGCGATGGCCTGCAGTTGCGGCGCCTGCAGCAGCGTTTGCTGACGATCCATCCGGCCCCCCAGCCCCTGGCGGTGGTGCTGGCCAATGCCAACAGCTTGCTGAGCTGTGGAGCCCCCGATGGGGCCTTGGCGGTGCTCGGCCGCGTGAGCCCTGCGGCAGGGGCCGAGCGGGCGCAGTGGCTGGTGCTGCAGTGGCGCGCCGCCCAGGCGGGTTTGCACCACCAGCTGGCTGCCGATGCCCTGGAGCGGCTGGCGGCCGGCAACCTGGCGTCTCTGGCATCGCTGGAGCTGCCGGTCGGCCAGCGCCAGGACGGCACTCCGGTGTCGCGCCCGGCCCTGGATCTGCTGGCGAGCCACCTGGAGAGCCTGGGCCAGCGGCAACGGGCGGCCGAGGTGCTGGTCAGCAGTGCCCAGCCCGGGGCTGCGACGGCGGTCCGTCTCTCGCAGGCGGTGGCTCTGCTGGATGGACTGCCCGCCCCTGAGCAGGATCGCTTGCTGGAGCTGGCTCTCGAGCAGGCTGCCGCGGCGGGGGCGTGGGGGCTGGTGGCCCAGATTCTCGATCAGCAGCTGGCCCTCGTCAGCAGCACGCCAGAGTCGGCTGCGCGGGTGCGGGAGCGCCGCTTGCGGCTCAGCGGCGGCATCGACGATGCCTACGGAGAATGGCTGCTGCGCCGCCGCGATCCGGCGGGCTCAGCACGGCAGCTCGAACTGGAGCGTCAATTGCGTTCTCCTCGCGCCCCCGGCGGCCATGCTGCACCCCCTACTCCCGTGTCCCAGCCATGACGGCTTACAGCCTCGGTTCACTCCTCTACGAAGGCAAGGCCAAGCGCGTCTTTGCCACCGACCAGCCCGAGGTGGTAGCGGTGGAATACAAGGATGACGCCACGGCCTTCAATGCCCTCAAAAAGGCCCAGCTGGCTGGCAAGGGTGAGCTCAACTGCAGGATTTCGGCCCTGCTGTTCGAACACCTTGCTTCCCGTGGGGTGCCCACCCATTACTTAGGGGTGGGAGGAGAGCGCTGGATGCTCTGCCGGCCCGTGCGGGTGATTCCCGTTGAGGTGGTGATCCGCAACATCGCTGCGGGCTCGCTCTGCAAGCAGATGCCGATCGAGCCCGGCACGGCTCTGGAGCCACCGCTGCTCGATCTCTATTACAAAGACGACGCCTACGGTGATCCCCTGCTCACCGAGGCCCGGTTGGAGCATTTGGGGCTGGTGACCCCGCAGCAGCGCCGGCAGCTGGAGGATCTGGCGCGTCAGGTCAACCGCGAGCTGTTGGCTCTGTTTGGTTCGCTCGGGCTGCAGTTGGTGGATTTCAAGATCGAACTGGGGTTTATCACCACCGGTGAATTGGTGGTGGCTGATGAGATCAGCCCAGACACCTGTCGGCTCTGGGATCGGGGCGTGGCCGATGCACAGGACCGCATTTTGGACAAGGATCGATTCCGACAGGATTTAGGTGGTGTTGTCGAGGCCTACGGGGAGGTCCTCAAACGGGTCCAAGGGGCCTGTCCAGAACCCAGGGTCTACGGGTAAGGTCGACGGCATTTACGGCCCGACCGCGCCGTCCCCCAATCACATGGCTGGCTTGCTGGGTTTGAAGGCTGCGTGGCCCCTGGTTGGTGCCGCTCTCCTTTCGGCGACTCCTGCCCTCGCCCAGCCAGCCAGCGAACAGCCCCCTGAATCCAGGCCGGTTTCCGAGCAGCTCGATAACCCCCTGGCGGAACCGGCGCCCGCCCCAGCTACCCCTGCCCAGGCCGAACCCGCCCAGCCCGCCGCAAAGGCTGAGCCCAAGGTGTTGATTGCCGAGGTGGTGATCGAGGGCCTCCAGGGCCATCCCGAGCAGGAGCGGCTCGAGTTGGCCGCCTACGCCGCCATGGCGGCCACCCCCGGCACCCAGGTAACCCGCTCGGAACTTCAGACCGACCTGTCGGCGATCTACGCCAGCGGCTGGTTTTCCGATGTGCGCATCCAGCCTGTTGATGGCCCCTTGGGCGTCCGCCTCGTGGTGGTGGTGGTGGCCAACCCGGTGCTGGAGCAGGTCAAGCTCGATCCCGCCGACCTGAAGCTGCCTGAGCAGGTGGTCAAGGACACCTTTGCGGCGGACTACGGCAAGACTCTCAACCTCAACACCCTGCAGACCCGCATGCAGGAGCTGCAGCGCTGGTATGCCGACCAGGGCTACTCCCTATCCCGGATCACCGGCCCCAGTCGGGTGAGTCCGGAAGGGGTGGTGGAGCTGCTGGTGCGTCAGGGCACTGTCGAGGGGGTGGAGGTTCAGTTCCTCAACAAGGAGGGCTCGGCCACCAACGACAAGGGCGAGCCGATCCGGGGCAAGACCAAGCCCTGGGTGGTGACCCGAGAGGTCTCCCTGCGGCCCGGTCAGGTGTTCAACCGCCGTGAGCTGGAGGAGGACATCAAGCGCATCTATGGCACCGGCCTGTTCAGCGACGTCAAGGTGACGCTCAGGCCGGTGCCGGCCGAGCCCGGCAAGGTTGTGATTGTGCTGGGCATCGTCGAGCAGTCCAGCGGTTCCCTCTCCGGTGGCCTGGGGTACAGCCAGAGCCAGGGTGTGTTCGGCCAGATCCAGCTGCAGGACAGCAACCTGTTTGGTCGCGCCTGGGACCTGGGCACCAACATCTCCTACGGCCAATACGGCGGCCTCGGTGATATCACCTTCACCGACCCCTGGATCAAGGACAACAAGTACCGCACCTCGTTCCGGGCTCGCGTCTTCTTCAGTCGGGAAGTTCCCCAGCTTTTTCAAAATGAAAACAATTTTGCCTTGAATGATCAGGATCTTAACGGGCGAGATTTTGTTGTTTCCAAAATTGTAGGCAGGGATCTTGACGCTGGCACTACTGAAGTAACTACTAATTTTGACACGGTGGCGCTTCAGAGGATTGGTGCCAACGTACAATTTGTGCGCCCGCTCAATGGCGGCAATCCCTACAAGAAAGCGCCCTGGAACTTGATCCTGTCTTTCGGTGGTCAGGAAGTGACACCGATGGACTTTTCGGGCAGCAAATATTCCTACGGCGTGGTGGGAGCCACCAGCTCTCCGATTACCGTTCCCAGCAACCAGGTGATCTGCCTGGCCTACAACTGCGCTTCTGAAAACCAGTTGCTGAGCTTCCGCGTGGGTGCTACCTACAGCACCCTCAACGATCCCCGCAATCCCACCAAAGGCAACTTCCTGAGTCTGGGCACCGAGCAGTTTATTTCCGTTGGAGAAAATTCCCCCACGTTTAACCGTGTGCGGGGCAGCTTCACCCACTACATCCCTGTGGAGTGGTTGAAGATCTTCAAGGGTTGCCGTCCTAAGCCTGGTGAGACCAAGGATTGCAAACAGGCCCTCGCCTTCCAGGTGTCGGCTGGTTCGTTGATCGGCAGTGAGATTCCGCCTTACGAGGCTTTCTGTTTGGGGGGTGGCAATTCCGTGCGCGGTTACTACGACTGTGACCTTGGCGTGGGCAAGAGCTTTGCTGAGGCCACGATCGAATACCGCTTCCCGATCTTCAGCATCATCAGTGGTGAGATCTTCTTTGACGCCGGCACCACCTTCGGCACCCAGGGCGATATCCAAGGTAATCCGGGTGGTCTGCTGGGTAAAAAGGGTCAGGGCTATTCCCCGGGGATCGGCGTGATCGTCACCACTCCCGTGGGCCCCCTACGGCTGGAAGCCGCCACCCAGGACTTCACCAGTGACTGGCGCTTCAACCTCGGCGTCGGCTGGAAGTTTTAGTGGTGCAGTGGCCAGCTGATTACACCGGAGCCTGGACTCTCCAAACCCCGGTGCAGCGCCGCGGTGTGGGCCTGCATAGCGGCCAGGAGGGCACGGTGCGGCTTCAGGCCTCGGAGCGTCCGGGTTTCTGGGTGGGCTGGCTCGATGCGCCAGAGCTTCCGCTGTGCCGATTGGCGCCGGGCCAGGTGAGTGACACCCAGTTGTGCACGGCCTTGCATCTGGGCCCACGCCGGTTGGCCACGGTGGAGCACCTGCTGGCAGCCTTGGCCGGTATCGGGGTGACCCAGGCCGAGATTCTGGTGAGCGGTGAGGAGATTCCCCTGTTGGATGGATCGGCCCTGCCCTGGGTAGAGGCCTTGGCCGAGGCGGGGTTGCGGGCCCTGCCGGCCCCCTCTACCGGCGTCGAGCTGGAGGCTCCGCTGACGGTGAGCCATGGCTCCAGCTTTGCCACGGCGTTGCCTTACGCCGGCCTGCGGCTGGGCGCTGCCATCGAATTCACCGATGCGGCCATCGGGCGCCAGCTGTTTTCTCTGGAGCTCACCCCTGGCACGTTTGTCGATGAGATCGCCCCGGCCCGCACCTTTGGTCTGCGCTCCCAGGTGGATCAGTTGCGGGCAGCGGGGTTGATTCAGGGGGGCTGTCTTGAGAACGCCCTGGTGTGTGACGGCGAGACCTGGCTCAACCCGCCGCTGCGGTTTGCCGAGGAACCCGTGCGCCATAAAATCCTGGACTTGTTGGGAGACCTTGCACTCGTCGGCCTACCTCGGGCCCAGGTGTTCGCTTACCGCGGCTCCCATGGGCTTCACACCTCCCTGGCGGCTGCTTTGGCTGACTTGCCTCCCGCCATTCCCTCTCCCGGTTGATCCCCTTGTCTGAGTCCAGTTCTCCGGTTCCCGCATCTCCGCTGCCCGCCTCAGCGGGAGCCAGCAGGGAGGTGATCCTCACCACGGAGCAAATCCAGGGATTGCTGCCCCACCGCTACCCCTTCGCCCTGGTGGATCGGGTGATTGAGCACGAGCCCGGCAAGCGGGCTGTGGCGATCAAAAATGTCACCATCAACGAGCCGCAGTTTCAGGGCCATTTCCCGGGTCGCCCGCTGATGCCGGGGGTGTTGATTGTGGAGGCCATGGCCCAGGTGGGCGGTCTGATCGTGACCCAGATGCCCGATCTGCCCAAGGGGTTGTTTGTCTTCGCCGGAATCGACGGGGTGCGCTTCCGCCGGCCTGTGGTACCTGGCGACCAGCTGCTGATCACCTGTGAGTTGCTCAGCCTCAAGCGCCAGCGCTTCGGCAAGGTGAAGGCTGAGGCCAGCGTCGATGGCCAGCTGGCCTGCTCCGGCGAACTGATGTTTTCACTGGTGGCTTGAGCGATGGCCACGACCATCCATCCCACCGCTGTTGTTGATCCCAGGGCCGAGCTGGCCGATGGGGTCAGTGTGGGGCCCTATGCGGTGATCGGCCCTGAGGTTCAGCTCGGCCCCGATTGCCGCATCGGCCCCCATGTGGTGCTCGATGGTCGGGTGCGGATGGGCCGCGGCAATCGCATCTTTCCTGGCGCCTGCATCGGCCTGGAGCCCCAGGATCTGAAATACACCGGCGATCCCACCGAGGTGGTGCTCGGCGATGACAACACCATCCGTGAGTGCGTCACCATCAACCGCGCCACGACCGGCCATCAACAGACGCGCCTGGGCAGGGGCAACCTGTTGATGGCCAACAGCCATCTCGGCCACAACTGTGAACTGGGTGACCGGATTGTGATCGCCAATGGGGTGGCTGTGGCCGGCCATGTGGTGATCGGCGACCGTGCCGTGATCGGCGGCGTGTTGGGTGTCCATCAGTTTGTGCACATCGGCACTTTGGCGATGGTGGGGGGGATGAGCCGGATCGAGCGGGATGTGCCCCCATTCACGATGGTGGAGGGCCATCCATCCCGCGTGCGGGCCCTCAACAAGATCGGCCTGCGGCGCAGTGGCCTGGTAGAGCTCGACGACGGCCGGCAGTTTGAGGACCTCAAACAGGCCTGGACCCTGCTGTATCGCCGCTCTCTGACTCTGGCTGAGGCCCTGGGGCAACTGCGCTGTCAGCCCCTGCATGGCGCAGCCGACCAGCTCTGCACGTTCCTGGAAGCCTCCCTAGGCCCATCGCGCCGCGGGCCGATTCCGGGGGCGCGCTGATGCTGCGGTTGCTGGTGAGCACCGGCGAGGTGTCTGGGGATCTGCAGGGGGCCCTGTTGGTCAGGGCGCTGCATGAGGAGGCCCAGCGCCGCCAGCTGGATCTGGAGATCGTGGCGCTTGGCGGCGAGCGGATGGAGCGGGCCGGGGCCGAGTTGCTGGCCAACACCACCCGCATGGGGGCTATCGGCCTGCTGGAGGCCATCCCCTTTGTGTTGCCCACCTTGAAATTGCAGCGGCGCCTCAAGCGTTGGTTCCGCCGTGACCCGCCCGATGGTGTGGTGCTGATCGACTACATGGGCCCCAACGTGAGCCTTGGGCTACGCCTCAAGCACAAGTTCCCCAGGGTGCCGGTCACTTATTACATCGCCCCCCAGGAATGGGCGTTCAAATTCGGCAACGGCGGCCGCTCCAATCTGATCAGCTTCACCAACCAGATCCTGGCGATCTTCCAGGAAGAAGCCCGCTTCTACCGCTGCCGCGGCGCCAACGTCACCTACGTGGGCCATCCGCTGCTGGACACCATTGGCCAGCTGCCCAGCCGCCAGGAGGCCCTGCGTCAACTTGGCCTGCGTGATGCGCCGGTGCTGCTGCTGATGCCGGCGTCTCGGCGCCAGGAGATCCATTACATGCTGCCCCACATCGTGGCGGCGGCGGCGGAGCTGCAGCGTCAGCGGCCCGAGCTGCAGGTGGTGGTGCCAGCAGGCCTGCCGGGATTTGAAGCCCATCTGTCGAGGCAGTTGAGCCAGGCAGGGGTGCGCGCCGAGATCATTGCCGCCTCCGATTCCGACCAGCTCAAGGCCTACCTCTGTGCCGCAGCGGATCTGGCGCTGGCCAAGTCGGGCACCGTCAACCTCGAGCTGGCCCTGCGGGGCGTGCCGCAGGTGGTGGTGTACCGCGTCAGCGGGGTCACCGCCTTTGTGGCCCGCTACATCCTGCGCTTCAGCGTGCCCCACATCTCGCCGGTCAACCTGGTGCTGGGCGAGCGGCTCGTGCCCGAGTTGCTGCAGGAGGATCTCTCAGCTGCGGCGATTGTGAGGGAAGCTCTGCCCCTGCTCGATAGCGCCAGTGCGGCCCGCCACAGCATGCTGGAGGGCTACCGCCGTCTGCGGCTCGAATTGGGGGAGCCTGGCGTCACCCAGCGGGCGGCCGCGGCCATCTTTGACCAGGTGCTCAACGCCGCATGATCCAAACCCCCCGGCCCCTGGCCTGGCTGCCCAGCCTGGTGCTGCCTGTGCTGCTTCCTCTTCTGTTCCTGCTGCCGTTGGGCCTGTTGTCGCCTGGCCCAGCCTGGGCGGACCCGGCCCAGAAGGCTGCTTCGGTTCAAGAGGCTGTGCTGGCGGGGGGCTGTTTCTGGTGCCTGGAGCACGACCTCGAGAGCTTGCCCGGGGTGCTGGATGCCGAGAGCGGCTACAGCGGCGGGACCGTGGCCCAGCCCACCTATGGCCAGGTGTCGGCCGGAGGCACCGGCCACCAGGAGGTGGTGCGGGTGCGCTTTGATCCAGCTCGCCTCAGCTACGCCGCTCTGCTGCGGGCGTACTGGCGCAACATCGATCCCCTCGATGGCGGCGGTCAGTTCTGCGATCGCGGTACGTCCTACCGGCCCGTCATCTTCACCAGTGGCCCCGAGCAGCAGACCCAAGCCGAGGCCAGCCGCCTGGCGACAGCTGCGGAGCTGGCGCGGCCCGCTGCCAGCCTGCAGGTGCAGATCAAGCCCCTGACGCGCTTCTGGCCGGCGGAGGGCTACCACCAGAACTACGCGGAACGCAACAGCGTCAAATACAACTACTACCGCTGGGCCTGCGGCCGGGATCGGCGGCTCGATGCGGTGTGGGGCAAGCGAGCCCGCAGTGGCATGGCCTGGGTTTCGAGCAGGAAGTCCTGACGCAAGAGCAGTAACTGGGGAGCAGCGGACCCGTGGACTCTGCTGCAATTATGAGGAAAATCTGTAGGGGCAGGGTGGTTTTGGTCAATCAGACGGCTGTAGTAGAGCGGCTTTCCGCCCTTCCCAATCCCTTGACGCTTCTCTACCGTGATGCGTGCCTCTGTGCGCAGCCCTGTATGTATCTGCTGACCATTCGCGACGGTCTGCAGACCCGCCACGTTGGGCCTTACGGGAGCCCGAAGCAGGCTGCGGATGATCTGGATCGCCTGCTGCCCCTCTGTGGGGAGCGGGCCCGCTGGCAGATCCATGCCCTCGAATCGCCTGCCCAGCTGATGGCCAGCCTGGGGGCAGCCGCTAGCGCTGATTTGGGCGTGGCTGCCTGAGAGCCGCCTTCAGCTGCGGCCGGGATAGCCGCGCAGCAGGCCGCTTTCGACCATCAGACCCACGCCCGCATTGATCAGAATCAGGCCGAAGGTGCCATACCAAAACCAGGGGCCTGGGCTGGTGAGTGTTTCCACCTTGCCGCTGGCCGCCAGCACCTGAATTCCCTTGCGGATCACCGCTTCGCCGAAGAGGCAGAGCCCCGCTGGCAGCAGCAGCACCCCCAGCTGAGCTTTGACATACCAGCGGATCTTCTGGACGGCCATGGAGCGAGCTAAGGCGTCAGGACTCCAAACCTAGGCTGCTGATCAAATCCGGGCTGATGGTCCCGTGGCGGCGCCGGAGCAGATCCAGTTCACCAGGGTGCGTACGCCGAAACCAGTGGCTCCGGCCGGGTCGGCCCCCCGCCCCTTGTCACTCCAGACGGTGCCGGCGATGTCGAGGTGGGCCCAGGCCAGCTTCGGGGTGACGAAGTCCTGCAGGAACAGGGCGGCGGTGATCGAGCCGCCAGGGCGGGGGCCGGTGTTTTTGAGGTCGGCGACCGGGCTCTTGAGCCCGGCCTTGTAGGAGCTGCGCAGGGGCATCCGCCACAGGTCTTCGCCGCCGGCCTGACCAGCGCCCAACAGCGCTTCGGCCAGGCCGTCGTTGTTGGACCACAGCCCCGCCATCTCCTCGCCCAGGGCGATCACGCAGGCACCGGTGAGGGTCGCCAAGTCCACCACCGCATCGGGCTCCAGCTTGCAGGCATACACCAGGGCGTCGGCCAGGGTGAGGCGCCCCTCGGCGTCGGTGTTGTTGATCTCGATGGTCTTGCCGTTGGAGGCGGTGAGGATGTCGCCGGGGTGCACAGCGCCGCCGCTGATCATGTTTTCGCAGGCCGCCACGATCACGTGCACCTCCACGCCGGCGGGCTTCAGCTCAGCGATGGCGCGGGCCGCTCCCAGCACCGCGGCGCTGCCGCCCATGTCGTATTTCATCATCTCGATCTGGGAACCGGCGGTTTTGAGGTTGTAACCGCCGGAATCGAAGGTGAGACCCTTGCCCACCAGGGCAATGCGGCGTTGCACGGGCCCGGCCGGGGTGTAGGTGAGATGGATGAATTTCGGGGCCAGATCGGACCCCTGGGCGACGCCGAGGTAGGCCCCCATGCCGAGGGCTTCGCAGTCGCTGCGCTCCAGCACCCGCAGCGTGATGCCGAAGTCGCGGGCGATGGCCGCGGCGGTGTCGGCCAGGTGCTGGGGTGTGGCCACATTGGGGGGCGCAGCCACCAGTTCGCGGGCCAGTTCGACGCCGGCGCAGGTGGCGTTCACCGCAGCCAGGGTGGGCTCGGCTGCCTTGGCTACCCCGATCAGGCTGACCGTGGCGGGCTGGGGTCTGGGCTCGGCTTCGCTCTTGAAGCGTTGATCACTGAACAGGGCCAGGCGGGTGGCCTCAGCCATGGCGCCGGCAGCGGTGCCGGCCTCCAGCCCTTCGAGCGGCAGGGCCAGGGCCAGGTGGCGGGCTCCGGCGGCCGCCGCGGTTTGGCTGGCGGCGGCGCAGGCCTGGCGCAGGCCGGCCAGGCTGAAGTCGGCCGGGGCGCCCAGGCCTACCAGGATGAGGGTCTGGGGGGTGGCGTCCAGGCGATCCAGGCTGATGCATTCGCCCGGCTTGGCCTTGAAGCGCCGCTGTTCGAGGCGTTTGGCCAGAGGCTGGCCCAGGGCCGTGGTCAGCTTCTGCAGCTGGGGGTGCTCCGGGCGATCGTCGGCACCGGCGAACAGGCCGACGGCCAGGCAGTCGCCGTCCCACTGGCTCAGGGCCGCGGGCAGGTCGTCGGGGATGCAGCGAAACTCCATGGGCCGGCCGGGGTTGGCGGCGATCGTAGCCAGCGCGCCTAGGCGGGATCGGCCTGGAACGGTGTGGCCCAGCGGCTGCGCGTTTCCTTGTTGAAGGGCGGCAGCCAGCGGCGAATCAGCGCCTGCTCCAGGGCCCGTCGCGGCCGAACGGCGGCGGGCACATCCAGCCAGAAGCGAATGCTGAGCTGGCAGCCCAGGCCGACCTTCAGCAGGGCCTCGCTGTAGGCGGCCAGGTAGGCCTTGCAATCGTGCTCGCCTTTCCAGCGCCGATCAGCCCGGCCGGTTTCGCCCACGTAGAGCAGCAGCGGCTGGGGCAGGCCGGCGGGGCGATCGGTGACCACGTACAGGGCGGCCCCCTGCTGGGGTGCGGCGGGCCAGCGCCAGAACGACAGGGGCTGGGGCTGCAGGCTGAGGGGCTGGAAGCGCTCGGCTTCGCCCTGGGGATCCTCGGGAGGGGTGGCAAACAATGACCCCTGCTGGCCGCCCCCCTCCTGGTTGGCAAACAGGGGTTGCTGGTGGGCCGCCAGCCGGGCCTGCCACTCCTGCAGCTGGTGGGTCAACAGAGGAAGATCGGCGCCCTCGGCATGGGCCGCTCCCCCGAGGGCCGATCCAGCAAACAACTCCCCTTGGCGCGCCACGGCCCTAGGACCCCTTGCTGGCCGGCGGCAGCACCGGACCGGCTGGCCCCGGTTGGAAGCGCACCTTGCCGATCCAGGCTTCCACCAACGCCGCCGGCAGCTGCAGGCGCTGTTGCAGGTCGGCCAGATCGCGGAAGGGGCCGCGCCCCCGCTCGCGCAGCAGCCGGCGCAGCCGTTCCGGATCCAGTCCCAGTTCTTCGAGTTGCGTGGCCGTGGCGCGGTTCAGATCCAGGGGGCTGAACGGTTGCACCGGCAGGGCGGGTTCGCCATACCAGCGAAACTCCAACAGGGGGCCCCAGCTCTCCACCACCGCTGCGGGCAGCTCCAGCAGCCGTTGCAGATCCTCGATCCCGCTGAGCTGCACGCCCCCGGCCTGGAGCCGCAGCAACAGGTCCACCTGGGCCGCTTCGATGCCCGGCAGCCGCAGCCAGTCGGCGGGGGTGGCGCGGTTGACGTCCAGCCGCCAGCCCAGGGCGGCAGCGCGACGAACCGCCCCGGCATCCTCAAGCTTGAGCGCGGGGTTCTGCTGCAGCTTGAGAGCCAGCATGTCGCGTTCCACCTGCTCGCGATCCGAGCTGTCCGGCTGGTCGGCGGGGGCCGGCCGCTCGGGCTGGGGGCTGCGGCGGGCGGCTGGGATCTGCCCGGTGGCCCTCAGCAGCTGACGAGCGAGGGGATCCAACCAGTGCCGCTGGGCCATGGCGGATCGCGACTGCAACAACGGTGATCTGAACCTAGCGGCCAGCTCAGGCTTCAGGCCAGTCGATCAGCCCCCAGCGCAGGCCCAGCACGGCGGCGTGGGTGCGGTCGCGGGCCGGCAACTTGCGGCACAGGTGACGCAGGTGGGTTTTCACCGTGTCTGCTGAAACGTACAGCTGCTGGCCGATTTCGCCGTTGCTGTCACCCTGGGCCACGAGGCTGAGCACCTGCCGCTCCCGCTCGCTCAGCGGTTCGAGCGGGCCGCCATCGCCATGGCCCCGGCGAAACAGCTCTGCCAGGCTTCGGTCGACATACACCCCGCCGCCGCTGATGGCATGGATCGCAGCAAGCGAACTGCCCAGCCCCATGCGGGATTCCACCAACAACCCATCACAACCAGCCTCGATGGCGCTCTTGATCGCCTCCTGGCGCTGCTCCTGACTGATCAGCAGCAGGGTGTGAATGGTGGGCCAGCGCTGTTTGATCGCCTGCACCAGGGCCACGCCAGAGCCCTCCTCCAGGGTGTCGCTGAGAACCACCATGCTGGGCTGATGCTGTTCCACCAGGGCAAGGCCGGCCGCTTCGCAGGTGGCGGCCACCACCAGGTGGTCCTGTCCGATCAGACCGCCCACAAACGTGCAAAGCAGGGCCCGGTTGCCGAAGCAGACCACCAGCCGGGCGTCCCGCAGCAGGTTGTGGATCTGGCTGGTGTTGCGGCGGATCTGGTCAAGTTTTGGCGTGAAGTCCATGGGTGGGGTTCACGGCAGCATGAGCCGCATGCTGGCTGAGGCTGGCCGGGGTGGCATCGCGATTACGTCTATCCGCACTCCCCAGGGCGGCTTGACTTCACCAGAATCACAGAATCGCTGCACTGCCAGGGGCATGGCGTTCTTTGAATCCGAAATCGTTCAGGACGAAGCCAAGCGCCTCTTTGGCGACTACCAGCAGCTGATGCAGCTGGGCAGTGAGTACGGCAAGTTCGATCGGGAGGGCAAGAAGCTCTACATCGAAAAGATGGAGGACATGATGGAGCGCTACCGGGTGTTCATGAAGCGCTTCGAGCTCTCCGAGGATTTCCAGGCCAAGCTCACCGTCGAGCAGCTGCGCGCCCAGCTCAGCCAGTTCGGCCTGACGCCGGAAACGATGTTCCAGCAGATGCACCAGACCCTCGAGCGCATGAAGGGTCAGCTCGATGCTCCCGCCTAGGGCCTGACGGCGATCCCGTCGCGGCTGCGTACGATCCGGCCACCCAGTCGCCCCTGGCCCCGGTGCCGATGACAGGACCGCAACCAACCGTCGTGCATCCTCATGGGGCCTTGCCGGCCTGGCTCGCCCGGGGGATGGCGGATCTGTTTCCGGCCGGCGCCGCCGTCGGGGCTGGCGAGGATCCCGATCAGCAGCTGGCGGCTCGCCTTGCCGAGGCGGAGTGCAGCGGCAGGCCCCTGCGCATCAAGCTCGGCATCGATCCCACCGGCTCCGACATCCACCTGGGCCACTCGATTCTGTTCCGCAAGCTGCGGGCCTTTCAGGACGCCGGTCACACCGCGGTGCTGATCATCGGCGACTTCACCGCCCGCATCGGTGATCCCACCGGCAAGAGCGCCACCCGGGTGCAGCTCAGCGCCGCCGCGGTGGAAGCCAATGCCGAAACTTATCTGGTGCAGCTCGGACTCGGCCAGGATCCGTCGCGCGCGCTCCTGGATTTCGACACCCCTGGCCGCCTCGAGGTGCGCCGCAACAGCGAGTGGCTTGCGGGTCTCGATTTGCCCGAGGTGATCGAGCTGCTGGGCATCTCCACCGTGGGTCAGATGCTGGCCAAGGAGGATTTCGCCAACCGCTACGGCTCGGGCACGCCCATTTCCCTGCACGAGTTCCTGTATCCGCTGCTGCAGGGCTACGACTCTGTGCAGGTGCAGGCTGATGTGGAGCTGGGTGGCACCGACCAGAAGTTCAACGTGGCCATGGGCCGCGACCTGCAGCGCCACTTCGGCCAGCGGCCCCAATTTGGCTTGTTGTTGCCGATCCTGCCGGGGCTTGATGGCGTGCAGAAGATGAGCAAGAGCCTGGGCAACACCGTGGGCCTCTCTGAAGACCCGCTCTCGATGTATTCGAAGCTTGAGAAGGTGCCGGATGCGGTGGTGAACGACTACCTCACCTTGCTCACCGATCTGGAGCTGGCCGCCCTGCCCGAGAACCCCCGCGAGCGTCAGAAGGCGATGGCCCTGGAGATCACCCGGGCTCGCCATGGTGATGCGGCGGCTGATGCGGCCCAGGTGGATGCGGCCAAGCTTGTGGCTGGTGCCCAGGGCGCCGGGGCGGCCGATGCCGAGGTGCCGGAGGCTTCGCTGGCGGCAGTGAACTTCCCCGCCAAGGCTTTCTATCTGCTCAGTGCTGTGGGGATCTGCGCCAGCAGCAGCGAGGCCCGGCGCCAGATCCAGGGGGGTGGGGTGAAGCTCGATGGCCAGAAGCTGGCCGATCCCAACCAGGAGTTCACCGGCCCGGCCGAGCTGGCGGGCAAGGTGCTGCAATTGGGCAAGAAGACGTTCCGGCGGCTGGTGGTGGGCTGATGGCTGGGCTCCTGGGTGCACATCCGGCTGATCGAATCATCGTGGCCCTCGATGGCATGGGACCGGATCAGGCACTCGCCTTTGCCGCGGCGATTCCTGAGCTGCGCTGGGTGAAGGTGGGCCTCGAACTGTTTGTGGCGGGCGGCCCGGCGGTGGTGCGGCAGCTGCGCGATCAGGGCAAGCGGGTGTTCCTGGATCTCAAGTTCCACGACATCCCCGCCACCATGGCCGGCGCCTGCCGCAGCGCCACGCGCCTCGGGGCTGAGCTGATCACGGTGCACGCCTGTGCCGGCCATGACGCCTTGGCTGCCACCCAGGCTGCTGCCCTGGAGGCCGCCAACGACGCCGGCCTGCCCGCTCCCACCTTGCTGGCCGTGACGGTGCTCACCAGCTGGGAGTCCACCGGTTTCGCTGCCCAGCTTGCGATTGACGAGCCTGTGTCCGCCTACGTGCCCCGCTTGGCCCGGCTGGCGGCGGCGGCCGGCATCGGCGGCTGCGTGTGCTCGCCCCTGGAGGTGGCGGCCCTGCGGGCAGCCCATCCTGAGCCCTTTGCTCTGGTGACACCAGGCATTCGCCCGGCCGGCTCTGCCCTGGGGGATCAGCAGCGGGTGATGACGCCGGCCCAGGCCCTGGTGGCGGGTGCCAGCCAATTGGTGATCGGTCGCCCGATCACGGCCGTGCCCGATCCGGCGACGGCTTTTGCTGCCTGCTGCGCTGAGCTCTCAGGCCACCAGTGAGCCCTGAGGCACCAGCTCGGCGTAGAGCGCCTCGAGGGCATGGATGTTGCCTTCCAGGGTGTAACGCTCCAGGGCCCGGGCCCGGGCCCGGCGGCCCAGCTCTTCCGTGAGCACCGGCTGATCCCGCAGCACCGGCAGCAAGGTGCGCAGCTGGGTGGTCACCCCCTGGGTGCTGATCACGATGCCGGCGCCCCCCTCCAGCACTTCACCATCGGCTCCGGCGTCGGTGGCGATGCAGGCGGTGCCACTCGCCATGGCCTCCAGCAGGGCCAGGCTCAGCCCTTCCACCAGCGAGGGCAGCAGAAACACTTCGGCCAGTTGCTGAAACGCCACCCGCTGCTCGAGGCTGGGTTCGTATCCCCACCACACCACGTCGGGTTCATCGCCTGGGGTCTGCAGGGCGCTGCGCAAGGGACCATCGCCCACGATCACCAGCACGCAACCCGCCGGGCGCACCAGCCGCCAGGCCTTGATCAGGGCTTCCACGTTCTTCTCGGTGGCCACCCGGCCCATATAGAGAAAAACGCGCCGGCCGGCAAACCGCTGGCGCAGCTCCTGCAGCTCGGGGCTGGCCGCTGCCTGGGCACCGGTGGCCGGTGCCGGCCGCCAGGTGTCGGTGTCGACGCCATTGGGGATCACGGCCAGCCGTTCGGCCCGCACGCCCAGGCGCAGCAGCACCTCGGCCTGCAGCTCCGAAAACACGATCACCCGGTCGAATTTGGCCAGGGTTGGGGCGTAGAGCTGGTAGGTGAGCTGCTGGGTGCCGGCGGTGAGGTTGCGCAGGCTGGCATCGAAGGCCGGATGGAAGGTGGCCACCACCGGCAGCCCCAGCTGCTGGCAGAGATCGGGCAGGCGGAAATCCAGCGGCGAGAGCGTCAGGCTGGCGTGCACCAGGTCGGGCTTGAGCCGCTCCAGGGATTCCCGCAGCTCCCGCTGGGCGCCCAGTGAAGGAATCGTGTACACCTGCGATTTGACCAGGTAGGGCAGGGCCACTTCCGGGCCGCCGCCGTTGCTGTCTCCGAGGGTTTCGACCTCCGTGAGGGCCTCGCCCGACCGGCCCAGGCTGCCGGCGGGGGTGTCGAAGTGGATGAAGCTGATCCCGTGGCCACGGCTGCGCAGCGCATGGGTGGTGCTCAGTCCATAGGTGACATTGCCGCAGAACGGGTTTTTTTTGCCCAGCCAGGCAATGTGGGCCACCAGGGCTCGCGCGTCCGGAAATCCACGCTAACAGCGCTGCCAGGGCCGCTCCATCACCGCTGCCGCCAGGGCGATCGCCGCCAGCCCCCACAGCACCGGCAGCAGGCCGTAGCGGCTCACCACTGCACCAGCCAGCACCAGCGGCAGGCTCAGGGCGATGTTGATCAGGTTGTTCTGCAGGCCAAACACCTTGCCGCGCAGGTCCTCGGGCGTCTCCTCCTGGATCGTGGTCTGGGCGGGGATCGCCAACAGGGCCGAACCCACGCCCAGCACGGCGCAGAGCAGCAGGGTGAACACGAGGTTGCCGCGCAGCTGGCCCAGCAGCACCAGGCTCCAGCCGATGGTGCCCAGCCCCGTGGCGGCCAGGTGGCGACGGTTGAGGCCTTGGCCGAGCTGGGCCACCGCCAGGGCTCCGGTCGCCAGCCCCAGGCCGCTCATGGCCAGCAGGGTGCCGAACTGGGTGGGCCCCAGCCCGGGGATCGCCGAGGCCAGGCTGATCGCCAGCACGTAGAGGGCCGCCAGCAGGCTGTAGAGCAGCACCAGTTGCACCATGGCGCTGCGCACCCGTGGCTGCTCCCGCAGCACCTGGAGGCCCTCGCCGATTTCCTGCCACACGGAGCTGCGGCTGAGGGGCCTGGGTTGTTCCCGCCAGCGGATCCGGCTGATCGCCACGGCCGCCAGCCCATAACAAAAGGGCAGCAGCAGGAATTCACCGCCATCCATGCCGATCTGGCGCAGGCCCAGGTGCAGCAGCCGCAGGATCGGGTCGCCCAGGGCGAAGCCCACGATCGTGGCGGCCATGCTCGTGGCCTGATACAGCGAATTGGCCGCCAGCAGCTGATCGCTGGGCACCAACTGGGGGATGGCCGCCTGTTCGGCGGGGGCGAAGAACTGGGTGAGCACCGATTCGAGCAGGGTCATCAGCACCAGACCCCAGTAGCCCCAGCTCAAGCCGAGCCACTCGGGCCCCTCCACCAGGCAGAAGGGGGCCAGCAGCACCAACGCCGCCCGCAGGCCATTGGAGGCCACCATCACAGCCCGTTTGGGCCAGCGGTCGGCCCACACCCCGGCCACCGTGCCGAGCAGCATCGCCGGAATCGTGTTGGCCACGTAGATGCCCGTGGCCAACAGGGTGATCATCTGGGCCCGGGTTTCGGGCAGATCGAGGCGGATCGCCGAGGCCGCCTCGGCCAGGGCGGGGTTGGCCTCCGGGGTGCCCTTCACCCAGGTCTGGGCGATCAGGAACACCATCAGCACGATGTAGAACTTGTCAGCCAGCTGCGAAAAGATCTGGCCCAGCCACAGCCGGCGGAAATCGGGCAGCGCCAGAACGCCTTGCAAGCCGGTGGCGTTGGAACTGCCGCTCAATCTGGCCTGGGCTGCTGCTGGCCCGTCATGATGCCGCAAGGCCTGGGGCCAGGCCCGTGCGCAGCAGCCGGTAGGCCCGCGGTTTGCGGCCCAGGTGCTCCTGGGTCCAATGCTCCACCAGCTCGAGCAGGTGCAGCCAAACCGGCAGCGGTCCCATCAGCTCGCCATCGCGCCGGCGGGGCAGGTTGGGCCGAAGCAGCCGTTGCAGCAGGGCCAATTCCGAGGCGTTGAGCACCACCCGCGCCCCAGGCACCCCGCCGATCGCCAGGCCCTCGCTGGGCACCAGGCTGCAGCGCCAGTCCCAGTTGCCCAGCGGCGGCTCCAGGGGCTCGCCGCTGCGGGCGCAGCGTCCGAGCGGTAGGGCATAGCCGCCCAGGGCGAGCAGGTGAACGCTCCCTTGCACCGCAACCGCCAGGGCCTCCAGATCGCAGCCCCGCTCCCGCACCAGCGCATCGAGGCGCCCCAGCTGCATCAGCAGGTCGGCGAGCATGCCCGGCGCCGGAGCTTCGCTGGGGACCAGGGCCAGGCAGAGCTCGCAGAGGGCCTGGGCAGCGGCCAGGGCCTCGAGTTGCTGGGCCAGGCCGCTGTAGCTGCGCAGCACCTTCAGTTGGCGCACCCGCCGCAGGCCGCTGCGGCCACCCACCTGCAGCCGCAGATGGCTCAGGGGCACGGCGGCGGCCAGGCTGCTGCGGGGTTTGCGCGCCCCGGGCACCGCGAGTCGGATCACCCCCTGGTCGTCGCTGAGCAGGGTCAGCAGGCGATCGTTTTCACCGAGGGGCTTGCAGCTCAGGGCCAGTCCTTCCAGGCTCTCCTCGGGCACGGCAGACTCAGCCCCGCAGCGCCTGGGCCAGGGCCACGCCGCGGCTGGTGCCCAGGCGTGTGGCGCCGGCTTCCACCAACGCCAGGGCCTGCTCGAGGTTGGTGATGCCGCCTGAGGCCTTGATCGCGGCCCTGCCGCGGGCCAGCTCCTTGAGCTGCCGCACCTGCTCCACCGTCACCGGCGGACCGAAGCCGCTGCCGGTTTTGAGGAAGCGGGCGCCGGCGTCGATGCTGATCTCCACCAGCAGGGCCAGGGCCTCGGGATCCAGCTTGCCCACCTCCAGGATCACCTTCACGGGCAGGTCCAACTCGCAGATGGCCGCCAGTTCGTCGTGGACCGGTGTGCTGGCCCGGTCGGCCAGGGCTCCGAAATCCGGCACCACATCAAGTTCATCGGCGCCGGCCGCGGCGGCCGCTTCGGCTTCGGCCTGCTTCACCGCCGATGGCACCGCGCCGAAGGGAAACCCCACCACCGCAATCAGTTGGGGGGTGCGGCCCTTGCCCTCCCGGGGCAGCTGCTCCCGGGCCGTGGCCACCCAGCGAGAGGCCACGCACACCCCGGCAAAGCCGAAGTGGCGGGCCTCCTCGCAGCATTGCCGGATCGCGCCCTGGCCCTGGTGAGGATCCAGCAGGGCATGGTCGATCAGGGGGGCCAGGTCGGGCCGGTCGGCGCTCACGCCTCCTTGGCCTGGATCACCCCGAAGCCGCCATGGTTGCGGTGATACACCACCTGGATCTGGCCGCTCTCCGCGTCGCGGAACACGTAGAAGTCGTGGTCGATCAGCTCCAGCTGATGCTGGGCGTCGTCGAGGGTCATCGGCGGCATGGCAAAATACTTGCGCCGCACGCCTCGGTTGGGCAGTTCGGGCTCCTTGCCGTCCACCAGGGTGGCTCCCGGCGGCGGCAGGTTGGCAGCAGCGCCGGCCTCCTCATCGCGGGCGGAGCGGTGCACCGGACCCTGGGCCTGCTCGTGGATGCGGTCTTTGTAGCGGTGCAGCTGGCGGCTGAGCTTGCTGGCCACCAGGTCGATGCTGGCGTAGAGGTTGTCGCTGCGCTCCTGGGCCCGGATCACGGTGCCGTTGGCAAACATCGTCACCTCCACGGTTTGCTGCGGCACCCGCGGGTTGCGGGCCACCGACAGGTGCACGTCGGCCTCTTTGACGAGGCCTTCGAAGTGGTGAATGGCGCGGGTCAGCTTGGTTTCGGTGTACTCCCGGATGGCCGGGGTGACGTCAAGATTGCGGCCATGGATCAGCAGTTTCATCAGATGGCAACCGCCTCCGGTGCTCTGGTGCCCCAACGCTAAGAACGGTTGGTGATGTGCCTCAAGCTCGACGCAATCCTTTTCGAAGCGGCGCAACCGGTGCCGTTTCTGCTGGGCTGGGAAGCCCAGCGCAGCCTGCAGCAACGGCTCCTGCTGGACCCTGAAGGGCCGGAGGCGGTGCTGCTGCTGGAGCATGAGGCCTGCTACACCCTGGGCCGCGGTGCCTCGGAGGCCTTCCTGCGCTTCGATCCGGCCGCCCCACCGCTGCCGCTGCACCGCATCGATCGCGGCGGCGAGGTGACCCACCACGCCCCGGGCCAGCTGGTGCTCTATCCAGTGCTCAACCTGCAGCGCCATGGCGCCGACCTGCACCTCTACATGCGCCAGCTGGAGCAGGTGGTGATTGATCTGTTGGCCGGCCTGGATCTGCAGGGGGAACGGATCGCCGGGCTCACCGGGGTGTGGCTGGAGGGCCGCAAGGTGGCGGCCATCGGCGTGGGGGCGCGCCGCTGGATCAGCCAGCACGGCCTGGCCCTCAACGTGGATGGCGACCTGGCGGGCTTTGCGGCGGTGGTGCCCTGCGGCCTCGCCGACCACCCGGTGGGGCGACTGGCCGACTGGCGGCCTGAGCTCACCAGCGAGGGGCTGCGCCAACCGCTGCTGGCGGCCCTGGCCGATCGGTTTGGTCTGGCCCTGCGTCCACCGAAGCCCCAGGAACGGCTGCAGGGGTGGTAACCCTGGGGCTGAGCTCCGCCGCCCCTCTCGCCATGGCCCGCGCCGTCTCCCCCGCTGAGATCCACTGGAGCGGCAGCCGTCGCGATCAGCAGGCCCTGGCCCGTCGCAGCGACTGGAGTCAGATCACCGGCCTGGAGCAACTGTGGCCCGTGCTGGCCGAGCGCCATGGCGAGGCCCTGGCCCTGGAGGCACCGCACGCCTCCATCCCGGAGCAGCTCAGCTATCGCCAGCTGCACCAGCGCATCGAGCAGGCTGCGGCGGCCTTCGCCGGCCTTGGGGTGGGTGCGGGGGATGTGGTGGCCCTGTTCGCCGAAAACGGCCCCCGCTGGCTGCAGGCGGATCAGGGGCTGATGCGGGCCGGCGCCGCCGATGCGGTGCGGGGCAGCGCCGCGCCGCTGGAGGAGCTGCGGTACATCCTCGACGACTCCGGCGCCGTGGCTCTGGTGGTGGAGTCGGCGGCGTTGCTGGAGAAGCTCGCCCTCGAGAACACCCGGCTGGCCCGGCTGCGTTTCGTGCTGGTGTTGGAGGGCGAACGGGGTGAGGGAACGCCGCCGGTGCCCTGCCTGAGCTGGGGCGAACTGCTCGAGCGCGGGGCGGCGGCGTTGGCCTCCGGCACGCCGGCCCCGCCCCCGCCAGGGGACGGAGCCCGCCTCGCCACGATCCTGTACACCTCCGGCACCACGGGGCAGCCCAAGGGTGTGCCCCTCAGTCACGCCAACCTGCTGCACCAGCTGCGGCACCTGGGGGTGGCCGTGGCTCCCCGGCCCGGTGACCGCGTGGTGAGCGTGTTGCCGATCTGGCATTCCTACGAGCGCAGTGCCGAATATTTCCTGCTGGCCTGCGGCTGCCGGCAGACCTACACCACCCTCAAGCAGCTGCGTGCCGATCTGCAGCGGGTGCGGCCCCACTATCTGATCAGCGTGCCGCGCCTGTGGGAGGCCCTGCTCTCCGGCTTCGACGATGCCCTGACGGCGATGCCCGCCTCGCGGCAGCGGTTGCTACGGGCCGCCCTGGCCAACAGCCGCGCCTACGGCCAGCAGCGTCGCCAGGCCTTCGATCTCACCCTGACGCCAGAGGGCTGGCCGGCCCGGGTTGGAGCCGCGGGGCTGGCGCTGTTGCGCTGGCCGCTGCACCGGCTGGCGGCGGCGCTGCTTTGGCCCAAGGTGCGTCAGCAATTGGTGGGCGGGCGGTTGCGCACCGCCATCAGCGGCGGTGGCGCCCTGGCCCTGTACGTGGATGGTTTTTTCGAGGCGATCGGCATCGAGCTGCTGGTGGGCTACGGCCTCACCGAAACCAGCCCGGTGCTCAGCTGCCGCCGCAGCTGGGCCAACCGCCGCGGCAGTGCCGGCCAGCCGCTGCCGGCCACCAGCCTGCGGATCGTCGATCCCGAAACCGGCGCCCTCCTGGCCCTTGGCCAGCGGGGCCGGGTGCTGGCCCGCGGCCCCCAGGTGATGGCGGGCTACTGGCGCAAGCCTGAGGCCACCGCTGCGGTGCTGGATGGCGAGGGTTGGTTTGATACTGGCGATCTGGGCCAGTTGCTGCCCGATGGCTCCCTGGTGCTCACCGGCCGGGCCAAGGACACGATTGTGCTGAGCAGCGGCGAGAACATCGAGCCCGGCCCGCTGGAGGAGGCCCTGGTGGCCAGTCCCCTGATCGAGCAGGTGATGCTGGTGGGCCAGGACCGCAAGCAGCTCGGCGCCCTGCTGGTGCCCAAGCCCGAAGCCCTGGCTGCCTTCGCCGCAGCCGCCGGCCTCATCACCCAGGTGGACGGCGACCCGGCGGGCGAGGCGGCCCTGCTGCGCGCCCTCACCCGCGAGTGCAACCGGCTGCTGGCTGCTCGCCCGGGCTCCCGGCCCGATGAGCGCCTGGCCGGGGTGGCCTTGGTGGAGCCCTTCAGCCTCGACAACGGCCTGCTGACCCAGACCCTCAAGCAGCGCCGCGACCGCATCGCCGCTCGGGATGGCGGCGCGATCGCCGCGATCTACACGCCCCGGTGAGGTGCGGCCAACCGACCGTTGACCCCCGCCCGCCGCGCTGACAGCCTGAATGCTGCTTTGCATCCCCCATGGCTGACGGCTCCCTGACGATCAAGCGCACGATCACTGTGCGTGCCGTGGTCACACCCCGCTGGAAAGAGGATGCTGAGCGCGAGCTGAGCAACGCCATCGCCAACGTCGACGGTCAGTTGTCCCAGCTGGAGCAGGAGGGTCAGCAGCTGGTCGACGAGATCCGTCGCCAGAGCGCCAATCCGCTCGATCCGCGGGTGCAGGACCAGGTGGCTTCGGTGCAGCAGCAGGTGGCCGCCAAGCGGGCCGAGCTGGAAGAGCAGAAACGTCAGATGCTCGAGCAGCAGCGCCAGGTGCGGGAGCTGGAGATGGAGCAGATCGTGGAGCAGGGGCAGATCGAAAGCCTGTGCGAGGTGAAGGTGGGCGACAACCTGGTGGAGAAGCTGCAGGCGGCTGTGCTGGTGCGCGATGGCGTGATCGAGGCCATCGAAGCCGGCGCCTGAGCAGCTCCACTCGCCGAGCCCAGGAGCCCCAATCAGGAGCCACGTAAAATCCGCCCAACTGCGCGGCAGACCCCCGTTGGCCACCCACCAAATCTTTATGCCGGCCCTCTCCTCCACCATGACGGAGGGCAAGATCGTGGAGTGGCTTAAGAAGCCCGGCGACAAGGTGGAGCGCGGTGAATCCGTGCTGGTGGTCGAGTCCGACAAGGCCGACATGGACGTTGAGTCGTTCAACGAGGGCTTCCTGGCTGCGGTGCTGATGCCGGCCGGTGGCACGGCGCCGGTGGGCGAGACCATCGGCCTGATTGTGGAAACCGAGGCCGAGATCGCTGAGGCGGCGGCCAAGGCCCCCGCCGCTCCCGCGGCTGCGGCCGCTCCCGCACCGGCTCCCGCTGCGGCGGCTCCAGTGGCAGCTCCTCCGGCTCCGGTGGCGGCTCCACCGGCCCCCGCTCCCGCTCCAGTGGTGGCGGCTCCGGTGGTGGCCCCCGCGTCGACGGCCAGCGGTCGGGTGGTGGCTTCCCCCCGGGCCAAAAAGCTCGCATCCCAGCTGGGCGTTGACCTGGGCGGTTTGCGCGGCAGCGGTCCCCACGGCCGCATTCAGGCCGACGACGTGCTCGCCGCCACCGGGCAACCGATCACGGTGCCCCGGGTGGCCGAGGGCTCGGGTCCGGCCGCCGTGGCGGCTGCCGGCGGTAACGGTGCAGCCCCGGCGGCTCCTGCGCCTGCCGGTGAAGCCTTTGGCCGGCCCGGTGAGAGCGTGAGCTTCAACACCCTCCAGGGCGCGGTGAACCGCAACATGCTCGCCAGCCTGGCGGTTCCCTGTTTCCGGGTGGGCTACACGATCAGCACCACCAAGCTCGACGCCTTCTACAAGCAGGTGAAGCCCAAGGGCGTCACGATGACGGCCCTGCTGGCCAAGGCCGTGGGCGTGGTGCTGGCCCGCCACCCCCAGGTGAACGCGGCCACCAGTGCCGATGGCAGCGCCATGAGCTTCCCCGCCGCGGTGAATGTGGCGGTGGCGGTGGCCATGGAGGACGGCGGCCTGATCACCCCGGTGCTGGCGAATGCCGACAAGACCGACATCTATTCGATGGCCCGCAACTGGGCTGATCTGGTGAGCCGCGCCCGCAGCAAGCAGCTGCAGCCGGAGGAATACAGCACCGGCACCTTCACCCTGTCCAATCTGGGGATGTTTGGCGTCGATCGCTTCGACGCGATCCTGCCCCCCGGCACCGGCGCCATCCTGGCGGTGGCGGCCTCTCGGCCCACCGTGGTGGCCGGCAAGGATGGCTCCATGCGCGTGGCCAACCAGATGCAGGTGAACCTCACCTGCGACCACCGCACCATCTACGGTGCCCACGCTGCCGCCTTCCTCAAGGATCTGGCCCAGCTGATCGAGACCAACCCCGAAAGCCTGGCGCTCTGATTCTCTTGCGACTGTGAATCAGCCTGCAGCCACCGCTCTGATCCGCTGGCTGCTCGGCAGGCCTCTGCCGAAAGCTGCCGCTGCCTCCGAGCGCCTGCCCAGCGTGCAGGCCCTGCCGATCCTGGCTTCCGATGCCCTGTCTTCGGTGGCCTATGCCACGGAGGCTGCCCTGGGGGTGCTGGTGCTGGCCGGCAGCCAGGCGCTGCGGTTGTCACTGCCGATCACCCTGGCGATCATCGCCCTGATTGCCATCGTGGTGGCGTCCTATCGCCAGACGATCGAGGCCTACCCCCAGGGCGGCGGCTCCTACGTGGTGGCAAGGGAGAACCTAGGCACCGGCCCCTCCCTGCTGGCGGCTGCCGCCCTCTTGGTGGACTACACCCTCACGGCGGCGGTGAGCCTGATGGCCGGCACCCAGGCCCTCTCCTCGCTCTGGCCAGGGCTACTCCCCTATGAGGTGCCCCTGGCGCTGCTGTTGCTGCTGGCGGTGGGCTGGGCCAACCTGCGCGGCCTGCGCGAAGCCGGCCAGGCCTTCAGCATTCCCACCTACGCCTTTGTGGTGATGGTGGCGTTGCTGGCGGTTTTTGGCCTCCAGAACCTGGTGGTTGCCCATGGCTTTACCCCCGACG
Organism: Cyanobium sp. Alchichica 3B3-8F6; assembly: GCF_024346435.1. Classification (NCBI taxonomy): domain Bacteria; kingdom Bacillati; phylum Cyanobacteriota; class Cyanophyceae; order Synechococcales; family Prochlorococcaceae; genus Cyanobium; species Cyanobium sp. Alchichica 3B3-8F6. The sequence continues at coordinate 143,725 of NZ_JAGQCZ010000002.1, read as the reverse complement.
CCCCGCCGGACATCCGGGCCGTGGAGCCCCTGGGTCTGTTTCTGGTGCTGCGAGCCTTCAGCTCCGGTTGCTCGGCCATGACCGGCATCGAGGCCATCGCCAACGGCGTCTCGGTGTTTCGCGAGCCAGCCGCGCGCCGGGCCCGCGCCACGATGCTGGTGATGGGACTGATGCTGGGGGCCATGTTCCTGGCCGTCAGCGGCCTGGCCTATCTCTACGGGGTGGCGCCCGACCCCGATCGCACCGTGCTGGCCCAGGTGGGCATGCGGGTGTTCGGTGCCGGCAGTGGGCTGTTCTGGGCGCTGCAGATCACCACCCTGCTGATTCTCACGCTGGCGGCCAACACCGCCTTCGCGGGCTTTCCGCGCCTGGCGGCGATGCTGGCCCAGGACCGCTTCCTGCCACGTCAGATGGGCTGGATCGGCGACCGGCTGGTGTTCCAGAACGGCATCGCCGTGCTGCTGGCGGCCACGGCCCTGATCATCCTGGTGTGCCGCGGCGACACCACCGTGGCGGTGAACCTGTACGCCCTGGGCGTGTTCATGGCGTTCACCCTTTCGCAGGCCGGCATGGTGGTGCGCTGGTGGCGCCGGCGCGGTGCCGGCTGGTTCGGTCGGCTGGCCATCAACGCGTTGGGGGCCTTCACCACGTTGGTGGTGCTGCTGGTGATCGTGGTGAGCAAGTTTGCCGAGGGCGCCTGGACGGTGGTCATCGCCATCCCCCTGCTGGTGTGGTTGCTGGCCAGCATTCGCCGCCGCTATCGCCGCGTCTACGCCGCCATTGCCTTGCCTGTCGATGCCCAGAGCAGCGTTGTTCTGCCCCAGCGGCGCGATCCGGTGGGCAACCGCAGCATCGTCTGGATCGCCTCCTTCTCCCGTCCCTCCCTGGATGCTCTGCGCTACGCCGCCACGGTGTCGGATCAGGTGACGGCGGTGTGGGTGCGCTCGGAGGGCGACGACATCGAGCTGATCCGCGGCGACTGGCAGCGGCTGGTGGGCGAGTCGCCCGGCATCAGCCTGCGGATCCTGGACAGCCCCTTTGCTTCTCTGATCGATCCGTTCGTGGCGTTTGTGACTGGAGAGCAGCAAGCCCACCCGGAGGTGAGCCTCACGATCGTGATGCCGATGGCGATCCCGCGCTATCGCTTTGATTCCCTGCTGCTCAACCAGCGCGGCATCAACATGCACCGGGCGCTTGATGCCAGCGGCAACCGGGTGTTCACCCTGGTGCGCTACTACCTGCCGGCATGAGCCAGGGCCTGCTGCCATGAGCGATCCCGCCGATCTGCGGCTCTCCAGCTACGACTTCCAGCTTCCCGAGGAGCGCATCGCCCAGCAGCCGGTGGAGCCCCGCCATGCCGCCCGGCTGCTGGCGGTGGACCCGCCCGGGGTGGGCCCTGCTCCCCTGGCCCGCCACCTCACGGTGTGGGAGCTGCAGCAGGAGTTGCAGCAGGGTGATCTGCTGGTGGTGAACGACACCCGGGTGCTGCGGGCCCGCCTGGAAGCACGCCGGCCCAGCGGCGGTGCTGTGGAGCTGTTGGTGCTGGAGCCCTGGCAGGGTGGCCAGGGCCAATGGCTCTGCCTGGCGAAGCCCGCCAAGAAGCTCCGGCCGGGCGATTGGATCGAGGTGGTGGCCGATGGCCAGCCGCCCCTGGCGGTGCAGGTGCTCGGCAGCGACCCCACCACCGGCGGTCGCATCGTGCAGTTTCCGCCGCAATATGCCGATGCGGCGGCCCTGGAACCGCTGCTGATCCATTACGGCGCCATCCCGCTGCCGCCCTACATCCACGAGCACGACGCTGCCGACAACGAGCGCTACCAGACCCGCTATGCCGCTCGCCCCGGAGCGGTGGCTGCGCCCACGGCGGGCCTCCACCTCAGCGACGCCTTGCTGGCGGCGATCCGGGAGCGGGGCGTTGAGCTGGCCACCACCACCCTGCACGTAGGCCTGGGCACCTTCCGGCCGGTGGAAACGGAAGATCTGCGCCACTTGGAGCTGCACAGCGAGTGGGTGGAGGTGAGCCCGGCGCTGGTGGCCGCGGTAGCCGCCTGCCGGGCCCGCGGCGGCCGGGTGATCGCCATCGGCACCACCTCGGTGCGCAGCCTCGAAGCCGTGGCCCAGCTGCACGGCGGCGAGCTGCGGCCCCACACCGGCCCCGTGAATCTGGTGATCCAGCCCGGCTATCGCTTTGCCGTGGTGCAGGGCCTGCTCACCAACTTCCACCTGCCCAAGAGCTCCCTGCTGCTGCTGGTGAGTGCCCTGATCGGTCGCGAGCGCCTGTTGGCGTTGTATGCCGAGGCGATCGAGCGCCAGTATCGCTTCTTCTCCTATGGCGACGCCATGTGGATCGCGCCGGAGGCGGTGCTCAGTTCAGCCGCTCCATCGCTTTAAAGGGCCGGAGCTGCCAAGAACCTCAAGGCAGGATTACTGCTGGACTGCTGGCCAGAGAGGGAAAGAGGGGCCAGCAAAAAGCCCCCGGTTGGGGCCGGGGGCTGGGCAGGGCTGGCTTCAATCAGCCGAGCATGTGGGGATCAGGCAGCAGCCAGGTTGGCAGCCACGAAGTCCCAGTTCACTAGCTTCTCGAGGAAGGTGGTCATGTAATCGGGGCGGCGGTTCTGGTAATCGAGGTAGTAGGCGTGCTCCCACACATCCATGGTGAGCAGGGCCTTCTGGCCGTGGGCCAGGGGCAGGTCGGCGTTGGGGGTTTTGATGACCTTGAGGGTGCCGCCATCGAGCACCAGCCAGGCCCAGCCGCTGCCGAACTGGGTGGCGCCGGCGGTCTTGAACTGCTCGACGAAGGCTTCAAAACTGCCGAAGTCAGCGTTGATCTTGTCGGCGAGGGCGCCGCTGGGCTGGCCGCCGCCACCGGGCTTCATGCACTGCCAGTAGAAGCTGTGGTTCCACACCTGGGCAGCGTTGTTGAACACACCGGCCTTGCTGGCATCGCCGGCCACGGAGGTGATGGTGTCTTCCAGGCTCTTGCCGTCCAGGTCGGTGCCGGCCACCAGGTTGTTGAGGTTGGTCACGTAGGCGGCGTGGTGCTTGCCGTGGTGAAACTCAAGGGTGGAGCGGGAGATGTTGGGCTCGAGCGCATCGAGGCCGTAGGGCAGCGCGGGCAGCGTATGGGCCATGGATGGGAAACAAAGGAAGGGGGCAGGGTGGATTGGCGCAGCACAGAATCAGCGCAACCCACCAACCAGAGTAGGCATCTTAACGATTGCGTTCTGCGGCTCAGCCGCCGATGCGCAGCAGTTCGACCTCGAAGGTGAGGGTGGCATTGGGGGGAATGACGCCGCCGGCGCCGCGCTCGCCGTAGGCCAGATCAGGGGGAATCACCAGCTTGCGCTTGCCGCCCACCTTCATGCCGGCCACGCCCTCATCCCAGCCCTGAATCACCCGGCCACCGCCAAGGGGGAAGGAGAACGGCCCGCGGCCGTAGCTGCTGTCGAATTCGCTGCCGTTGGCCAAGGTGCCGCGGTAGTTCACCACCACCGTTTCACCGGCCACGGCTTCGGCGCCATCGCCCACCACCAGATCGGTGATGCGCAGGCCGCTGGGGGTGGTGCGCTCCTTGGGAGCGTTGAGCTCGCCCCCGAGGCCGCTGGCCTGGGCGATCTCAGCGCCGCTGGTCTGGTCGTTGTCGCTGGCCATCACAAACAGGGTGGGGTTGGGGTCGTCGGGGTCCAGTTCGAAGCGGCTGGTCACGGCCGGCCTGGCCGGCGCGTTGGCTGGAGCTGGGCTGGACAGCACGGCCGCTTCGGCAGCGCCACCGGGGTTGGCCGCCTGCACGGTGGTGGGATTCACCAGTTGGCTCACCAGGGCCAGCACCAGGCAGGCCACACACACGGCCGAGCTGATCAGGATGTCGCGCATGGGACCCCGCAGGTTGATCCGATTCTGCCGGGCAGTCGGCTGGCGTGCTCCCTTCAGTCGGGACTGTCTCAGTCGGGAATGTCCACTTCGGGGGGGGCTTGGGCTGGTGGTTGCTGGCGCAGGCCCCGCTCCAGACGGTCAATCCGGCCGCGCAGTTCATCGAGCTCCCGCTGCCGGGCCAGGCCCAAATCCTGCAGCAGCTGGTCTTTGTTGCGCTCCAGCTGGCGCTCGGCCTGCTGCTCCAGTTCGGGCGTTTCGCCCCGTAGGGCCTTCAGCACGTCGTCCACCAGGGCTGGGGCCTGGCTGGGATCGAGCTTGCCGCTGCGCACCCAGGCCTGGGTGACCGTGCGCAGTCGCTCCGACACCAGTGAGGTGGTGCCGAGGCCACGCAGCAGCAGTTGTTGGAGCGGGTTGTTCGGATCCATGGCGGCAATCGTCCTGCTTCACCTTGGCGCTTCCTACGCTCACTGGCCATGGGCAATGACCGGCTAGGGGGGTGGTGGCTGGCCGGGATGTCCGGGCTGCTGGCGGGGTTGGCGCTGCCCCCCCTGGGGCTGCCGCCCCTGCTCTGGCTGGCGCTGGCGGGGCTGTGGGCCCTGCCGGGCTCGGCGATCGGGGCCCGGGGCGGGGCCCTGTGGGCAGGGGCGGCCGTGCTGGTGAGTCACCGCTGGTTGCTGGGGCTCCACCCCCTCGACTGGATCGGCGTGCCGGGCCCCTTGAGCCTGCCGCTGGCCATGCTGCTGCTCGCGATCTGCGCCCTGGCGGGGGCTGGCCTGGTGGCCTTCTGGGTGGCCCTGGCCCAGCGCTTCGACCCCCGCCGGTTGAGCAGTGCCCTGTTGTTGAGCGCCGGTTGGGGCCTGGCGGAGGTGCTGCTGGCCAAGGGGCCGCTGTTCTGGCTGGGGTTGGGTGCGGCGGCGCTCCCCGGCGACCGACCCCTGGCAGGCCTGGCCGCCCTCGGCGGCAGCGGCCTGCTGGCCACCTTGCAGCTGCTGATCGGTTGGGGCCTGTGGCGCTGCGCGACGGTGCCCCAGCCCCGGGCCTGGATCGCTGCCACCGCTGCTGGCGTGGTTCTGAGCCATGGCCTCGGTGCAGCCGTGCTGGCGGCGCTGCCCCTAGGCCTGCCTGCGGGGCAGACCAGCTCCGGCGTGGAGCGGGTGCTGGTGCTGCAGCCGGCGATCCCCACGCGCCAGAAGTTTCAGTGGGCCCAGCAGCAGCGGTTGCAGCAGCGCTTAACGGCGGCGCTGGCGGAGGCGCAACAGCGCCGGGTGGATGCAGTGCTGCTGCCCGAGGGGGCCCTGGGGCTCGAGCCTGAGCTGGCGGCGCCGGTGCCGGTCGAACTGATCAGTGGTGGTTTCCGCTGGCAGGAGGTGGCCGGGGAGCCGCAGCAGCGCAGCGCCCTGCTGCGCATGGCTCCGGGGGAGCAGCAGGCCAGCAGTTGGCTCGACAAGCATCGGCTCGTGCCCTTGGGGGAATGGGTTCCCCTGGCGGGGCTGGGGCGATGGAGCGGTTTGTCGGCCGTGGGCGGCATCGAGCCGGGAGCGGCATCGCGGCTCCTGCCCCGGCCAGCGGGGGCCATTGCCGGGGCCATTTGCTACGAGCTCTCCGATGGTGCCGCCCTGGCCACCGCCAGCCGCGCTGGGGCGGGCTGGTTGCTGGCCAGTGCCAACCTCGACCCCTATCCCGCGCTGTTGCAGCAACAGTTTCAGGCCCTGGCCCAGCTGCGGGCGATTGAGACGGGCCGCTGGCTGGTGAGTGCGGCCAACACTGGCCCGAGTTTGTTGGTGAATGCCCGCGGCCGGGTGGTGGCCTCCCTGCCAGCGGGTCGGCCAGCCACGGGCGTGTTTGCCGTGCCCCGCCTGCAGACCCTCACCCCCTACGACCGCTGGGGCGAGGCTCCCTTGCTGCTGCTCGCCGGAGCCGCGGCGTGGCAGCGGCGGCCGAGGGCGTGACCCAGGGCCACCAGCACCAGGCCGCCCAGCAGGCTCGCCGCCAGCACCAACAGGCTGTCCCAGGCTTCGCCAGCCCGCAGGGCCCGGGCCAGTTGCAGCATCCAGGAGGAGAAGGTGGTGAGGGATCCGCAGAAGCCGATGCCGGCCCACAGCATCAGCCGCTTGCGCCGGACGGACTGGGCCAGCACCAGGCCCAGCAGCAGGCAGCCCAGCATGTTGGCGATGAAGTCGGCTCCCACCAAGCCGCGCAGGCCGCCGACTTCCGCCGTGCCGATGGCCTCAAGGCGCCAGCGCAGCAGGGCCCCGGGGATCGCTCCGGCGGCCACCAGGGCTAGATCGCGCAGGTCGCCACGGAGGCTGCGGGCGGGGGTGGTGCTCATGTCTCGGCCCCCAGGGAGAAGCCCGTCAGCATCGCCAGCAGCCCGCCGGCCACCGAGCCCCCGGCCAGCACGGCCGCTTCGCGCCAATGCCTGGCCACCAGCTCCGCCCGCAATTCGGCCGAGAAGGTGGAAAAGGTGCTGAAGCTGCCCAGAAAGCCGGTGCCGATCAACAGGAGCACCCGGCGGGATGCATCACCACAACTCTGCTCCAGGCCCACCATCAGGCCGAGGGCGAAACAGGCAATCAGGTTGACCCCGAAGGTGCCCCAGTGCCGCCTGGGCAGCACCGGTTCGAGGTGATCGACGACCCGGCAGCGCAGCCAGGCGCCCGGGACAGCGCCGATGGCCACCAGCAGGGCGTCAGCTCCTGGAGCTCCTGCGGCCATGGTTCAGCACTGGTGCCCCATCAGTCTGCAGTTCTGGGTGTTGGGGTCGCCTCGCTCAAGGCAGGGTTGGTAAGGGTGTCGGATCCTGGCGGCGAAACAGGCCATCGAGGTAGTGGCGGGCCACAACGCGGTCCTGGCAGCCGTGCTGGAACAGGAAGCCGGCCAGGGCGGCCTGCATCAGGCGGTACTGGTCCCACTGGGGATGCAGCCGGACAAACTCCCGCATCGCGTCGTAGAGGTCTTCCGGAAACTGGTTTTCGACCGAGACGGAGTTTGGGGGGGTGGTCCGGGATCTGGAGCATGGAGGCGTTGCCCTGAGCGAGCCCCCATCAGGCCACGCCACTGGCTCCGCCGTCAAAGGGCGTCCCAACAGGCGAGTCCGGCAAGACCCACAGACCCCAGGCCCGGGCCACAGGCACTTTCGGGCTTTTTTCCAGTTTGGCGCGCGCTCGGAAGTCGCCTGCGCAGAAGCGTCAAGGGGCCGGCCCGTTTTCCCCATCCCCGGACTCAGACGGGTGATGGACGGGGCCCTTCCGCCTCTCCATCCCTGTGGAAAAGGCCTCTAAACATTGGGGAGAAGCGACCCGGCTTGGGGAAAAGATCACTGCTCAGCAGTGGTGATCAATCCCAGGCTTGCGAGCAGGAGCGCTCATCTCTGGGGGCTAGATGCACCCACCACACCCGTCTGCTTCAAGATCTGTTACGATCATGTCAAGTTTCGTAACCAACGAACATTCATGGCTGATTCCGCTTCCCGTTTCGGTTTTGTTGCTTTTGCTGAAACCTGGAATGGTCGCCTGGCCATGCTCGGTTTCGTGATCGGCCTCGGCACCGAGCTGCTGACCGGACAGGGCATCCTGGGCCAGCTGGGTCTGGGCTGAGCCCCTCGGGCTTCGGCCTAACGAAAAGCCCGGCCAGCTCTGCTGGTCGGGCTTTTTTGTGTTGATTCAGAGCCTGCTGGTCTGATTGAAGTCGCTCACTCCGCCTTGGCCGCGCTCACGGCAAAGAAGGGATCGCCCTTGCCGCCGATCCAGCCGAGCACACCCGGCGCGGGGGTTTCTTCTGCCAGCAGCTGGGGCTTCGACCAGCCCTGGGCCAGCAGCACCTTCGCCACGGTGGCGAGGTGGTCGCGGTCGCCGCCCTCGGTCCAGATCTGGGGGGCTTTCTGGAAGAACATCCGGTTGCTGAAGGCCACGATCACCTCGCCTCGGGGCCGCACCACCCGCAGCAGTTCGGCGGCTACGGCTTCGGGTTGCTGCAGGTACTGCCAGCCGGCCACGATCAGCGCAACATCCACGCTGTTATCGGCCAGGGGAAGATCCTGATCGGTGTTGAGGTTTTGCACCCAGTGGCGATCGAGCCGGGGGTTGGCCGCCAGCTCTTCGGCGTTGAGGCCGTGGCCGATCACCTCCTGGTAGGTGAGCTCTTCGGGCAGATGGCTGACCCAGCTGCTCATCAGGTCCAGCACCACCGCGCAAGGCGGGATCCGCTCGCGATACAAGGTGGTCAGGCGCGCCCGGAAACTGGCATCAAGGTGATGCACGAACCGCGGCTCGGCGTAAAAGAGGGCGTCGTCGGAGCGATCGAGCTTGTCGCGATCAGCGTCGCTCAGCACGGGAACAGGCACAGGCACGGGAGCGGATGGGGGCACGGTCTAGGTGGGCCGGGCCGCAAATCAGATGCGCCTTACCAGGCGGGACCCTGTGAGGCTAGAGTTTGCAAATCTCTTTAACAATTGGGAGCGACGGCGCATGTTCACGCTTGAGAAAGCCACCCAGATCTTTCCCGACACTATGTCGGCCGACGTTGTGCCGGCCATCACGGCCCGTTTTCGGCTGCTGAGCGCCGAAGACCAACTGGCGCTGATCTGGTACGCCTACCTCGAGATGGGCAACACCATCACCGTCGCGGCCCCCGGTGCTGCGCGCATGCAGTTTGCCGAGCCCGTGCTCAACCAGATCAAGGCGATGAACTTCGCCGAGCAGAGCGCGGTGATGTGCGAGCTCGCCAACCGCACCGACACCCAGATCGGCCGCACCTACTCCTGCTGGTCGGTCAATATCAAGCTGGGCTTCTGGTATCAGCTGGGTGATTGGATGGCCGCCGGCCTGGTGGCGCCGATCCCCGAGGGCTACCAGCTCTCGGCCAACGCCTCCGCCGTGCTGAGCTCGGTCAAGGGCGTGGATCAGGGTCAGCAGATCACCCTGCTGCGCAACTTCGTGGTGGACATGGGCTACGACCCCGCCAAGGGCGAAGGCCAGCGCGTGATGGAGCCGATTGCCGCTCCCACGCCCGAGGAGCAGCGCAAGCGCGTGTTCATCGAGGGGGTGATCAACCCCACGGTGAACAGCTACATGGACCAGCTCAACGCCAACGACTTCGACAACCTGATCGACCTGTTCCTGGCCGACGGCGCCCTGCAGCCCCCCTTCCAGAAGCCGATCGTCGGTCGCGACGCCATCCTGCGCTTCTTCCGCGAAGACTGCCAAAACCTAAAGCTCCTGCCTGAGCGCGGTTTTGCTGAGCCCACCGAGGGAGACTTCACCCAGATCAAGGTCACGGGCAAGGTCCAGACCCCCTGGTTTGGCGCCGGCATCGGCATGAACGTGGCCTGGCGTTTCCTGCTCAATCCCGAGGGCAAGATCTACTTCGTGGCCATCGACCTGCTGGCCTCCCCGGCTGAGTTGTTGAAGCTGGGCCGTTGAGCAGGGCTTTGTGCCCCAGCCAAAGCCGTCTGACCACCACCACCCATCGCGGTCTGCTGCTCGCCGCAGTGATCTTGCTCGCCTGGCTCGCTTCCCTGCTGGGGCTGCTCAGTCTTGATTTGAGTCGGCTGCACGGGGCGGCCCTGGTGGCTCTGGTGGTGGTGTCCACGCTGGGGAGAACCTGGCTGCAGACCGGCCTGTTCATCGTTGGTCACGACGCCATGCATGGCGTGCTGGTGTTGGAGCGGCGGGGCTGGAATGATCGCCTTGGTGTCGTTGCCCTGGCGCTCTATGCGGCTTTGCCCTACGTGGCTTGCAGCCGCAATCACCAGAACCATCACCGGTTCACCGCCAGTGCGGATGATCCCGATTTCCATGGCGACCCCCGCGCCGGAACGCTGGGTTGGTACCGGCGCTTCATGGCTGGTTACCTTTCGGCGGGCCAGATGATGCGGCTGCTTGGCGGCTGGGGCTTGTTGGCGTTGATCGCCTGCCGGCTCCATCCGGCGGGCTGGATCAACGTGCTGCTGTTCTGCACCTTGCCCCTGCTGCTCAGTTCGCTGCAGTTGTTTGTGTTCGGCACCTATCTGCCGCACCGGCGCCAGCGGCTGCCCCATCAGCAATCCCAGGCCGACAGCCTCGATCTGCCCCCCTGGCTTTCGCTGCTGGCCTGTTATCACTTCGGTTACCACCGGGAGCACCACGACAGCCCGCAACTCGCTTGGTTCGAATTGCCCGCCCAACACCGCCGCGCCCGCCCGTCTCGGCGGGACCCAGGGCTCGCGGCAGCCTGAACCCCCGACTAACGTCCCTGCCAGGGCGCTTAAATCAAATGATGGAGACCATGCTGGAGGGATGGACGGAATCGGAACAGGCCGTCGCCCGCGAGGCCTTTGACCGCGCCTACGGCAGGGCTGTCGACCAATTGGTGGCGTCGGTGCAGGCCCAGGCCGTGGCGCTGGGCTCTGCCGAAACCGTGTGGGAGCTCCACGATTTTCTCAGCATCGAGCGGCACACGATTGAAGGGCGGTTTGATTTCCGCCTCGACGGCATTTTGTTTGTGTTTGCCAGTTTGGTGAAGGAAAGCTTGCTACAGATCGACGAACTGGCGGGTCTGGACGCTGAAAAACTGGCCAAGATCGAGGCCATGTCTCGCTTTTAGGCCCTGCTGTCTCCCCGCTTGGGCTGCGTCGGCAGCGGTAGCGGTATGGGTTGCTGGAGCACCGGCAACAGGCTGTTGATGCCGAGCATCACAAAGGCAAGGGCCCCCACCAGCGCCAGCAGACGCAGCCCCCAGGGCCGACCTTGGTCGTTGGGCCAGTCGTCGGAATCGGGCATGGGCCTAGATGTAAAACATCGGCTGTGGCTGCCTGAGGGCATCCCGCTCTCGCAACAACTGGGCCAGTGAGGTGGAGGCGAGCAAAGTCTCTCGGGCCTGCTCCAGTTTCTGCTCAAGGGCCGTCAGCACCAGGAACGTGGCGTCGCCAGGATCGCCCTGCCGCTCGCTGTTGCGGCTCCCTTCCAGAACATTGACCACGTCGGCAACGGTGATGCAGTCGGGATCCCTGGCGAGCTGAAAGCCCCCTCGTGGGCCGCGGATGCTGGTCAGCAGGCCGACTTTTCGCAGGTCGGTGAGCAGTTGCTCGAGGTAGCGCTCTGGGATGCCATGGCGCCGGCAGATCTCCCCGCTTTGCACCAAGGTGCCTGAGGGATAAGCTGCCGCCAACTCCATCAGGGCGACGAGTCCATAGTCGGTCTTGGCGCTGAAGCCCATGGCCGGGGATGGACAACCGTCATTGTGTCAGCCCAAGACCGGTGGTATGGATGCAATGGCAGCTGACCCCGTGGATCCCCAGCGTCAGGTGGGCCCTGCTCCGGTGAGCCTGGCCGATGCCAGCCGCTTCTGGCTCCAGCTTGGGGTGGTGAGCTTCGGTGGACCCGCCGGTCAGATCGCCCTGTTGCACCGTGAGTTGGTGGAACGCCGCCGCTGGCTGAGCGAGCGGCGCTATCTGCACGCGCTCAACTACTGCATGCTGCTGCCGGGGCCGGAGGCCACCCAGCTCGCCACCTATCTGGGTTGGTTGATGCACGGCGTGCCTGGTGGCCTGATTGCCGGAGGGCTGTTCCTGCTGCCCTCGGTGCTGGTGCTGACGCTGCTCTCCAGCGTCTACGTGCATTGGGGCCAGTTGCCCCTGTTGGTGGCGGTGTTCGCGGTGCTCAAGCCAGCGGTGCTGGCGATCGTGGTGGTGTCGGCCTGGCGGCTGGGTCGGCGTGCGCTGCGCTCGTTCTGGCTCGCCGGCATTGCGTTGGCTGCCTTTTTGGCCCTTGCGGTGCTGGGTCTGCCCTATCCCTTGGTGGTGGGTGTGGCGGCGCTCACGGGTGCCTTGGTTGGCCGCTGGCGTCCCGAGGCCTTGCTGCTCCCACCGCCGCTGGGGCCGGCCGTTGCAGGGCTGGTGCCAGGGCCGGCCCAAGCGCTGCTGCAGCCTGAGCCCATCCATGGCGATCACACGCCCACGCCAGCCCACGCCCGCTTCAACCGGCGACGCCTGGCCCGCACCCTGCTGATCTGGGCGCTGGCCCTGATCCTGCCCCTGGCGATGCTCACCGCAATGGCCGGCTGGAATGGCACCCTGCCCCTGATGGCCCGCTTCTTCACGCGGGTGGGCCTGCTCAGCTTCGGCGGGGCCTATGCGGTGCTTCCCTACGTCGCCCAGGGGGCGGTCGAGCAGTTTGGCTGGCTGTCGGCGGCCCAGATGGTTGACGGCCTGGCCCTGGGGGAGACCACGCCGGGGCCGCTGATCATGGTGGTGGCCTTCGTGGGCTTCATGGGCGGCTGGACCACCGGTGCCGGGGCTGTGGCCGCCACCCTGGTGACCGTGTGGTTCACCTTTCTGCCCTCCTTCGGTTTCATCCTGGTTGGCGCCCCGCTGGTGGAGGCCAGCCGAGACAACCTCCGCATCGGCGCACCCCTCACCGCCATCACCGCTGCGGTGGTGGGCGTGATCGCCAGCCTGGCCCTGTTCTTTGCGGGCCCGGTGCTCTGGCCAGCCGGGCGCTTCGATGCCGCGGCGGCTCTCGTCGCCGGGCTGGCGATGCTGGCTCTGGTGCGATGGCATTGGAGTGTGCTGCAGCTGATTGGTGTGGCCGCAGGCCTGGGTGTGTTGATGCAGTTGCTGGCCCCGCGTTGAGCGCGCCAAGCCAACGCCTCATCGCCTCGCACCTCCCAACTTCCTATTGTTCGATGGAGCTATGGCTCCTGGTATGGATTTCGCCACTGCTGCTTCCGCGCCTGACCCCAAGGCACCGCTAGCTAAGCAACGCCAGTGGCTGGAGCTGCAGCGTCTCGCCTTTGCCAACGACCAAGCCGAGATGCGCTTCGAAAGCGAGGCCCTGGCCGATGAGATTGGTCTGACGGTCAACCTCACCCGCTTTGAGCCCCGGGAGAAGCATCAGGCGTTTGCCCATAAAGCCTCCTTACTGCTAGCCGGCGACATGGCCGTCAGTGCTGCTGCCTATGTGCCCTTGGTCGCCAGCACCGAGGACTACAGCGAAAGCACCCTTGGGATTCCATATCAAGGTGGCACGCGTTATCGGATTGAGGGACGCGATTGGTTTGATCGGGCCGGCCATCAGGCCATCTACCTCCCAGGTCAGGCTTATGAAGTGGAAACCGACCACTTCAATGGCCTGCTGTTCAACCTCAATCCCCAGCGCCTGGTTCAAACCATTGGCCGGGAAAGCAAAAGCCGGATTCCGCTTGAGCTGGCCGAGCGTTGGGTGGAGCGGCCCGTGCCGATCAATCTGTGCGATCCGCGCATGATCCAGCAGCAGCGCATCATTGAGAGTGGTCTCGAAACTCTGGCCAGCAACAGTGGCATTGGTTTGGGGCACCCCTATTCATCACTGGCACTTGGGCTGGAAACATTGGTTTATCAGTGCAGTGCCCGCATGCTGCTGATTTCCCTAAACTGAGCCAATCTGCTCTTGGTATAGCCCCCACTACTGGCAATACGAGCTGAGTTCGTTGGCATTGAGGCCAGCAGTCTTCAGCGCCACCATGAATTTGTCGGCAGCACTCCCTGCAACTGCCAAGCTTCCATCTAGTTGTAGAGGGTGACCACGTGGATGCCCAACTCCTCTGAAATCCGAGCTTCGCCTGGCGCTTCCACGGCCACCACCATCATGGTCAGCATGATTGAAACAGTCCTGCGGGATGAGCTCATCGGCGATTGGAAAGCAAAGATGCGCGAAATCATTCCCTCCTATGGGCACGATCTCAAGCAGGATGCGGCGATGTTGACCAAGGTGCGCGCTGAAACAGCTGAGATCCTTGGTTTGCAGAATGCTTAAATTGTACTGATTCGACCCAGGAGGCACGCTGATCGACCTGTTCAAACCCCTGGTGCTTGATCCCGGCAATGCCTGCTTGCAGAGCTGCCCGTGACTCCGGTTCGTGCTCCGGCAGCGGTTGCCCTGGCTGGCTGGTTGCTGCTGGGGCTGTTGTTTGGGCTGCTGATGTGGCCCTATCAGGCCCTCTCAGAACTGGGCTTCCTGTTGCAGCGGGGGCTCTGGCTGGCGGCTCAACCCCGGCCGCTACTCGGCTGCGTGGTGGTGTTTGCGGCCACGAGCCTGCTGGTGCTGCTGGCTTGGGGGCCGCTGGCCGCGGGCCGCGGTGGCGGCACGACGGCGCTGCTCGCCCTCGATCGCGCGCCCCAGGCTGAGCGCAGCGCCCGGGAGGCGCTCTGGCTGCAACAGCTCAGCCTCGCCACCCAGCTGCGGCGGCTGCCCCTGATGCTGCTCACCCACCTGGGCGGCTTGGCGGTGGGGGTGGAGTCGCCCTCGGTGGCGCTGGGGGCGAGCGTGCTGCTGGCCATCCGCCGGCGCTGGCCTCGTTTTCAGCTGCTGGCTGCCCTTCCGCCGCAACTGGTGGCCGTGATCGGAGGCGCAGCCGGGCTGGGGGCGGCGTTTCGCTCCCCCCTGCTGGCCGTGGCCTATGGCCTGGAAGAGCTGGGCCAGCGCAGCGGTCTGCCGCTGGTGCTGCCAGCGCTGCTGCTGGCGGGCAGTGGCACCCTGCTGGCCACCACCACGGGCCAGCCGGCCCGTCTGCCGGGCCTGGATCTCGGAGCCCTGGCACCGGAGCTGTGGGGCTGGGTGGTGCTGCTCACCCTGGTGGGAGCCGCTGGAGGAAGCCTGTTCGTGCGCTTGCTGCTGCCCGCAGCCGCCTGGGTGAAACGCCTGCTGGCCAAGCGGCTGCTGCTGGGTGCCCTGCTGCTGGCCGCCAGCCTCACGCTGCTGGCGTTCGTCAGTGGCGGCCTCAGCCTCAACGACGGCTCTCTGTCGCTGGCGGCGGCCCTGAGTGGTGAATCCGTGGGATCACCGCTCCTCTGGCTGTGGCGCCTGCTGGCCAGCGTGCTCAGCCTTGCCCTGGGGGCCCCCGGGGGGTTGATGCACGACAGCATGAGCCTCGGAGCCTTGCTGATCAGTCCGCTGCAGGGCCTGCCAGGGCTCACCAGCAACGACCTGGCCCAGCTGGCAGCGGTGGGGGCCACGGCCCTGTTCGCCGCTGCCCATGGCGCGCCGCTGTTCTGCGCCGCTTTTGTGTTCACCTTGCAGGGGGATCCGGCTCTGTTGCCGCTGCTGCTGCTGGTGGCCGCGATGGCGGCAGCCCTCGGCGAGCGCTGGCGTGGCGAGGGCTGGAACGACCACCAGGTGCGGGTGTTGCTGGAGGCGAAGCCCAGCGCCCCTCAGAACCCGAGCGCGACCCCATCGAGCCGGTGATCCACGGCCTGCTGGGGATTCATGCCCCGATCGAGGGCGTTCACCAGGATCTCGGTGAGCCCATGGGGGTGGGCGTTGCCCTCCGGATCCACGGCGCACACGTAGCTGGCGTCGCCGGTAATCTTCAGTTGCGGCTTAGATTGTGAACCGTTCCTGGCATTGCCGTGGAGCTATGTCTAATCGTGGATGACCAGCGGGGTGTGGCGGGCTGCGATGACGGCCTGCACAAAGCTGCGCTTCTGAAAACGGGTCCAAATGTTGGCTGATTGAAACCCTGTTCTTGTTTGGAAGTGCTGCCACCACTGACGGATATCGTCCCGTTCGAGCAGCTGGAGCTCGTCGGTCATGCTGAGACGAGCCAGTAATACCGCCACCACGATGTCGGCCCGGCTAAGACGATCCCCAAAAAGGCCTGCTTCAAACTGTGGTGCTGGCAGAGCACAGAGATGAGCGTGCACCTGCTCGCGCATGGATTTCAAGGTTTGGGCTGGTGGCACATCGGTCAAGGCCGCCAACCGCTCACGATCCTGCTGGGCTTTGGCCCGCAGGGATGCGCCACCGTCAGCTGCCTGCTCCGCCCTGGCCTCAAGGCTTCGGCTCAGGCCCCCTAGCACCCTCTTCACAACTGGAAGGAGCAGGGGCTTGCTCACCAGCAACTTGCTGAAGGTGAGGTTTTCGATCGAAATGGCGTAGTGGTCAGTTACAACCTGGTCAATCGCTGGCGCCAACCCCGCATCAGCATCCAGCCAATTCGCGCCGGCCTGGTGAGCGCTGAAAGCGAGGATGTCGGCGCTGTCGGTCAGCAGCAGTCCGGGGCCACGCAGCGTGGGCACCGTCATATGGGGGTTGAGCTGGCGGTAGGCATCGCTCAACTGCTGCTTGGCGATGTGGATATCCAGGAGTCGACTGATGGTCGCCACCCCCGCTTCTGCCAGTGCCAACCGCGCCACCATCGAGTAGTAGGAGGGGGCAGCATGAAACAGCTCCAGCACGGGTCTCTCCAGATCGACCTGAGTGTGATGTACGGGGCTCCTGAATGCCAGGCTCACCACGTTGGGGCTGTGGCTTGGCTCAAAGCGCCCCATGCGCTCCGATGCAGCACACACAAAAAAACCCAGGCTGGGCCTGGGTTCTCTCGATGGAGCCAAGCGGATTCGAACCGCTGACCCCCTGCATGCCATGCAGGTGCTCTACCAGCTGAGCTATGGCCCCGAAAAGGCGCTTTGGCAGCAATGACGCTGGTCGTCTCGCTTTGGCCCGTGGGCCTTGCCGTGCGCTAGTTGAGCTTACAACGCTGCCTGTTCAGACCTGGCGCCAGACGGCCACCAGCTTGCCCTGCACCGTCACTTGGTCTGCGGGAAGCACGATTGGTTCGTAGGCCGGGTTGGCGGCCTCCAGGGTCACCGTGGCGCCACTGCGGTGGAAGTGCTTGAGGGTGGTGCCACTGCCTGGCACCAGGGCGCTCACGATCGTGCCGGCCTTGAGGCGGCTGGGGTCGGGCACCGGCTCCAGCAGGACCACGTCGCCATCAGCGATGTGGGCATCCACCATCGAATCGCCGTTCACCGTGAGGGCAAACAGGCCGCGGGTGTCGAGCACCGGGGCCAGGTCGAGTCGCTCCTGGACGTCGTCGAAGGTTTCCACCAGGCCACCAGCGGCCACGGCGCCTAGCACCGGAATGCCGCTGGCCATGCCGCCCAGCAGTTGCAGGGTGCGGGCCTGGCCCTCCTGCCAGGTGATCCAGCCTTTCAGCTGGAGGTGGCGCAGGCGGCTTTGGATCGGCGCCGGCGAGCGCAGCCCCATGGCCTCCATCATCTGGCGGATCGAGGGGCTGTGGCGGTGGGCGCCGATGTAGTCGGCCAGCCAGTCGTAGAGCTCCCGCTGGGCCGTGGTCAGCTCTTGCTGGGTGTCGTGATGGCCTTGATGAGCAGGCTGGGGCACCGGGTTGGCGTCGCTGATACAGATGTACCGCCTCGTGGGCGCTTTGTCCAGCTCTGTCGCGGGCGGATTTCGCTTAAAGGCTGGGCGACAGGGATGGAACCGGCGAAGTCGACGGGAGCGTGCCGCCATCCGGTTCAGGGCTCGGCCAGCAGCGCCGCCAGCAGGGCCTGCTGGGCGTGCAGGCGGTTTTCGGCCTGATCGAAGATGCGGCTGGCGCTGCCCTCCATGGCACCGGCGCTGATCTCCAGGCCCCGATAGGCCGGCAGGCAGTGCAGCACGATCGCCCGGGGATCGGCCTCCGCCACCAGCTCTTCGTTCAGGCACCAGCCGGCAAAGGCCCGCTCCCGCTCCGCCTTTTCCTCTTCCTGCCCCATCGACGCCCACACATCGGTGTAGAGAGCATGGGCGCCGCGCACGGCCGCCACCGGCTCATGCAGCACCTCCACACTGCTGCCGTGGGCCGCTGCCAGGGCGCGGGACTGGTCGAGCACCGCGGCGTCGGGCTCGAAGCCTTTGGGGCAACCGATGCGCACGTTCACACCCAGCAGGGCACCGCTGAGCATCAGCGAGTGGGCCACGTTGTTGCCATCGCCCACGTAGCTGAGGGTAAGACCAGCCAGCTCGCCGAAGGCCTCCTGCAGGGTGAGGAAGTCGGCCAGGGCCTGGCAGGGGTGCTCCAGGTCGGTGAGGGCGTTGATCACGGGGATCGAGGCCCAGTGGGCGTAGTCCGCCAGTTCTTCCTGGGCGAAGGTGCGGATCGCCAGGGCATCCACGTAGCGGCTCAGCACCCGGGCCGTGTCAGCCACGGGCTCGCCCCGGCCCACCTGGGTTACCTGGGGGTTGAGGTCGAGGGTTTGGCCGCCGAGGCGCGCCATGGCCACCGAAAAGCTCACCCGGGTGCGGGTGGAGGCCTTGGTGAAGATCAGGCCGAGGGTCTTGCCGTCGAGATTGATGTGGCTGCGCCCGGCCTTGAGGTCGGCGGCCAGCCGCAGCATGCTCAGCGTCTGTTCGGCGCTCAGGTCGGCGGAGGAGAGGAGATCCCTGCCGCGCAGCTCAGCCAGGGCCGGGTATCCGTTGATGGCAGCCATGGCTGCATCTCTAAAGAACCCTTATCCGTGATCAGGTGCCCCGGCGTCAAGGCCTCAGGCCGTCACCCCGGCCTCCTCGGGCAGCACGCTGCTGGCCAGCAGTTCCTTGAGGTTGTCTCCTTCGATCACCTCCTTCTCCAGGATCTGTTGGGAGATGCTCTCCATCAGGTCCCGGTTGTGGTGCAGGATCGCCAGTGCACGCGCGTGGGCGTTGTCAACCAGGGTGCGCACCTCCTTGTCGATCGCCTGAGCCGTGGCATCGCTGACGGAACGGCGGGGGTTGTTGCCGCCGCCGAGGAAGCGGCCGCCGCCTTGCTTGTCGTAGGCAAGGGGCCCGAGGGTTTCACTCATGCCATAGGTGCCCACCATCTGCTCGGCGATGTCGGTGGCGCGCTGCAGGTCGTTGGCGGCTCCGGTGGTGACTTCACCAAACACGATCTCCTCGGCGCTGCGGCCGCCCAGCAGGGTGGCGATCTGGCCTTCGAGGTCTTCCTTGGAGTTGAGGAAGCGCTCTTCGGTTGGCAGCTGCAGGGTGTAGCCCAGGGCGCTCATGCCCCGGGGCACGATCGAGATCTTGGCCACCTTGCTGCCGCCGGGCATCAGGTGGCCAACGATCGCGTGGCCCACTTCGTGGTAGGCCACCACTTTCTTCTCGTCGGGCTGGAGCACCCGGCTCTTCTTCTCCAGGCCAGCCACCACGCGCTCAATCGCTTCGTTGAGGTCGGCCTGCTCCACTTCGGTGCGGTAGGCGCGGGCCGCCAGCAGGGCCGCCTCGTTCACCAGGTTGGCCAGGTCGGCACCGGCAAAGCCACTGGTGGCCTGGGCGATTTTGTCAACGTCAACGCTGCTCGAGAGCTTCACCTTCTTGGCGTAGATGTCAAGGATCAACTTGCGACCAGACAGGTCGGGGCGATCCACCAGCACCTGGCGGTCGAAACGACCCGGGCGCAGCAGTGCAGCATCGAGGGTTTCCGGCTGGTTGGTGGCCGCCAGCACGATCACCGGTTTGTCCTGGCCGGTGAAGCCATCCATCTCGGTGAGCAGCTGGTTGAGGGTCTGCTCGCGTTCGTCGTTGCCGCCGACCACACCCATCGAGCCGGAACGGCTCTTGCCGATGGCGTCGAGTTCGTCGATGAAAATGATGCAGGGTGCTTTCTTTTTGGCCTCTTCGAAAAGATCACGCACTCGGGCTGCGCCGGCGCCGACGAACAGCTCCACGAATTCGGAGCCGGAAATGATGAAGAAGGGCACTTCCGCCTCGCCGGCCACAGCCTTGGAGAGCAGGGTTTTGCCAGTGCCGGGAGGGCCCACCAGCAGCACGCCTTTGGGAATGCGGGCGCCGATGGCGGCGTAGCGCTCGGGCTTCTTGAGGAAGTCGACGATCTCGGCGAGTTCGGCCTTGGCCTCATCCACACCGGCCACATCGGCGAAGGTGACCCGGGATTCCTCATCGGGCACGTACACCTTGGCCTTGCTCTTGGTGAAGCTCAGGGCCCCCTGGGCGCCGCCGCCCATCTGGCGGCGGGCGAAGAACTGGAGCACCAGGATGAAGATCAGCGGCGGCACCACCCAGCTCAGGGCCGTGGTGATGAAGCTGGGCTTCTGGGGCGGCGCGGCGGCAAACTCGACCCCGTGCTGCTCCAGCCGCTGGGGCAGATCCATGTCGAAGATCGGCGTGGTGGAGAGCACGGTGGGTGCGCCCTCCTCAGAGGCTTCCTTGAGCTCGTAGCGGATCTGGTCGGAGGTGATGTAGGCACGCTTGACGTTGCTGTCGTTCACCTGGTCGATGAACAGCGAGTAGGGCACCCGCGGCACCTGGGCTCCCTGGTTGGGTAGGAAGTTGCTGAACAGCAGCAGCACGCCGAAGCCGATCAACACCAGGTTGATAATTCCGAAGCGGCGGTTGGGGCGGTTGTCGTCCTGGCGGATCGCCATGGTGCGGCAGCCAAAGGTCTAACCAAGCTAGGCCTGTGCTCCCCATCGGCGATCGAGCCAAGGTTGGGAGAACCGAACGCGCCCCCCCAGTCCTCAAGTCGCCTATTGCTGCATGTGTGGTCGCTTTTCGCTCGGCGCCGATCTCGCCCGCCTGCTGCCGCAGCTGCAGGGCCCCCTGCCGCCGGGGCTGGCGGCCCACTACGCCCCCCGGGCCGAGGTGCGCCCGGGCGAACCGCTGTTGATCCAGCGTCAGGAGCACGGCCAGCTGCAGGTTGCCCTGGCCCTGTGGGGGCTGCTGCCCGAGTGGGTCAAGGACCCGGCCACCGCCCACCGGTCTGTGCATGCCCGCGCCGAGACCGTGGCGCTCAAGCCCAGTTTTCGCGGCGCCTGGCGCCATCGCCGCTGCCTGATCCCCGCCGATGCTTTCTGGGAACAGGGCCGTTGGATCCGCCGGCGCGACGGCAAGTTGTTCTGGCTGGCCGGCCTCTGGGACCGTTGGATCGGCCCGGATGGCAGCGAGCTGGAGAGTTGCTGCGTGCTCACCAGTGCCCCCAACACCCTGCTGGCGCCGATCCACCGGCGCATGCCGGTGGTGATTCCCACCGGGCTGGAGGAGGCCTGGCTGGCGGTCGCTGACGGCCCCGGCCTGAGAGCCCTGGAGCCGCTGCTGCTCCCCTGGGATCCCGCTGGCTGGCTAGCCGATGGCCCGCCGTCGTGGCTAGACCAGCCCCAGTTGGAGCTGAATCTGTGAGCCTCGAGCAACTGGACGCCTTCCTGGCCGCTGCCCGGCAGACGCCCGACCTGGCGGCCCAGCTGGCGGAGCCCCTGGAGTTGCCGGCCTTCCTGGAGCTGGCCCGCGGCGCCGGCTATGCGCTTGAGGAGGCTGATGTGATCGCCGCGCAGCAGCGGCAGGAGGCCAGCCTCAGCGATGCGGAGCTGCAGGAGCGGGCCGGAGCGGAAGGCCGGCGGTTGCGCAATTTCATCCATGCCTGAGCCCGCCATGGCGGCAGCCGTTGAGCGGGTGTGCGACTACCCCCGGCCGCCAGCCCTGGTGGAGAGCGCTGCCCATGTGCGGGTGGAGGCCCTGGGCCAGCTGCTGGCGGAGAGCCATCGCATGTTGCGGGTGCTGGAAACCTTCCATCCCCCCACCATCTACCTGCCGCCCGAAAGTGTGCGGCTAGAGCTGTTGCAGCCCAGCGCCGGCACCAGCTTCTGCGAGTGGAAGGGGGTGGCCCATTACTGCGATGTGGTGGTCGATTCGGGCAGTCCGGCCGAGCGCCGCCTACGCCGGGCAGTGTGGACCTACCCCGAGCCCACCCCCGCCTTCGCGGCGCTGGCGGGTTGGTTTGCTGTGTATCCAGCCCTGATGGATGGCTGCTGGCTCGATGGCGAGCGGGTCGTGCCCCAGCCGGGCGGTTTCTACGGCGGCTGGATCACCTCCGCGGTGGTGGGGCCCTTCAAGGGGGATCCGCTGCATCCGCAGTTGAGGTAGGGCCATCGTTTGAGATCACCGTGCGGGTGGGGAAGGGCATGGCGGCCCCGGCCTGCTCCACCACCTCGCCGATCAACAGCAACACCTGCTGCCTCAGGGCCCAGGCTGCTTGCAGGTCGCCGCTGGCGCCGAAGCACAGCAGTCGCAATAGCAGGCCCGAGTCGCCGTAGTCGACGAAGTGCACCAGCCGGTCCCTGACCCGGTCAATCCCAGTCAGGGTCTCAAGCCGCTCCCCCAGGGTGTGGATGATGGCCTCGATGCGGCCGCGGTCGGCGTAGCGGAGTCCGAATTCGATCCAGATGCGGCGGTTGTCGATCTGGGCCAGGTTTTGCAATGCCTGGCTGGTGAAGATGCCGTTGGGGATGTAAATCCGCTGGCGGTCGGGATCACGCAGCTCGGTGTAAAACCAGCCCACCTTCTCCACCGTGCCCAGCAGGTTGAGCGCCGGCAGGTTGATCGTGTCGCCGAGAGTGAAGGGCCGGTTGATGTAGAGGCTCAAGCCGCTGAGGCCGTTTTCCACGATCGTGCGGGCACCGAAGCCCAGGGCCGCGGCGCCGAAGCCCCCGGCGGTGATCAACACCCCTGCCGACACCCCCAGCAGCTCGAGTGCCTTGAACAGCACCACCAGCAGGGCAGCGCTGCAGAACAGCTTGTCGAGCACGTCGAACAGGAAGAGCTGGTCTTTGGGGGCGAGGTGCGGCAGCAGCTGAGCGGCGTAGTGCTCATCGCGCTGCTTGAGTTCTCGGCGCCAGCGCAGCAGGGTCCACACCACGCCGATGCTGAGCAGCAGATCGCGCACCTGCAGGCCCTGATCCGGCCCCGCCAGCCACCAGCCCACACTGCTGAGCAAGACTGTTCCGGCCAGGCTGAGCCGACCGTTGAGCAGCAGGGCGCGAACCAGGGAGCCGCTGCGGCAGCGCCGGCCAAGCCGATCCAGCAGCAGCCACACGACCAGGGCCAGCACCGCCCCCGCCAGGGGGAGCTGCAGCGCGAAGGGCAGGTTGGTGGTGGGCATGGCGCTCAAGGGAAGGAGGGGGCTGGGGGTTCGGGGGTTGGGGTGGTGAGCCGCCAGAGCAGATCGGGGCCGAGGGCCAGGGGGGGGTGGGCAGGCCAGGCCGGCACCTCGGCCATGGCGCTGTAACCCAGCTCGCCCAGGGGTGTACGGGCCGGCTCGCCGCCCATCAGTTTCGGGGCGATCACGGCGGCCACCTCCTGCACGCAGCCGTCGCGCACGGCCGCGGCGGCCAGCTCCGGCCCGCATTCCCACAGCACCTGGTTGCAGCCGCGGGCCGCCAGGGCCTCCAGCAGGGCCCGGGGACTGCAGAGCTCCAGTTCCAGCCGGGGTACGCCCTGCTGATCGAGGGCGGCGCAGGCCTGCGGCGGTGCCTCGGGGCCATGGGCCACCAGGGTGGGCGCGGCGGCCTGGCTCCAGAGCTGGGCGTTGGCCGGCAGATCCAAGCTGCGGCTGAGCACCACCCGCAGGGGTTCGGGATCGCGCCGTCCGCGGCTGGTGAGCAGGGGGTCGTCGGCGCGCACCGTGCCGCCCCCCACGATCACCGCATCACACTGGCTCCGCAGCCGGTGCACCCACTGCCGTGCCTCCGGGCCGCTGATCCATTGGCTGGCGCCGTTGCTGAGGGCGGTGCGGCCGTCGGCACCCATGGCCCATTTGAGCAGTCCCAGGGGGCGGCCCGTGGCGACGCGATGGCAGAAGGCGCGGTTGAGGGCGCGGGCTTCCGTCTCGGCCACCCCGGTGATCACCGCGATGCCGGCGGCCCGCAGTTGGGCCAGGCCGCCGCCGGCCACCTGGGGGTTGGGATCGGCCATGGCCACCACCACCCGGGCCAGCCCCGCGGCGATTACGGCGCCTGTGCAGGGGGGCGTGCGGCCGTGGTGGCAGCAGGGCTCCAGGGTGACCACCAGCGTGCCGCCGCGGGCCCGCTCGCCCGCCTGAACCAGGGCGCCCACCTCGGCGTGGGCGTCACCAGCCCGGGCGTGGTAGCCCTCCCCCACCAACGCTCCGTTGGCATCGAGCACCACCGCACCCACCAAAGGGTTGGGGCTGGTGCGGCCGGTGCCGAGGGCCGCCAGCTGCAGGGCTCGCTGCATCCAGGGGCGCCAGGGGCTGGGTTCGGGGCTGGATAAGGGGGGTGGCACTGAAGAAGGTGTGGAAGAGCAACAAAGCGAGTGGAGAAAAACTAAAAGAGATATCAGTCGTCCCTGAGGGATGTTTGATCCATCCGTTGTTTCCCTGAATTCATCATTTCCGTGTAAGACAGGGCCCTGGGGCGTTCCTGATCCAAGGAGATCGTCTTCAGAGAAATCGTCTTCAGAGAAATCGTCCTCTGATCCTCGCCTTGACTCCGAGCCTTTCCGGCCAGGAGTTTTGCAGCCATCCAGCCGATGGTCAACGAAAAAGCCAGGCCAATTGTTATGCTCATGGCTGCATGATGGCGTGGAAACGCAGCGCTGCAATCTCTGTTTGTTCGCGTCTGAGCAGAAAGGTGATTCACGGGTTGTCTGGCGTCACTGCGCCGATGCCGGAGGCCTTATCTCGTCTGCAGCTGGTGCAGTGGGCAGCGGGGGAGGATTTTGAAGGGGCATAGAGGCCGGGGCAGGCAGAGATGGAGCGCCGGGAGACTGAGACTGCGGACTCTGGGTGCTATTTCCGCGGTCTTTGAGCTCTTTTTGCAACGTCTCAATTAAAAGCCGCTGATCTTTTATTTGCCCATCCATTCCATCAAAGTATCTCACGGCAGCAACGGCGGCAACCGCAATGGTTGTCAGGCTTGCAACAACCGCGATGCTCTTGGAAAAGCTAACCATGATGCCGTCCTCGTGCGCAATTGTTTCGTGATTCTATCTTGATCAATTCAGCTGTGCCCTGTGGCTCAGTGCCCCGCCCTGATTGATACTCGTTGCGTTGCAGAGGGGCTGTCGTTGGCAATCCTGACTTGCTGGCTAAGCCATCGGCAGGCTGCGCCATTCCGCCACGACAAATGGCGGCACCGGCAGTTCCACAAACACTCCCGGCAGCACCAGGCGCAGGGGCCGGTCCTGCTTCAGGTCGGCCAGCAGCGGGGCCAGGTCGAATTCGGCGGCGGCGGCGCGGCCGTCTCCGGCCAGCTGGGGATTGGCCAGGGTCACATCGGCCAGCTCCCAGCGGAAGCGACCGCTCTGCACCTGCAGGGCCGTGGGGTGGTCGAGGCGCACCTTGCCGGGGTAGCCGACGATCCGCAGCTTCAGGGGCCCGCCGGGAGGGCCTTCGCGGTAGGCCACCACCTGCCAGCTCTGGTAGTCGAGGTCGCGCAGGCTTTCGAGGCTGCGCACCACCGGGGTGCCGTTCTCGTCGTTGTGGGCATGCACCAGGGACTGGGCGGCGGGGGGTAGGCCCAGCCAGAGGGTGGCGGCCAAAAGAGGGGCCAACAGAGGGGCCAGCAGCAGGGCAAGCAGGCGCTTCATGGCTGGCGCTCCGCCCCGGGGATCGCTTGCCAGTTGGTGTGGGTGGCCCACAGGGCCCAGATCGCCATCGCCCGCAGGTAATGGCAGGCCCGGAAGGTGTTGACCCCGGTGATGGCTTCCGGAGTGCGGAACTGCAGGCCGCCGCTGTACACCTGCTCGACCACGGCAGCGGTGATGGCGAAGGCGGTGTCGGTTTCGCCCATCAGGCGGTAGTAGGCCGCCAGGCCGAAGTTGATGCCGGTCCACACCTCCAGCGGGTGGGTGCCGTTGGGATCGAGGGGCGTGCCGTCGCGGCGTAGGCCGTTGGCCACGCCGAGCGTGCCGCCCTGGAAGCCCTCGAAGCAGGCCTCCTTCACGGCCCGCAGCGCACTCTGGGCCCGGTCGGTGGCGACCACCGGCGGCAGACCCAGCAGCCGGGCGTAGAAATCACCGCAGAGCTGGTCGGCCATCACCACGGGCGTGCCGCTCTCGGCGTCGATGTTGTAGTACTCGCCGTTCCACAGCAGTGGGTCGAAGTTGGCCCGGCTCTGCTCCAGCCAGCTGCCGAATTCGCGCTGCTCGCCGCTCGTGTCGAGCCCCAGCTCCAACTGCAGCTGCTGGGCCATCGCCAGGGCGGCTTCCAGGGCTGCGATCCAGAGGGCGCCGCAGTAGGCGCTCACGCCCTTCAGCGGCCAGTCGTCGAAGGTCTGGTCGGGGGCGCCGCCGTTGTCGGGTAGGCCGTCGTTGTTGGCATCGAAGCCCTTCAGATACCGCAGGGCCTGCACCGCCGCCGGCCAGCAGGACGCCAGAAAGCTGAGGTCTTCGCCGCTTGGGGCCAGCTTGAAGGTGCGCCACACCTGCAGCACGTAGTCGCTGGCCAAGTCCTTCCAGAGGTTGCAGTCTTGATAGGCGGTGTAATTGGTGGCTTCAAACGGCCGCTCGTTGGGGGCGCCCAGATCGTGCGGTGTGGCGCCGGCCACCTTGCGGGGGGCCTCCACCCGGCCCTTGCCCTGGGTGAAATACCAGCCGATCGGCCGGGGAGTGGCATCGGCGGCCGGGATGGCGCGGGCGAAGCTGCGCAGCACGGCCTTGTCGAGCTCGGGCCAGAGCTGCAGCAGGGCAAACGAGCCGTAGAGCCGCACGTCGAGGCTTTCGTACCAGGCGTAGTCGAGGCACTCCAACACCCCAAACTGACCCACCGGATCGCCGCTGCTGGCGGCGGTCCAGAGACTGCCGCCGCTGGCCAGGTCGTAGAGCTCGTTAAACAGCGCCATGCGCAGAGCGTCGGGCAGATCCGTGCGCTCCAGCACCGGCCGTTGCCACGCCTCGATCTGGGCGCGCCAATCGCGCCAGTCGCGCAGGGCCTCGGCGGCGATGGCAGCGGCGCTGCCGGCCTTTCCGCCAAAAAAGTCGGTGTAGCGGCGCAGGGCCCGGGTGCCGGTGGCGAAGGCCGTGACCGGCAGGTCCCAGCTGATCACCAGGGGGATCTCGATGCTGGCGCCGGGCTCCAGCTGGCACCTCACCGCCAGGGCGGCGCTGCTGGGGTCGCCCTCGCTGCTGCGGCGGTCGTTGTTGCTGTCGGGGATCGAGCCATCGCGCGCGAAGGGCTCCCATAGCTCGGCGCCGCTGCCGTGGGGGTTCCAGCGGCTGCAGCGCTGCACCTCCAGGTGATCAGGGGCCGCCAGGCACCACTGCCCCTCCCCTTCCCCGATCGGCGTGGAGCGATCACCCTCCAGCAGCACGCCGCGCAGGTTCTCCCCATCCACCCAGCGGTTGCGCTGGCCCTTGCTGAGGCCGATCGCCGGCACGTAGTTGTGCTCTGGGCTGCCGTCGTCGCGAAACTGGACTGCTGCCGTGGGATCGGTGTTGCTGAACCAGCCGGTGGTGTTGCGCCAGCTCAGCAGCAGCGAGAGGTCGAGGGGGCGGTCGCTGGGGTTGCTCAGCGTCCAGACGAACACCGCCACCGGGTAGCTGGTGCGCTGGTAGTCGCCGGGCAGGATCGGACTGAAGGCCTCACAGCTCACCTCGGCCTGAAACACGCCTTCGTAGCTGGTGCTGCTGAGGGGGTAGCGGGCGGCGTAGGTGCCGGTGGGTTGCTCAGGGGTGCTGGCGGGGTACCAGCTCCAGGCGCTGAGGGGCTCGCCGCCCTCGGGGCGGGAGGCATCGGCCGCCGGCTTCACCGCCAGGGCGTGGGCACGGCTCTGGGTCCCGTCGCTTTCAAACAGAGCGAACTGGCAGTCGGGCAGCGTGCCAAACCAATGCTCGCCGCCGTCGAGGTGCCAGAGGTTGAAGCTGCCGTCAGGGGCTCGGCCGATGCAGCCGGCACCGAAGCCCCCCAGGGGCATGCCGTGGTTGGGGCCGTCATCGAGGTTGCTGGCGTAGCGCACCGTGTAGGGCTGCTGCCAGCCCAGGCCGAACGGGCGGCTCCAGCTGGCGGCGGGTGCGGTCCACCTGCTGGTGCTCGTCCGGCGGCCCCCCTTCCCTTGGAGCAGGGAGGTCAGGGCGGAGAGGCCGAAGCGCGCCATGGGGCCAGAAAAGGTGCGCCCAGCTTGTCAGAGGTCGTTGGCTGGGGGCTGGAAGCCGCCCTGCACCTCCTGATCCACCAGGGCATCGAGGGTGACGGCGGAGCGCACCAGGGCCTGGTAGCGCTGCACCACCCGGCGGTTGCGCTCGATCCAGTTGCCGGGATCGCCGCTGGGCAGGCCCGTGCCATCGCCGGCCAGCAGCTCCAGGTCGCCCTGCTGGGCCAGCAGGGCGAGCACGAGGTCGTGGATGCGCTGGCGGCGGTCGTTCATGGCCAGGCCGAAGGGCACTCGGCTGAGCATCATGGCTCCAGTAACCGTGAAGCGCCCTGGCGCAGCAGGCTGTGTTGGAGGTGATCGGCACCGATGCCAGTGGCTTGGCCGCTCTGGCTCCCCGGGCCCTGGAGCTGGTGCGCCGGGCACGGCTGGTGGTGGCGCCGGCGCGGCTGCTGGGGCCGTTGGAGCCTTGGTGGCACGCGGAGCAGGCGGCCGGGCGCATCGCCCAGGAGCAACCCTGCCCGGCGCTGCTGGCCAGCGACCGGCCGGATCAGATCGTCGGCCCCTTGGAGCAGGCCCTGGCCAGCGGCGAGCCGGCGGTGCTGCTGGCCAGCGGTGATCCGCTCTGGTTTGGCATCGGCCGGTTGTTGCTGCAGCGCTTCCCGGCGGCCCAGCTGCGCTTTCATCCGGCCCCCAGCTCGCTGCAGCTGGCCTTCGCCCGGATCGGCCGCCCTTGGCAGGACGCCAGCTGGATCAGCCTGCATGGTCGCGACCCGGAGCCCCTGGCCGCCGCCTTGCAGAAAAGGCCCGCCGCCCTGGCGGTGCTCACCGATCCGAGCCGGGGCGGGGCCGAGGAGGTGCGGCGGATCCTGGCGGCCTCAGGGCTGGAGGCTGCCTATGCCGTTTGGCTGTGCGAGCGGCTGGGGCATCCCGAGGAGCGGGTGCAGCGGCTCGCCCCGCAGGCGGCGCTGCCCGCCGCAGTCGATCCCCTGCACCTGGTGCTGTTGATCGCCGAGCCGCCGGCGCCCCCCGCCGATCCGGCGGCTCTGCCCTTGTTCGGCCTCGACGATGGCTTGTTTCTCCAGCACGACGACCGCCCGGGCCTGATGACCAAGCGGGAGGTGCGCATCCAGCTGCTGGCCGATCTGGAGCTGCCCGAGCGCGGCGTGCTGTGGGACATCGGCGCCGGTGTGGGCTCGGTGGGCCTGGAGGCCCTGCGGCTGCGGCCTGGCCTGGCGGGCTGGTTGTTGGAGGCGCGGGGCGGTTCGGCGGCGCTGATCGCCGCCAATGCCGAACGGCTGGGGGTGCGGCCAGCGGGGATCCACGAGGGCCGGGCGCCCGACGCCCTGTCGGCGCTGCCCGATCCGGATCGGGTGCTGCTTGGCGGTGGTGGCCGCGAGCGGGCGGCCGTGCTGGCGGCGGTGCTGCAGCGGCTGCGGCCTGGCGGCGTGGTGGTGATCCCCCTGGCCACCGTGGAGGCCCTGGCGGAGCTGCGGCCCCTGCTGGAGCAGGCAGGCTGCCGGGTGGCGGTGGGCCAGCATCAGGCCTGGCGGGGGGCGCCCTTGGCCGACGGCACCCGCCTGGCGCCGCTCAATCCTGTGCTGGTGTTGAAGGGGAGGCTTTCCCAAGCGGCTCAATCCGCACCGGGCTGCCCACCGTGATCCCCAGGGCTTCGGCCTGGCCGGCGGCCAGTTCGAGCACGCCGTCCACCGCTTGGTCGGGGCCGTAGCTGCGGCAGGGCAGCTGAAGGCAGGGTTGGGTGTTGGCCTCGATCGCCACCACCCGGTTGCCTTGCACAAACAGCATGTCGAGGGGTTCGGGGGTGCGGTGCATCCAGAACCGCGCCAGCGAGGGCGGGCTGTAGGGGAACCACATGCCCCGCAGGGGCGGCAGGGGCGGCCGCAGCTGCAGGCCCTTGCTCTGTTTCTCGGGGGTGTCGGCCACCTCCAGGGCGATGCAGCGTTGGGGATGCAGCGGGGCCAGGCACCACTGGGCCGTGATCGGTAGCCATTGGGGCGGGGGCGTGAAGCCGCTCAGCAGCAGGGCCAGGGCCGCCTGCCCGCACCAGCGCAGCTGGGAACGGACACCCATCAGCTGCGCGCCTCCAGCGGGGGCAAGCGCTCGCTGAGGCAGTAGCCCTGGCCGCGGATCGTGTGGATCAGCCGCCGCTCGCCGCCCTCCTCCAGCTTCTGGCGCAGATAGCGCACGTACACCTCAATCACGTTGCTGGTGGTGGCCTGATCGTCGTTCCACACCTGGCGCAGGATCAGCTCGCGGCCCACCACCGTGCCCTTGCGCTCCAGCAGCAGGAGCAGCAGTTGGTATTCCCGCGCCGTTAGGCCCACAGGCCGGGGGCCGCGTTTCACCTGGCGCGTGCTGGGGTTCACCACCAGATCGCCCACCTGCAGCAACTGGGCCGGCACGTTGGTGCGACGGGTCAGATCCAGGTGCAGTCGCAACCGCATCAGCAGGTCGCTGGGGCCGAGGCTCGAGAGCCAGAAGTCGTCGGCACCCGAGCTGAGGCAATGGATGCGGGCCTCCACCGTGTCGTTGCCCACGTCGAGCAGCAGCGGAATGGTGCCCCACTGCGCCCGCAATGCGCCGATCCGCCCGGCCTCTCCTGCCGACAGCAGCACGGCATCGGGGCTGGCAGCCGAGCCCTGGCCAGCGCCGATCCCAAGCTGGGCTTCGCTGCTGCAGGCGTAGCCCGAGGCTTCCAGTCGGGCCGCCAGCGCCTCGGCTTCCGGGCCCACCAGCAGGATCAGGGCTTCGCTCATGCTGCGGTGCCGTTGCCGGGCTTGGCCACGTGGGGCAGGCCCCAGCCCAGTTTGTTGCGTAGCACCTGGAAAAACTCATGGTCGGCCAGGCGCACAAAGCGCACCGGCTGCTCACTGCGGCGCACCAGCACCCGGTCTTCCGGCCAGATGTAGCAACCGGCGCTGCCGTCCACCACCATCATCAGCCGCTCCGGTGTGGCCGGAAACACCGTCACCGGCTCCCGGTCGCTGAACACCAGGGCCCGCGAGGCCAGGGAGTGGGGTGCGATCGGCGTGAGCTGCAGCACCGGGCAATCCGGCGTGATCACCGGGCCACCGGCGCTGAGGGCATAGGCGGTGGAGCCGGTGGGGGTGGAGAGGATCACGCCGTCGGCGGCGATGTCCACCGGGGCGTGACGGCCCACGGCGATCTCGAAATGGCACATCGAGGTGAGCGGCTCGCGGTGCAGGGCCATCTCGTTGAGGCACAGCACCTCCCAGCGCCGCTGGTCGCCGCGCATCACGCTGACGATTAAGGATGTGCGCTCCTCCACCGTCCATTCGCCGCTGAGCACCTGGTCGAGGGCCGTTTCCAGCTGGTGCAGGTAGGCCTCGGCCAGAAAACCCAGATGGCCGGTGTTGACCGTGAGAATCGGCACGCCAACGGGCGCGGTCTGGCGGGCGGCCGAAAGCACGGTGCCGTCGCCGCCGAGCACCACCGCCAGGCTGAGGTCGCGATCGAAGCCCGCCGGCACGCAGGCCGTGTAGCCACGGGTGCGCAGGTGCTGGTCGGGGTTGGCGAAGCCCACCATGCCACCGGAGCTGCTCACCCGCACCACGCCATAGCCCGCCGCCGTGAAGCGCGCCTCAATGGCATCGGCGGTGGCCAGGGCCAGGTCCTTGCCGTCATTCACGATCAGTCCGACGCGGGGCACCGATCGGGGGCGCGGAGGGCAGTCTGAGTTTATGGGGGGGCTGGTTGGATGGGCCTTGGCGGTCTGCTCAGAACTGCTCCAGAAAGCGCAGATCGCTGGTGTAGAGGCGGCGGATGTCGTCGATGCCGTGGCGCACCATGCAGAACCGTTCCACCCCAAGGCCAGCGGCAAAGCCGCTCCAGCGCTCGGGATCGAGGCCCATGCCCGTGAGCACGGCGGGGTCGACCATGCCGCAACCCATCACCTCCAGCCAGCGGCCGCGCCACTGCACATCCACCTCGGCGCTGGGCTCGGTGAAGGGGAAGTAGCTGGCGCGGAAGCGCACCGGCAGATCGCCGAAGAACTGCTGCAGGAAGGCGGTCACCGTGCCGCGCAGGTGGCTGAAATCCAGGCCCTCATCGATGGCCAGCACCTCCACCTGGTGGAACACCGGCGAGTGGGTGGCATCCACCGCGTCGCGGCGATACACCCGGCCCGGGGCGATCACCCGCACCGGCGGCGGGTTGTTTTCCAGATAGCGGATCTGCACGGGCGAGGTGTGGGTGCGCAGCAGCCGGCCGTCCTCCAGGTAGAAGGTGTCCTGCATGTCCCGGGCCGGATGGTGCTCCGGGATGTTGAGGGCGGTGAAGTTGTAGTAGTCGCTTTCGATCTCGGGGCCTTCTGACACCCGATAGCCGAGCCCGGCAAAGATGTCGGTGATCTCCTCGATCGTGCTGATCAGCGGGTGGCGGTGGCCCGGCGGCGTGTAGCTGCAGGGGGCTGTGACGTCGAGGGTTTCGCGGGCAATGCGCTCAGCCATGGCGGCGCTTTTAACAGCGGTCAGGCGCTCGCCCAGCAGAGCCTGCACCTGCTCCTTGAGCACATTGGCCCGCTGGCCGATCAGCGGTCGCTCGTCGCCGGGCAATTTGCCCATCGCCCCGAGCACCCCCGACAGACGCCCTTTCTTGCCCAGCAACCCCACCCGCAGCTCCTCGAGCTCAGCGGCGGTGCTGGCCGCGGAGATCTCTGCCGCGGCCTGGGTTTCCAGCTCCTGGAGCTGGTTGGTGAGCTGCTGCAGGGACACGGTGGCGCTCACGGCTGAGGCGGAGGGAGTGCCGACTGTAAGGAGCCGCCCCAGACCCAACCCCAGTACCGTTGCAGCGAGATGGCGCTGGGCCTGATGGCACCACTCAGGATCCTGATCAGCAACGACGACGGGGTCTTCGCTGAGGGCATCCGCACCCTGGCCAATGCGGCCCTGGCCCGCGGCCACCAGGTGAGTGTGGTGTGTCCGGATCAGGAGCGCTCCGCCACAGGCCATGGCCTCACCCTGCACACCCCCATCCGGGCGGAGCGGGCCGATGAGCTGTTTGACGATGGAGTCCAGGCCTGGGCCTGCAGCGGCACCCCCTCCGACTGCGTCAAGCTGGCGCTCTTCTCCCTGCTCGAGGAGTGGCCGGATCTGGTGCTCTCCGGCATCAACCACGGCCCCAACCTGGGCACCGATGTGCTCTATTCCGGCACGGTGAGCGCGGCGATGGAGGGCACGATCGAGGGCCTGCCCGCCCTGGCGGTGAGCAGTGCCGACTTCCAATGGCGCCAGTTTGCGCCGGCAGCAAGCTTGGCCCTCGATGTGGCCGAGCGGATGCTGGCCGAGGGCTGGCCGGAGCGCATGCTGCTCAACCTCAATGTGCCGCCCCGGCCGGCGGAAGCGATCGGGCCGCTGCGCTGGTGCCGTGCGGCGGTGCGCCGCTACACCGATCAATTTGAGCAGCGGGTGGATCCCCGCGGGCACACCTACTACTGGCTGGCTGGCGAGGTCGTCAACGACCTGGAGGCCGAGGTGTCCGGGCCGGCGGCCTGGCCCACCGACGTGGCCCAGATCAACGGCGGCGGTGCCTCGCTGACACCGCTGCAACCCGACATCTTCTGGCGCGGCGCCACCCGTGACCTGCCCGAGCCGTGAACGATCAGGTTGAGCGGTCGATCAGGCTGATCGGTAAATCCGTTGCAGCATCCACAGGCTGATCCATAGCCCGATCAGGTGGGCAAACAGCACCTGGGTGTTGCCCAGCACCGAAAGCATCTCGATCGAGGTGATCGGCAGCCCCACCAGTCGTCCAGCCGTGCCAGGGGCCGACTGGATCTGCGCCCCGAAGAAGCCCGGCACCTGCTGGGAGGCCTGCACGAACAGGCTGCCCGCGAGCGACTGATAGCCCAACACCGCCAGGGTGAGTCCAACCAGGTCGGCGAACACGCCGCGTTTGATCAGCCGGGCCGTTTCGCCCTTGCTGGGGTGCACGGGGCTGGCCAAGGCCCGTCCGCAGCGCACCACCAGCCAGCTCTGCCAGATGCACCAGAGCAGCAGCAGGAAGGCCAGGGTGGTGAGCGAAATGCCCGGCCCCAGGCCCAGGGCCCGGGCCGAATTGGCGGCAAGGCGACCGCCGATGTTGTTGAACAGCTGCACGCCCACCACCACAACACCCAGCACCACCTGGGCCCAGAAGCGCACCCAGCCCATGCGCCGCAGCGCTGCGGCAATCAGCTGCAGGTCGAGGCGGTCAGCCATTCAGCCATCGCGAGAACAACAGGTCCCAAAGGTGCCATGGGAAGATCGCTTTGGCTCCTGTTGCCTTTGGGTTCCGTAGCGTTGATACCCCTGCGATCACCCCAGGAGGCGCGGCGGCCCACGGCCATTGCCCTCGGCAGCTTCGACGGCCTGCATCAGGGACACCGCCGCGTGATCGCGGCCGTCACCGGAGCTGCGGGCGGGGCGACGCCGACGGTGGTCAGCTTCTGGCCCCATCCGCGCGAGGTGCTGTACGGCGAGCCGCGACTGCGGCTGGATCTGCCCGCCGAGAAGCTGCATCTGCTCGAACCCCTCGGCATTGAGCAGCTGGTGCTGGTGCCTTTCACCCGCGAGCTGGCGGCCCTCAGCCCCGAGGCGTTCGTGGAGCAGGTGCTGGTGGGCCAGCTGGGGGCCCAGCGCGTTGCCGTGGGTGACAACTTCCGCTTCGGGGCCGGCCGCAGTGGCGACAGCCACACGCTGGCAGCGATCGGCCAGCGCCACGGCATCGACGTGCAGGTGCTGCCGATGCTCTGGGACGGCCAGGAGCGGGTGAGCAGCAGCCGCATCCGCCGGGCCCTGGCGGCGGGGGATGTGGCCGAGGCCCGGCGGCTGCTGGAGCGGCCCTATCGCTTCAGCGGCCGGGTGGTGCGGGGCCGGGGGTTGGGTCAGGAGCTCGGCTGGCCCACCGCCAACCTGCAGGTGGACGGGCGCAAGTTTCTCCCCCTCGAGGGGGTGTATGCCGCTGCGGCAACGGTGGCCGGTGGGCCGCTGCTGCCGGCCGTGATGAACCTCGGCCCCCAGCCCACCGTCGATCCGATGGCGCCCTCGGCAGTGGAGGTGCACCTGCTGGATCGCCGCCTGGAGCTCGACGGCCTGGAGCTGGTGGTGGAGCCGCTCCAGCTGCTGCGCCGCCAGCAGACCTTCGCCAGCTTCGAGGCGTTGAGTGCCCAGATCGCCCGCGATGCCGACGAGGCCCGGGCCCTAACCGCCGGGATAGGCGTGGGTCAGGCCCCAGCCGATGAAGGTGGCGATCCCGCCGAGCAGCAGAATCCCTGAAATCAGCACCAGCATCGGGCTGTCGGAGTTGCCTTTGTCCACTCCGCCCGGCTCGCCTGCCATTGGCCCCTGCGCGATGGACCCCACCCTAAACAGCATGGCCAGCGAGGGTCTGGATGACCCAGCTCGCGATCGCTTGATCGACCCAGCTCGCGATCGCTTGATCGACCCAGCTCGCGATCGCTTGATCGACGCCAACCTCGATCGAGCCCGAGAGGGGTTGCGGGTGCTGGAGGACTGGGCCCGTTTCGGCCTGGATCGACGCGACCTGGTGGTGCGCACCAAGGACATGCGCCAGCGGCTGGGCCGGTTGCACCGGGATGCCTACAAATTTGCGCGCCACACAGCCACCGACCCGGCCGCGGGGCTCGGCCATCCGGCCCAGGCGGAGCGCCGCAGCCCCAGCGCCGTGGTTGGTGCCAACGCCGGTCGGGTGCAGGAGGCGCTGCGGGTGCTGGAGGAGTTTGGCCGCAGCAGCGATCCGGAGCTGGCGGAGGAGGCCTCCACCCTGCGCTACCTGCTCTACGACCTGGAAGTGGATCTGCTGCAGGCCTGTCGTCTGGCGGCCACGGGCGGGGAGGGGCGCCGCGAGGCCCTGGCCCACTGCCGCTTGTATCTGGTTACCTCGCCGGTGGCCGATCTGGAGGGCGTGGTGGCCGCGGCCCTCGGGGCCGGGGTGCGCCTGGTGCAATACCGCGCCAAGGAGGCTGCTGGTCTCGACGACCTGCAGAAGCTTGGCCAGGCCCGCGCCCTGCGCCAGCTGTGCGCGGCCCACGGCGCCCTGTTTCTGGTCAACGACCGGATCGACATCGCTCTGGCGGTGGAAGCCGATGGGGTGCATCTGGGCCAGGGGGATCTGCCGCCGGTGGTGGCGCGCCAGCTGCTGGGGCCCGATCGCCTGATCGGCCGCAGCACCCATGCCCTCGCGCAGCTGCAGCAGGCGGTGACCGATGGCTGCGACTACGTGGGCGTCGGGCCGGTGCACGCCACGCCCACCAAGCCGGGCCGGGAGCCGGTGGGCCTTGACTACGTGCGCCAGGCCGCGGCGGCCAGCCCGATCCCCTTCTTCGCCATCGGCGGGGTGGAGGCCAGCAACCTGGCGGCGGTGCGGGCGGCCGGTGCCGATCGGGTGGCGGTGGTGCGGGCCATCACCGAAGCCGTTGATCCGGCTGCCGCCACGGCCGCGCTGCTGCAGGCCCTGGAGGGTTGCCCATGATCACCTTGCAGGTGAATGGCGAACTGCGCCAGTGCTCAGCAGGCCTGAGCCTGGAGCAGGTGCTCGCCGAACTGGGCTACCAGCCCCGGCTGGTGGTGGTGGAGTTCAACGGCGCGATCCTGCTCCGGCAGGCCTGGCCCTCCCAGCCGGTGATGGAATCCGATGTGCTGGAGGTGGTCACCATCGTGGGTGGCGGTTCCTAGATTTCAACCACTTGCTTGCGGAGCCTTGGCGCTTCCGACCCGTCCGACCTTCGGACCCAGCCTGAGCCTGCGGCGCTGTGTCAGTTGGCTGGCCGTGCCGGTGCTGGCGCTCACCCTGCTGCTTGCCCATCCAAGCCCCAGCTGGGCGGCCAGCGGCGGCCGGATTGGTGGCGGCAGCTTCCGTTCGGCCCCCTCGATGCCCCGCAGCTACGGCGGCGGTGGCTATGGCGGGGGATATCGAGGTGGCTACAGCGGCGGCTATCGCGGTGGTTATGGCGGCGGTGGAATTGGCTTTCCCTTCCTGATCCCGATCTTTGGCTTCGGCGGCGGTGGGCTGTTCGGCTTCCTGGTGCTGATGGGCGTGGTGGGTCTGCTGCTCAATGCCGTGCGCGGTGGTGGTGGTGGTCAGGGCCCCGCCCTTGGCAGCGGCCGCGGCGGCGATCTGATTGGCGCGGGACGCCCCGATGGACCGGTCACGATCAGCCAGCTGCAGGTGGGGCTGCTCGCTTCGGCGCGCCAGCTGCAAACCGACCTGCGTCGGTTGGCCGGCAGCGCCGACACCAGCCATGCGGCCGGGCTCCAGGCACTGCTCCAGGAGAGCACCCTGGCCCTGCTGCGCCACCCCGACCTCTGGGTGTACGCCAACGGTGAAGTGGGCCAGGTGCCCTTCGTCAGTGCGGAAGCCACCTTCAACCGTCTGTCGATGGCCGAACGCAGCAAGTTGCAGCGTGAGGTGACCAGCAATGTCGGCGGTCAGCGCTACAGCGATGCCGCCGTCGCGGCGGGCGACAGCGATGCCAGCAGTGATTTCATCGCCGTGACCCTGCTGGTGGCCACCCGCAACCGGATCAACCTCAAGGGTGCGGGCAGCGCCGACCAGCTGCGTGAATCGCTGCAGCAGCTCGGGGCGGTGGGCTCTGCGGACCTGCTTGCGATCGAGTTGATCTGGCAGCCGGAAGGGGCCGGCGAAGTGCTCAGCACCGAAGAGCTGCTCACCGCCTACCCCCAGCTGCAGCACCTCTAGCCCTGGGGGAGCAGCAGTCCTGGGGCGAGTCGCAAACGGCCCGAGGAGATTGGTCCCCAGGCCCTTGCGGTCACCTTGTGGGCTTTCCACACTGCGCTTCACTGCCGGTTGCACCGATGGGTCGTCGCGCGCTGTCCTGGGCGAACACTCCCGTGCTGCTGCAGGCGATTGAACGCTACGAGCAGGGACGGCTGCCCCGATCGATGCAGCTTTGGCTGCAGACCCTGCTGGAAATCGAGGAGTCCGCCCCTACCCCCTTGCGCCCCGGCTGCTGAGGATGCGCACAGCGGCCATGGCGGCCCCGTAGCCGTTGTCGATGTTGACCACCGAGAGCCCTGGGGCGCAGCTGGCCAGCATGCCGTGCAGGGCAGCCACCCC
This sequence comes from Cyanobium sp. Alchichica 3B3-8F6, assembly GCF_024346435.1. Taxonomy (NCBI): domain Bacteria; kingdom Bacillati; phylum Cyanobacteriota; class Cyanophyceae; order Synechococcales; family Prochlorococcaceae; genus Cyanobium; species Cyanobium sp. Alchichica 3B3-8F6. The sequence goes on along the minus strand of NZ_JAGQCZ010000002.1, from coordinate 106,122 downwards.
ACCGGCGCTCACCCCGTAGCCCACCGCCACCGGCACGCCGATCACCGGCTGGGGCAGCAGCCCGGCCAGCACCGTGGGCAGCGCTCCTTCCATGCCAGCGCAGGCGATCAGCACATCCGCGCCGCGCAGCTCCTCGAGCCGATCCAGCAGGCGATGCAGCCCGGCCACGCCCACGTCGAGCACCAGCTCGGCGGCGATCCCATGGCAGTGCAGGGCCAGCTGGGCCTCGGCCGCCACCGGCAGGTCGCTGGTGCCGCCGCTCAGCACCACCACCCGGCCGCGGCGGGGATCTGGATCCGGCAGGGGGCCGGCCGTGAGGCAGCGGGCCTGGCCGTGGTGCTGGAGTGCCAGCTGCGGCAGCAGCGCCTGCGGCAGCTGGGTGGCCACGGCTTCCGCTTTCTCCGGGGAGATGCGGGTGGCCAGGGCCAGCTCCCCGGCGTCGTGCAGGGCCTCAAGGATCCGCGCGATCTGCTCAGCGCTTTTGTGTTCCCCCCAGATCGCCTCCACCATGCCCAGCCGCTGGCGGCGGCCGAGATCCAGCCGGTGCTCGGCGCTCATGGCCGCTCCCACACCATCTCCACCAGCGCTGGCGTCACCCAAAGGCTGGCGTGGCGCTGCCCCCAGGCCAGTTCGGCTTCCAGGCCGGCCTGCTCGGCGGCGCTCCAGCGGCCGGCGGCGATCAGCTGGGCGGGATAGCTGCTGAGGAAATCAAGCAGCCACTGGGTTTTGGGGTGGTCGCTGGGGGAGCAGGCCATCAGGCTGGAGCTGTGCAGCAGCCGGAAGCCGCGGGCCTCGAGCAGGGCCGGTAGGCGCTGGGCCACGTCGGGATCGCCGCCATGGTCGCGCCAGTGTTGGATGCAGCGCTCCACAAAGCGGGCTAGGGCGCTGCCGCCCGGATGGAGCGCGAAGGTGTTCCACTGCACGTATTCGTGCAGCACCAGCCGGCCGCCGGGGCGCAACGCCTGGCTCACCAGATCCAGCAGGGGCTCAAGCCGGGGTAGAAACATCGCCACCCAGCGACACCAGGCCCCGTCCCAGCTGTCCCCCTCCAAAGCCAGGGGTGGCGACCCGTTGGAGGAGGCCAGGTCGTGTTGCAGGGTGCGCAGCTGGGGCATGGCCTTCTGCTGCAACTGCTGCTGCAGGTGCGCCAGGTAGGCCGGGGCGCTGTCGATGGCCAGCACCTGGCCGGCCGGCCCCACCCGCTCGGCCAGCTCGCAGCTGGCGAAGCCGGGGCCGCAGCCCAGATCGAGCAGCCGCTGACCCGGCCCGAAGCCAGCCCGGTCCCAGGAGCTCAGCATCGCGTCGCGCCAGATCGCATGCTGGCGCGCCAGCCGTTCCCGCTCGATGGCGTGGCTGCCGAGCACATAGGAGGCTCCCCTGGTGGCGGCGCTCATGGCGGCAGCAGTTCCCCTTCAAACACCAGCGGGAAGGGATTGCCCTGCTGCGCACCGGTGGCCTGGCGGGCCAGCTGCTCGAAGCGTTCCTGCACCGCCTCCAAGTCATGGTTGGGGATCGCTTTCCACTGGTCGCGGCTGGCCCAGCGGATCAGCAGGGTGCCCTCCTCGGTGGCGGGGTCCCAGAGCAGCTGGCGATCAAGGAAGCCATCCTGCTGGGCCAACCAAGGCTCCCAGCTGCCCTGTTCAGCGTCGATCCAGGCCTGGCGGGCTTCGGCTGGCACCTTCAGCCGCAGATGTTCCACCACAGCAACCTCAAAACCGCCATCGGGCCGATCCTGCTCGGCGATCGCCACATCGGCATGACCGGCCAGCAGCATCGCCAGGCACAGGGCAACGGCCAGCAACCTAGCCAGAACGCTCATGGCTGCTGCAACAGGGCCACGGCATGGCAGGAGATCCCCTCCTCACGCCCCTCGGCCCCGAGCCGCTCGTTGGTGGTGGCTTTCACCCCCACCTGCTCGGGCTCCAGGCCCATCCGGCTGGCAATGGCGCTGCGCATGGCCTCGATGTGGGGCTTGAGCTTGGGCCGCTCGGCCACGACCACGCTGTCGATGTTCACCACACTCCAGCCCCGTTCCATCACCAGGGCCACCACTTGTTCCAGCAGCTCCAGGCTGTCGGCCCCTTTCCACTGGGGATCGTCGGGCGGGAAGTATTTGCCGATGTCACCCAGCGACAGGGCCCCCAGCAGGGCGTCCATGATCGCGTGCACCAGCACGTCGGCATCGCTGTGGCCATCGAGGCCCAGGCCATCCGGGTGCTCCAGCGGTTGCCCCCCCAGGATCAGCGCCCGACCCGGCACCAGGCGATGGATGTCGTAGCCGTTGCCGATGCGGAATTGCATCTGCCCCTGATGTCTGCTCTCAGTCTCCCCCAGGCCCCATCACCTGCAGCTGGTTGCCGTCACGGCCCATCACGGTGACGTAGCTGCCCGGTGGCAGGGGGTGGGAGCCCTTGAGGTTGACGGCGCTCCAGCTCTGGCCTTGCCAGCGCACCCGACCCGTATCGCTCTCGGCAAAGCCGCTGATCACCTCGGCCGTCTCTGCAAGCGGCAGGCTGCGGTGGCGTTGCCGCCGCGACCAGCGCCGCAGGCCCAGCACCCCCAGGCCCGTGAGCCCCAGCAGCAGTCCCAGCTGCAGCCCTGGTGGCAGGGGCCACCAGGCCGTGGCCACCGACAGCCCCAGGGCTGCCACCGCGGCGGGCAGCAGCCCCTCGACATCCGCGCCCGCCAGGCCCAGCACCAGCAGACCGGCGGCCAGCAGCAGCCAGAGGAGGGGCATGGGGGCCATGGGGTGCGGGCGCGGGCGGTTCGTTGTGCCCATGCTGACTAGCGTTGGGATTCCTAGCTCGGAGCCCGGCCGTGGAAGCGCTGTTGTCTTTGCCCGCCCTGGCCTTGATGGCCCTGCTGGGGGTGAGCAGCGTCAAGGTCACCAGCGGCGGCCAGTCGCGGCTGGTGGAGCGGCTGGGCAAGTACGACCGCCAGCTGCAGCCGGGGCTCTCCTTCGTGTTGCCGGGGGTGGAGAAGGTGGTGAGCCACGAATCCCTGAAGGAGCGGGTGCTCGACATCCCGCCCCAGCAGTGCATCACCCGCGACAACGTCGGCATCGAGGTGGATGCGGTGGTGTATTGGCAGCTGCTCGAGCACGCCCGCGCCTACTACGGCGTCGACAACCTCCAGGCGGCGATGGTGAACCTGGTGCTCACCCAGATCCGCGCCGAGATGGGCAAGCTCGACCTGGATCAAACCTTCACCACCCGTCAGGAGGTGAATGAGGCGCTGCTGCGGGAGCTGGATCAGGCCACCGATCCCTGGGGGGTGAAGGTGACTCGCGTCGAGCTGCGCGACATCCAGCCGTCACGCGGCGTGCAGCAGGCGATGGAGCAGCAGATGACCGCCGAGCGGGAGAAGCGGGCGGCGATTTTGCGCTCCGAAGGCGAGCGCGACTCCCAGGTGAATGCGGCCCGGGGCCGGGCCGAAGCCCTGGTGCTGGATGCCGAAGCCCAGGCCAAGCAGCAGACCCTGCTGGCCCAGGCCCGAGCCGATGCGGCCACGCGCCTGGCCGAGGCGATGCAGGCCAACCCCCAGGCGTCAGAAGCGATCCGGCTGTTGCTGGCCCGCGACTGGATGGCGATGGGCGAGCAGATGGCCCAGGCCCCCGGCGGCAGCGTGCTGATGGTGGACCCCCAGAGCCCGGCGGCCCTGCTCACCGCCCTGCGGAATCTGCAGCAGGGTCAGGGCTGAGGCCTATTGCTGCTGTTGTTGCTCCTGCCAGCGGGCATACAGATCGGGCCGGCGCGTGCGGGTGCGCTGTTGCTGCTGCTCAGCGCGCCAGCGGGCGATGGCGCCATGGTCGCCGCTGCGCAGCACTGCCGGCACCTCCATGCCCCTGAACTCGGCAGGCCTGGTGTAGTGGGGGTGCTCCAGCAGCAGGGCGCTGTGGCTCTCGTCGTCGAGGCAGGCCTCGGTGCCCACGGTGCCGGGCAGCAGCCGCACCACCCCGTTGATGATCACCGCCGCCGGTAGCTCGCCGCCGGTGAGCACGAAATCGCCGATCGACACCTCTTCGTCGGCCAGGCTGCGAATGCGCTCGTCGAAGCCCTCGTAGTGGCCGCAGATCAGCACCAGCTGGTCGAAGCTCGTGGCCCAGCGGCGCAGATCGGCCTGCTCCAGCGGCTGGCCCTGGGGCGACATCAGCAGCACCCGCCGCCGCGGCAGCACAGGGATCGCCTCCACCGCGGCAAACACCGGCTCGGGCTTGAGCACCATGCCGGCGCCGCCGCCGTAGGGGTCGTCGTCGACTTTTTTGTACTTGTCGGTGGCGAAGTCGCGCGGGTTGTGGGTGTGCAGCGCGGCGATGCCCGCAGCAAAGGCCCGGCCGATCACCCCCAGGCTCAGCAGGGGTGCAAAGGCCTCCGGGGCCAGGCTCACCACGTCGAGACGCATCAGCTGGCGGGCTCGGCGGGCCGGCTCACCCGCCGGATCTCGGAGCTGAAGCAGGCGCGGCCTGGGCTGCCATCGGCGCGGCTCTCCACGGTGGAGCGCAGGCGCAGGTTGGGCTTGGTAAACCAGATGCGCTCGCGCACCTCCGCGTCGCCGCTGCTGAGGCTGAGCTCCAGGCTGCCGTCGGGCCAGAGCTGCCAGCGGCCCTGTTGGTCGCCGTTGCGGAAACTGCCATCGGCACTGAACTGCAGCTCTTGGGCGGTGCCGTCCTTCGGCCCCACCTGCAGGCCGCCGGGAGCGTCTGCGGTTTCGGGCTCCAGATAGGCAACCAGCAGCTCGCCGCGTTCGCTGCTGTGCCACTCGTCGCCGTTCTCCCCCTCCAGGCCGGCATCGAGGGCAAAGCGGCTGCGCAGCCCCATCCACTCGCCGGCGCAGCAGCGCAGGAAGGCGCCGATCTCCTGGGGGGGAAAGGGGGCAGCGTTGGTGCGTGACTCGGTGCTGGGCTCGCTCATGGCCTCGATTCTCTCAGCCGCCTGATCTACGCGTCGCCAATCCAGATCACCTGCTGGCCGTAGCCGCGGAGGATTCGATCAGCCGTTAGCAGGGTGAGGCCGTGATGGATGGCCTGGGCCACCAGCAGCCGATCGAAGGGGTCGCGATGGATCAAGGGCAGATGCTGTACCGCCACACAGTGTTCAGGCGCGATTCCCAGTTCCTGAAGACCCTGCTGCTTCAGCCCATCACGCAACTGAGTGGCGTCTACGAGGAATCCGGGTTTGCCGAGAGAGGTTTTGATCGCCACTTCCCAAAGGCTCACAACGCTGTATAGCAACGGCAAGCGGCGATCACTGAGGTTCCCACGCAACGTTGCCGGTAGGCGCTCCGGGGCGATGGCCATCCAGAGCAGAAGCTGGGTGTCGAGCAGTTGCGGGCTCAAATTCGGTTGGCTTGAGCTGGCTGTTTCCATCAGCCGAACATCGACTCGATGTCCTCCTGGAAGTCGGCTTTGAGGTCGCAGTTCAGAACAGCAGACCCCTGCAGAAAGCCGAGCTCGCGCTGGCGAGGAGTCTCATCCACCGGCACCAGACGCACCAGCGCCTTGCCGGCTCGGGCGATCACCACCTCCTCGCCATCGAGTGCCTGCTCCACATACCGGGAGAGATGGGTCTTGGCGTCGTGGAGGTTGACCTGCATCAACACAGCTTAGCCGGTAAAGCGGCTAAGCAGCCTCGACCTAGTCCCCTCGGTAGCCCAGCTCAGCCAGGCGGGCGGCGCTGCGGCGCCAGTTGGGCACCACCTTCACGAACAGCTCCAGATACACCGGCCCGCTGAACACCTTTTCCATCTGCAGCCGCGCCCCCTGGCCGATGGTTTTGAGCATGCTCCCCCCCTTGCCGATCAGGATGCCCTTCTGGCTGGAGCGCTCCACCAGCACCGTGGCCAGCACGGCGGTGCGGGGGCCGTCGTCGACCACCCGATCAATACTCACCGCCACCGAGTGGGGCACCTCCTCGCGGGTGTGGCTGAGCACCTGCTCACGGATCAGCTCGGCCATCAGCAGCTGCTCGGGCTGGTCGCTCACCGCATCGGCCGGGTAGAGCTGGGGCCCCGGCGGCAGCTCGGCGCTCAGCGCCGTCACCAGGGCTTCGGTGCCCTCGCCGTTCAGGGCGCTCACGGGGTGCAGGGGCCAGTCGCCCACCAGGTCGCGGTAGCTGGCGGCCAGCTCGTCGGCCCGGGCCGGATCCACCAGGTCGGCTTTGTTGAGGGCCACATGCACTGGGGCCCGGGAGTGCTGCAGCAGCTCCACGATGAAGCCATCGCCACGGCCCGCCGGCTCGCTGCCATCCACCAGCAGCAGCACCACATCCACTTCGCCGATGGCGCCCCGGGCGCTCTGCACCAGCCGCTCCCCCAGCAGGTGGTGTGGCTTGTGGATGCCCGGGGTGTCGAGCAGCACCAGCTGGGCCGCCGGGGTGGTGAGGATCGCCCGCAACCGGTTGCGGGTGGTTTGGGCCACCGGCGAGGTGATCGCCACCTTCTGGCCCACCAACTGGTTGAGCAGGGTGGATTTGCCCACGTTGGGCCGGCCGATTAGGGCCACGAAGCCGGAGCGGTAGTCGGCGTTCCGTCCTGGTGCCGATCCGGCCCCACCGGCTCCCAGTAGCCGCGCCGACTCCTGCGGATCGGGGATCGGCAGGATCTGGCCTTCCAGGATCTCACCGTCGTTGATCGCGTCGTCGTTGGAGGGGGGCGGGGGCGTGGTTGTCATGGGTTAACAGTGCCAGCCCATCGGACCCGGGGGAGTTTCCATAGGCTCGGAGGGCAGAGCACCGCTGGCTCCATGTCTGAGACACCCGACACCCTTCGCGAACCCACCTTCCAGCAGGCCATGGAGATCACGGCCCAGTGGCTGGCGCTCTGGGAAAACGGGGAGCTCAGTGACGAGGTGCTGGGCGATCGGGTGGCCGAGTTGGTGGCCAGCCGCGATGGCGCCCGGGGCTTCTTCGTGGTGAGCCTGGCCGGTGATGGCCCGCTGATGGATCGTTTGCCGGAGCCGCTGCTGCTGCAGCTGCGGCTGGCTGGCGCGGGGGTGGTGGATCTGACGGCCCGCAACCTGGCCATGAGCACGGCGATGGTGTTGCACCATCAGCGTGCTGGCGATGGGGTGCAGCAGGGGGCGTCGGAGCGGGTGCAGGCCCGCTGCACCGACTTGCTGCGCGGCTTGGAGCCCCAAGCCGTCAAGCAGCGGCTCGAAACCTTGTTGGCGGCCACGGCAGGGGAAGGGGAGGATGTGGCATTTCTGGACCGCTGGGGCTACGACACCGACCAGAGGGCAGCCATTGCTGCGGCGATCGACGCGGTGGCTGAGGGGTAACGCAGGCCAAAATGGCCGAGCCAGCAGCTGCCCTGTTCATGGTGATGCGCTCCAGGGTTTTCGCTTTGGCGGCGGCGGCGTTGCTGGCGCCAACCTCCGCCCGGGCGATTGAAACCATCAAGCTGCGCTTGCCGCTGCTGGAGACCGATTTCGTGATCCGGGTTTCGGAGTTGCGCAGCCCCCAGGCCCTGATGGCAGGGGACAGCGATCTGGCCGAACTCGACCGGGCGACCGGCGGAGCGATCGGTCAGAAGCTCAAGGCGGTGATGCAATCCAACCTGCCCCTGGAGCTGGGGGCCGTGGTGCGCAATGCCCAGGGCTCGCCGCTGCTGGAGCAGGTGCTGTTGTTGGTGGGGGCCCTGGGCGACATCGACGGCCTGCCCGAGCCCCTCCAGCCAGCCCAGTTTGAGGCGGCCATGCAGCGGGCCGCCGCCCAGGGAAGCATCAGCCTGCTGGATGTGCTGGAGCAGTTGCCCGGCGACAGCGTCACGGTGCAGCTGGGGCGCCTGGGCTCATCGGTGCAGCGATTCCGGGCCCAGCGCCGTCAGGCCGACCAGCTCGTGGCCTCCCTCCCGGCCGTGACCAGCCAGGGGCCCTGGCTAGAGGCCGGGCGGTTCTCCACCGCGCGGCGGGAGCTCACCATTGCGGTGAAGCACCGCCCGGAGCCCCTGGCTGTGGTGGTTCTGGAGTCGAGCGCATCAGTACCCGCATCCGCTCCTGCCAGCGACCGGTTGGTGGTCATCTCCCATGGCCTGTGGGACGACCCCAGCAACTTCGAGGGTTGGGCCAGCCACCTGGCCAGCCACGGCTACACGGTGGTGTTGCCCCGCCATCCCGGCAGCGACCAGAGCCAGCAGCGGGCGATGCTGGCCGGCAAGGCGCCGCCGCCGAGCCCGCTGGAGCTGGCCTTGCGGCCCAAGGATGTGTCGGCGGTGATCGATGCGGCGGCAGACGGCCGGCTTGGCTTGCGCCGGCCGGTGAACACCCAGGCGGTGCTGGTCGCCGGCCATTCCTGGGGAGCCACCACGGCGCTGCAACTGGCTGGAGCCCGCCCCACCCCCAGCCGGCTCAAGGAGCTGTGCGATGAGGTGGGACATCCCTCCCGCAATCTCAGCTGGGTGTTGCAGTGCAACTTTGTGGGATCCGCCGAGAGCGCCGCCCTGGTGGATTCCCGCGTGCTCGCCGCCGTGGCTGTGAGTCCGCCGATGCTCCTGTTGTTTGACGTCGAGTCGGTCCAGACGATGCCCGCCAAGGTGTTGGTGGTGAGCGGCAACAGCGATTGGGTGGTGCCTTCTGGCCCGGAGGCGATTGAGCCCATGGGTCGGGCCACCCGCTCAGCTGGCAGCGGCCACCGCCTGGTGTTGGCTGAACGGGCGGACCATTTCAATCTCCGCTCCCCCCAGGGCGATGGCGGTGGGGCCCTGCGTGGCTTGCTGTTGGCCTGGTTCAATGCCGCTGCCCAGGCTGGCCCGGGAGTGACTCCCCAATTGCCCGCTGGTGGTTGGGGCAGCAGCCGCCATCCGCTGCGGGATGTCACCACCACCCTGCCCCAGCTCGCCGTGCCGGCGGTCGTCCAGCCATAAAAAAGCGCCCCACTGGGGCGCTGCAGAAAGCTCTGGGACGCGAGCTCAGTCGCGGCGGCCGCCGCCCTGGAGGGCAATGATCAAGCGCAGGATGAAGATAAACAGGTTGATGTAGGTGAGATACATCCCCAAGGCGCCTGCCAGATATTGGTCGTCGCTGTAGGTGCGTGGCATCGTGTAGAAGTCAACAAATGCTGCCCCTACGAACAGCACCGTGCCGAAGCCGGCAATCAGCAGTTCGAAGGTGCCGCCACTGAACACGCCTGGGGCAAAGATGCCACCGACGATCTGCACGACCATGGCGATCAGCAGGCCGACGATGCCCAGACCCACTACGCCGCTCAGCGCTTGGCCGATGTTGTCGCTCATGCGGCGACCCACCACTGAGGCCACCACAAAAGTGATGCCCGTAGCCAGGGTGGCTGTGCCGATGGCGCCGACACCAGCAGCACTCACCGCGTAGGAAACGATGCCGCTGAGGGTGAAGCCGGTTAAAAGGCTGTAGGCCGACAGCAGCGGCAGGGCAGTGTTGTTGTTGCCCTTCAGGGCCACATTCTGGGCCACGAAGAACAGGATGAAGTTGCCGATCAGGGCCACCCAGAACAGGGGCATGAACAGGGCTGGGCTGCTGGCCATCAGGGCCAAACCTCCCATCACTCCACCGGCGGTGAGCACCATGCCGCCGCCCACATAGGGCAGGGCCTTGTTGACCACATTGGGGCCAACTAGGGCACTCGATTGGGCCTCACGGATGGCCTGTTGAAAATTGCTGCTGGCCGGCATGGCACACCAGTGGTATCGAAGTTTCTATATCCTGCCAGCGACATGCAGGCAACGGGAGGCCCTGCTGGCGCTCGTCGGTGCGGATCTCCCTATCGGGACGGGCTCAGGTTTGGCGCTTTGGCTTCAGAACTTGTCACCAGCCTGGTTGTTTGAGCTGGGCCATAGCTCCGCCGCGAGCACTGCAACGCCGATGCCGATGCATGATTCAGCCAAGCGCAGCAGGGCATTTAGCCCCGGACTCAGCTTCGGATCCAGGCTGCCGGTGACCATCACAACGACCACGGTGATAGCTGCCAGGCGGCCATGGCTCGGCACATTGATCGCTGCGCAGAGCGCAACGGTGGCGAAAATTGCCACGGCCATGCCCAAAGGGTGAAAGGGAAGCAGCGTCAGGTAGATGGCACTGGTGCCGGCGCCTATGGCTGAACCCAAAATTCGCAGCGAGGCTGAGTTGGTTGCCTCCCTGCGGGTGGCCTGGGTTACCACGATCGCGGAGATCGCCGACCAAAGCCCGCCGATCTTGGGTAGGTAGCCCGGGAACAGATTCGTGAACCAGTAGCCGAGCAAATAAGCCACCAAAGCCGCTACGGCGATCTCGGCGGGGATGCGCAGACGCTCTGCTTTGTTCATGGCTCAGGCTCACTGCACTGACCATCGAATCGCCTTTTAACGGCAGGCGCCAGCTTGGTGGCATCGCGATCGGCATAGGCCTCCACCAGCCGCTGCACTAGCGGGTGGCGCACCACGTCAGCCGCGGTGAGCTCGCAGATCGCCACCCCCTCCACCCCCTGCAGCACCTGGGCAGCTTCCTGCAGGCCGCTTTTTACCCCATAGGGCAGGTCCACCTGGGTGGGATCGCCAGTCACCACCATGCGGGAGTGTTCCCCCAGCCGGGTCAGCACCATCCGCATCTGGGTGGTGGTGGTGTTTTGGGCTTCGTCGAGGATCACAAAGGCGTCGGCCAGGGTGCGGCCGCGCATGTAAGCCAGTGGCGCCACTTCAATCACCCCTTTTTCCAGCAGGGCACCGGTGCGCTCGGCGCCAAGCAGGGCGTGCAGGGCGTCGTAGAGGGGGCGCAGGTAGGGATCAACTTTCTGCTGCAGATCGCCCGGTAAAAAACCGAGCCGCTCGCCCGCCTCCACCGCCGGGCGAGTGAGCACCAACCGCTCGACTTTGCGCTCGGTGAGCATGCGCACCGCCTGAACTGCGGCCAGAAAGGTTTTGCCCGTGCCAGCCGGGCCGAGGGCAATGGTGAGGTCGTGGCGCTCCATAGCTTCCACGTAGGCCAGCTGGCGCAGGGTGCGCGGGCGCAGCAGCTTGCCACTCTGGCTGCGGGCCAGCACCTGGCTGCCCAGTTGTTGATGCTCCGTGCTCCTGCCGGTGTCGAGGGCCTGCAGGGCTACCCGCACATCCACCTGGGTGATGGCTTGGCCTTCCTGCCACAGGGGGCGAAGCAATTCCACCAATGCGGCAGCTCTCTCCATCTGGCTGGGAGGTGCCTGAATGACCAAATCCAGCCCCCGCAGCACTAGCGAAGCTCCGGTGAGGGCTTCGAGATGGCGCAGGGTGGATGATTCAGCGTCACCTGCCAGGGCTAGAGCCGCGGCAGGATTGGGCAGGGGAATGGCAAAGCTTGTGGGCCCCTTTGGCTCCGCCATGGGCCGAACGCTCAAGCTTCGGCGGTAGCGGCGGCTTCCGTAGTTGCTTCTTCGGCACTGGCGGCTTCGGCACTCGCGGCTTCAGCAGCGGCCTTGGCTTCGGCGGCAGCAGCAGCTTCAGCAGCTTTTGCTTCAGCAGCTTCCTTGACAGCCTGCTTGGCGGCAGCTTCGCGGGCATCAGCCTGCTTTTGCTTGCCAACGACCTCGGCAGGGCGCACGGTCTTCTCGATCAGACCACCCTTCTCCAGCAAGGAGCGCACCGTGTCGGTGGGTTGGGCCCCTTGGCCCAGGCGAGTGCGGATCGCCTCGGTGTCGAGACGGGTCTCTTTAGTACGGGGGTTGTAGAAGCCCAGCTCCTCGAGCGGACGACCGTCGCGACGGGAGGTGCTGTTGGTGGCCACGAGGCGGAAACTCGCTTCCCGCTTCTTTCCAAACCGCTTCAGGCGGAGCTTGATCATCGTGGCCTTGCGCTAGGTGTCCAAAGAAGCAATGTACCCGGTCGGGTGCTCATAGCTCCCCGAAGCCCTTGCGTTTCTTGGCCGGCCTGGCGGGCCGCCGCCCCCCACCCCCAGCGCCACCCATGGGACCGGGCATGGTTGGTATTCCTGGCATCCCTGGCATCCCGGGCATGCCGCCCATTCCCGGCATGCCGCCGCCTTTGGTCATCTGCTGCATGAAGCCGCGCATCTTCTGGAAGTCGGCCAGCACCTTGTCGACATCGGCCGGCGCGTGACCACTGCCTGCGGCGATGCGGCGGCGGCGGGAGGGCTGGGAGGCCAGCAGTTCCGGCTGCTGCCGTTCGGCCTCGGTCATTGAGCCGATCATCGCCTCGATCCGCTTGAGCTGCTGCTCGCCTTGCTTGAGCATGCCGTCGTCGATCTTGTTCATGCCCGGGATCAGCTTCATCAGGCCGCCCAGGGAGCCCATGCGCTTGATCAGGCGCATCTGCTGCAGGAAGTCGGAGAAGTCGAAGCTGGCTTCCTGCAGCTTCTGCTGCATCTTGGCCACATCGGCCAGCTCCACCTCCTTGGTGGCCTTCTCCACCAGGGTGAGCACGTCGCCCATGCCGAGGATGCGGCTGGCCATCCGCTCGGGGTGGAAGGGCTGCAGCGCCTCCACTTTCTCGCCGGTGCCGATGAACTTGATCGGCGCTCCGCTCACCTTGCGGATCGAGAGGGCCGCACCACCGCGGGAGTCGCCGTCGAGCTTGGTGAGCACGGCACCGGTGATGCCCACCTGCTCGTGGAAGGAGCGGGTGAGCTCGGCCGCTTCCTGGCCGATCATCGAATCCACCACCAGCAGCACCTCGTCGGGCTGCACGGCCTCCCGGATCCGCACCATCTCCTCCATCATCGCGGTGTCGATCTGGAGGCGGCCGGCGGTGTCCACCAGCACCGTGTCGAAGCCTTCGGCCTTGGCTTTGGCGATGCCGGCGGCGGCGATGGCTTCCGGCTTGGCGTCGATGCCGAGGCTGAACACCTCCACGCCGATCTGGTTGCCGAGGGTTTTGAGTTGCTCAATGGCGGCTGGGCGGTACACATCCGCTCCCACCAGCAGCGCTTTGCGACCCTGCTCCTTGAGGTGCAGGCCGAGCTTGGCGGTGGCGGTGGTCTTGCCGGCGCCCTGCAGGCCGGCCATCAGCACCACCGTCGGGGCCCCGGCCACGCCGCCGGCAGCCAGGGGCGCGTTCTCGCCGCCCATGGTCTCGACCAGCTGTTCATGCACCAGCTGGATGAATTTCTGATCCGGGCTCACGCCCCGCACCACTTCGGCGCCAACCGTCTTGCGGCGCACCTCGTCAACGAAGTCCTGCACCACCGGCAGGCTCACATCCGCCTCCAGCAGGGCCCGGCGCACCTGCTTGAGCGCCCCCTGCACGTTCGTTTCGGTGATTGAGGCCTGGCCCCTCAGGCTCTTGACCGCATCTTCAAATCGCTGGGACAGCTCGTCAAACATCGCGTTGCCGCTCGGGGACCAGGGGCGGGGCGTGGCCCCAGGAGTGAAGCGATCGTAAAAACCGGCCCGGCGGGCACGGGGGCGGTGTTCCGGGAGGTTGGTGATTCAGGGGGCTTTTTGGAAGCTCACCAGCCGCCAGATGCCACCATCGCGGCCGAACACATAGCGGTTGCGCAGCGCGAGCTTGGTGGGCTCGCCTTGTGGGTCTCCCTTGGCGTTGAGCCGCTGGTCGGCATAGCGCAGGTTCACCGTGGCGGCGATCCGGTTGGCGCTCTGTTCATCGATCACCACGGAGGTGATCGCGGTGCTGATGGTTTGGGTTTCGCCGCGTGCCTGATCGGCTGCGCGCTCAGCTTCAAGGCGAGACAGTTGAGTCGGACGGGCCAGCATCTCCAAGGGAATGCGGCTGTTCTTGCCAGCCAGGATGGAGGCCTTGGCATCGAGCCAGGCTTCCAGCAGCGCCTGAACCTGCTCTTCGCTGGGGGTCTCGGCGCGCAACGGCACAGTGGCGGGTGGAACCGGGGTCGGTGTGGGCTGCACGGGGATCGGGGTGCGGCCCGGGCCGGGGGCTGGGGGCCGTGGGCGCATCACCGAGGCGAGGGCCACCAGCACCACGCCGGCCCCAACGGCCGCTGCCGTGGCCGTGCGGCGCGAGGGTCGCTCCAGCTGCGGCCAGCGCCAGTTGAAGCGCATGGTCTCCAGCCAGGCTGCCGGGTTCCAGCCGTCACCATCAACGTCCCCGTCGTCGTTGTTGACCGGGGTCAACGGCTGGGTGGTGGTGTCCGCTGGGCTGCCGGCATCGACGGCCACGCCCCAGGGGAGGGTGCTGTCGGTGACGGCCGGAGCGGGCGGACGGTCGTGCTGCTCCACGTAGGTCTGCACATCGCGATCGGCGAAGTAGGCCTCCAGATCAGGATCGGCCTCAAGGTCGCGGTAGCCGGGCAACACATCGCGGGCCAGCCAGTCGCGGCAATAGGCACAGAGCTGGGCCAGGGGATCCGGGCTCTGCTGGTCGGCCCAGCGCTTCAAGTCCGGCGTGGCGCCCTGTTCAAAGGCGGCGCGGGCTTGCTTTACCTGGCCCAGCAGCAGGTGCTGGCAGGCCAGCAGCGGTTGCACACCCTCCTGGCCGCTGGCCTCGAGCCGTTGCCGGGCGGCGGCAATGCGTTCGGGTTTGCGTTGGGCAAAGCCGGAGGCGGTGAGGGCGGTGCTGGTCAGAAAATCGGCTGCGGCGGAGGTTGGCGCCCAGCGGCTGAACAGGTCCACCTGCTCCTGCACCGTCAGGAAGGCGCGGATCTGCTTGAAGAAGGCCTGGAACTCCTCGGGGCCCATGCTGGGATCCCCGAAGCCTTCGAGTCCGCCGCGACGGGCCACCAGCGCCTCGAGCAGGGCCAGTCCCTCGGCCCGCTCCGTCTGGGCCGTGAGGTTGCGGCTGAGCAGGTCGAGTACGCGGTAGGGCCGGAGGTTGTCGAGCTCGTCGCTCAGTTGCTGACGGATCGCCGGCAGTTGGCCCATCCGTTGCAGCAGCTGCTGGCCCCGCTGAAGGGTCTGGGCGGCGGCCTCATAGTGCCGTTGCTGATGCAGATCGGCGGCTGCGGCCAGGCAGGCCAGGCCCGCTAGCAGGGTGAGGTCGGCCTCACGGGTGCTGCCCAGCGCCGGTGCCTGGGGCGGCTGCAGGGCGCGGCAGGCGATTTCGAAACAATCAAAGGCCTGACCTGCCTCCAGCATCAGCAGCAGGCCTCCCACGTCCTTGCTGGTGGGCACATCCAGCGCCGGCATTACAGACTGCTCGCTGCCCGCCAGGGCGGTGAGGTCGGATTCGTAGGCCTGGCGCCGGCTCGCGTCGCTGAGCAGGTCGGCGCTGGCCCGCAGCAACTCTTCGCGGGCCAGCAGGGTGTCCTGGGTGAAGCCCTGGTCTGGGGCGCGGTCGATGCGTTGCTGCAGGGTGTGGAGCAACGCCTGCAGGTCGGTGGTCGGGCTAACTCCGAGCAACCGGAAGTGATCGATCGGCAGTTCCAATCCAGACCCGTCACTGACGGCTGACTCTAGGCAGGGTCAGCAGTTTTGCCAGAGATTGCCGGTCCCATTGAGATCGGACCTCGTAGAGTTGATTCATGACGCAGGCAGACATGGGCCCTGACATCACGGCTGTTTCTGGAACGGCTGCTACCGGAGCACCGTCCTGTTCCGCCGACGCCACCAGCCTGGTTGGTGCTCATGCCGAGCGTCTGGAGAACCTTTACCCCTCCACCCCGGCCACGGTGACGCGGGAGGAGGGCTTGATGCTCTACCGCGACATGACCCTGGGGCGGCGCTTCGAAGACAAGTGCGCCGAGATGTATTACCGGGGCAAGATGTTTGGCTTCGTGCACCTCTACAACGGCCAGGAGGCCGTGAGCACGGGCGTGATCAAGGCGATGAAGATGCAGCACGACTGGTTCTGCAGCACCTACCGCGATCACGTCCATGCCCTCAGCTGCGGCGTGCCGGCCCGCGAGGTGATGAGCGAGTTGTTCGGCAAGGAAACCGGCTGCAGCAAGGGTCGCGGCGGCTCGATGCACCTGTTCTCCAAGGAGCACCATCTGCTGGGCGGTTACGCCTTCATCGGGGAAGGCATCCCTGTGGCCCTCGGCGCCGCCTTCACCAGCCGCTACAAGCGCGACGCCCTGGGAGATGCCAGCAGTGATGCGGTCACGGCGGCCTTCTTCGGCGATGGCACCTGCAACATCGGCCAGTTTTACGAGTGCCTCAACATGGCGGCCCTCTGGAAGCTGCCGATCCTGTTTGTGGTGGAGAACAACAAGTGGGCCATCGGCATGGACCACAACCGCGCCACCAGTGATCCGGAGATCTGGCGCAAGGCAGCTGCCTTCGGCATGGCCGGCGAAGAGGTGGATGGCATGGATGTGCTGGCGGTGCGCGGTGCTGCCCAGCGCGCCATTGAGCGGGCCCGGGCCGGTGAAGGCCCCACCGTGCTCGAGTGCCTCACCTACCGCTTCCGCGGCCACTCCCTGGCCGACCCCGACGAGCTGCGGGCCGAGGCGGAGAAGGAGTTCTGGGCGAAACGCGACCCGATCAAGGCCCTGGCCGCTCGCCTGATCGAGCAGGGCCTTGCCTCCGGCGAGGAGCTCAAGGCGATCGAAAAGGAGATCGACGCCGAGGTGGCCGATTGCGTGGAATTCGCCCTCGCCGCCCCCGAGCCCAAACCCGAGGAGCTCACCCGCTACATCTGGGCGGAAGATTGAGCGGAAGGCCGATCAGATCCCGTGCAGACGGGCCTGCTCAGCGGCGGCCCTGAACACCAGGCTGTGGCGCTTCACCAACGGCTCCAAGGCGTCGTAACCGCCACCGATCACCGTGGCAACCGGGATACCGCGCCGTAGGCAGGCATCGAGCACCAGTCGGTCGCGGTTGATCAGGCCATCGCTACTGAGGCAGAGACGTCCCAGGCGATCGTCGCGGTGGGGATCCACTCCGGCGTTGTAGAGCACCAGTTGGGGGAGCTGCTGATCGAGCAGCTCGGGGATCAGATCTCCAATGGCGTGCAGGTAGTCGACATCCTCGAGGCCATCGGCGAGCGGCAGGTCGACGTTGCTGCGCTGTTTGCGCAGCGGGAAGTTGCTGGCGCAGTGGGCCGAAAAGGTGAACACCCGCGGCTCATCAGCAAAGATCGCCGCCGTGGCATCCCCCTGATGCACGTCCAGGTCGATCACCATCAGCCGCTGCACCGCCCCCTCTGCCAGCAACACCTGGGCCGCCACGGCACAGTCGTTGAAGATGCAGAAGCCGCTGCCGTGATCCGGGAAGGCGTGATGGGTGCCGCCGGCGAGGTGGCAGGCCACCCCATGGCGCAAGGCCAGACGGGCGGTGAGCACCGTGCCGCCAACGGCCAGCCAGGTGCGCCGCACCAGCGGCAGGGTTGCGGGTAGACCGATGCGCCGCTGATCGGCGGCCGTGAGCGCGTTGCGGGCAAAGGCCTGGTGATAGGTGCGTTCATGCACCAGTTCCAGCCAGCGGCGCGGCGCGGGCAAGGGGGTGTGCAGTTGCTCAGGGCTGGCGAGCCCCTGCTGGTGCAGCAGCTGGTGCAGCAGCCGAAACTTCGCCATCGGGAAGCGATGGCTGCTGGGCAGCGGGGCCGAGTAGGCCGGGTGGTAGATCAGCGGCGGCCCCAGAGCCCTAGAGCGTGGTGGGCGTGCGGCGGGTGAGGTTGCGCAGCTTGCGCAGGGCCTTGAGCTCCACCTGGCGCACCCGTTCCCGTGACACATCCAGCTGGCGGCCGATTTCCGCCAGGGTGTGGCGCTCCTCGCCTTCCAGCCCGAAGCGCAGGTGCAACACCTGACGCTCCTGGTCGCTCAGGTGGCTCAACCAGCGTCCCAGTTGCTCATGGTGGATGACCCGCTCCACCCGATCGAGGGGTTCCTCGTTGGAGGAGTCAGCGATCAGATCACCCAGGAAGCTGCGCCCCTCATCGCCGTTCACGGGCGCATCCAGGCTGGAGGTGGTGAGGGCCTGGCGCAGCAGGCCATCGAGCTCGTCGATGGGTATCGCCATGGCTTCGGCGATTTCCTGCCGGCTGGGCATGGCACCCAGTTTGTGGGCCAGATCCAGGCTCACCTTGCGGATGGCCGACAGCCGTTCGCTCAGGTGCACCGGCAGGCGGATCGTGCGCGACTGGCAGGCGATCGCCCGGGTCATGCTCTGGCGAATCCACCAGAAGGCGTAGGTCGAAAATTTATAGCCCCGGGTTGGGTCAAATTTCTCAACGGCCCGCTCCAATCCCAGCGATCCTTCCTGGATCAGATCGAGGAGTTCGAGGCCTTTGCCTTGATACTTTTTGGCAACACTGACCACTAAACGCAAATTGGCCTTCATCATGCGCTGCTTGGAGCGCTTGCCGATGCGGAGCAGCTTCTTTTCCAGGTCGGTGTAGTCCCGCTCTCCTTCTTCCAGCAGGCGCATCATTGTCTGCACCTGGTTGCCGAGTTCGATCTCTTCGGCTGGTGTGAGCAGAGGTTCGCGACCGATCGTCGCCAGATACCAGGTGATCGGGTCGCTACTTCGTCGACGACTGCTTTCGCTAGCTCCTAGGGGAGAGGAGGTCATCGGAGCGCCTAGAGAGGACAATGACTATCCAGGCAAATTCACTGTTTCGAGTGTGTTTTCAGCAACCCTTTAGCTTTCAATTGCAAAACAACACAGAACCGTCCTGGGTTGGGGCGGCTGCGCTGCAACTTGGTGTGGTGATCAACACAACTGGGCTAGCTTTTGCGCCACCTCCAGGGGGGTGGCGGCGCCCTGGTTGCTGGGTGCACGGAGTTGCAAGCCGGCCTGGGCGTGGGCCAGGGCCGCTGCAGCCAGCCAGGAGGCATCGGCGCCGCCTGTGGCGGCCATGGCCATCGCCCCCAGGCCTGCGGCGTGGCCCGCCAGCACATCGCCGAGGCCGGCCCTGGCACTGGTGGGATTGGCCTCCAGCAGTTGCCAGCGGCGGCCATCGGGGGCTGCCACCACACTGCGCGCCCCTTTAAGCAGCACGCAGGCGCCGCAGCTCCGGGCCGCCTGGGCGGCGGCCTCCAGGGCGGTACTGGTGGTGGTAGAGGTGGCGGCGAGCTCAGGAAACAACCGGGCGAATTCCGCCGGGTGCGGGGTGATCCAGGTGGGGCCCTGGCGCTGTTGCAGCCAGCTGATGGCGCTCAGGCCGAGGCCCTGGGCCACCGGCCCGGCCAGTCGGTTGAGTCCATCGGCATCGAGCACCAGCAGCCCGCTCCAGCCCAGCAGGCTGCGCCAGCAGTCGGCTTCTCCAGGGCCAGCCTGGGGCATCGGTGGAGCCAGCTGGCCCGCAGGCGCGAGGGGCCCGATTCCTGGTCCGATCAGCAGGGCATTGAGCCGCTGCGGGTCGAGCTCGGTGAGTTGATCCAGCCGCAGGCTGCCGTGGTTGTGGCAGGCCAGGGTTTGGCTCACCACCACGTGGGGGTGCTGCTGCCAGAGACTGCTGGCCAGGGCCTCCGGTAGGGCCGCCTGCAGGCTGCCGCAGCCGCTGCTGGAGGCCCCTGCCAGCGCGAGGCTGGCCGCCCCCTGGTAGGCCTCGCTGCCCGCTACCACCAGCAGCCGGCCCCGCTGGTATTTGTTGGCGGCCGGACTGAGTGCGGGCCGGGGTCGGTCGGCCAGATCCCGCGCGGCCAGCCCCAGCGGCTGATCGCAGGGCAGGGTGTCCAGCAGGGATCGGGGCAAGCCCAGGTCGATCCATTCCAGCTGGCCCACGCTCGCCAGGGCCGCGTCCTGCACCAGGCCGGTCTTGACCAGCCCGATCGCGTAGGTGGTGAGGGCCAGGGCCGTGACCGGGCCGGTGGCCTGGCCGCTGTCGGCGCAGAGGCCTGTGGGCACATCCACCGCCACCAGGCCGCCGGGGCGTTGTTGCTGGCGAGCGTGCAGCAGGGGTTCGATCACTGCCCCGGGGGGACGCCGCTGGCCGATGCCCAGCAGAGCATCAATCCAGAGGGGGCTGGCTTCGGGGTTTGGATTGTGATCGAGCAGGGGAATGCCCAGCCAGCGGGCATGGCGGAGGTGCGCTTCGGTGAGCGGCTTGCGCCGCTCAAACGGGCTCCAGAGGGTGGTCGCGACCCCGGCCAGGTGCAGCTCCCGGGCGATCACCAGGCCATCGCCGCCGTTGTGGCCGGGCCCCACCAGCACCAGCGCGCCATCGCGCCTCAACCGCTCGCCGTGCTGCTCCAGCAGCCGCCGCGTGACCGCCAGGGCAGCCTTTTCCATCAGGGCTTCCACCGGCAGGCCACTGGCGAACAGCTGCTCCTCCAGCGCCGCCATCTGGGCGCTGCTCACCAGCAGATGGCGGCCGTCCCGCGCGGGCCAGGCGGGCAATGCGGCTGGCTGCACCAACCCTGTTTCAGCAACTGGGTTTCATGATGGGAGCACTCCTGCCCGCTGTCTGCCCTGTTGTCCGTTTCCGTTGCCACCTCCAGCAGTCCCGCAGCACCGTCCACTCCGGCCGGCCTTGCGGCCCTGGAACGCCTGCGCGCCTGGCCTGGCGAGCATCGGGTGGCCGTGGGGCTGTCGGGCGGTGTCGATAGCTCCCTCACGGCGGCGCTGTTGGTGGAGGCGGGCTGGCAGGTGGAGGGGCTCACTCTCTGGCTGATGAGCGGCAAGGGGGCCTGCTGCGCCGAAGGCCTGGTGGATGCGGCCGGTATCTGTGAGCAGCTGGGGGTGCCCCACCACGTGGTGGATTTCCGCGCGCACTTCCAGGCCCAGATTGTCGATTTCCTGGTGGAGGGCTACGCGGCTGGGGTCACGCCGCTGCCCTGCTCCCGCTGCAACCGGGAGGTGAAGTTTGGGCCGATGCTGCAGTGGGCCGAGGCGGAGCGGGGCATCGGCCGCCTCGCTACCGGCCACTACGCCCGGGTGCGCCACGGCGCGGTGAGCGACAACGGCCGCCACCAGTTGTTGCGGGGCCTGGATACCCAGAAGGATCAGAGCTACTTCCTCTACGACCTGCCCCAGGAGGCCCTGGGCCGTCTCGTGTTTCCCCTGGGTGAGCTGACCAAGGCCGACACCCGCCTGGAGGCGGAGCGCCATGGCCTGCGCACGGCCAAGAAGCCCGAAAGCCAGGACCTCTGCCTGGCGGATCACCACGGCTCAATGAAGGCCTTTCTGGATGCCTATTTGCCGCCGCGCCAGGGCCAGATCGTGCTCGCCGATGGCACGGTGGTCGGCGAACACGACGGCATCGAGCACTTCACGATTGGCCAGCGCAAGGGGCTAGGCGTGGCCTGGAGCGAGCCGCTGCACGTGGTGCGGCTCGATGGGGCGATGAACCAGGTGGTGGTGGCGCCCCGGCGCGAGGCGGCCCGCCCTGAAGCGGTGGTGGGCGCGGTGAACTGGGTGTCGGTGCCCCCGCCCGAGGAGCCGATCGTGGAGCCGTTTGAGGTGGCGGTGCAGGTGCGGTACCGCAGTGCCCCGGAGCCCGCCCTGCTCTTCCCCCTGCCCGCCACCGAGGCCGACCGGGCCGCTGGCCGGCCCCATCGGGTGCGGCTCGAGTTTGCAGACGCGCAGTTTTCGATCACGCCCGGGCAGGCGGCGGTGTTTTACGAGGGTGAGGTGCTGCTCGGCGGTGGGCTGATTCAGGCCTGATCACCAGCGCTCATCACCAGCCCTGATCACCAATAGGGATCGCTCGCCAGCTCCACCGTTAGCGTGCCGCTGCGGCTGGCGGGCACCGTGGCAATGCAGGCCCGCACCACCTGGCCGTTCACCTCGATTTCGCAGGCCCCGCAACTGCCCCCCAGGCAACCGGTGGGGATGGCCACCCCGGCCTGGCGGGCTGCTTCCAGCCAGTCGCTGCCGCTGGCGATGCGACTCTGGTGGCCGTGGGGCCAGTGGATCAGCACCTCGGTCATGGCTCCTGCAGTAAGGGATCCAGGTTGACGTGCTGCGCAAAGGCATCGGCGAGCCGATCGAGCAGGGCTTCGCGCTGGCGGCTGTGGTGCGGTTGCCGTTCGCTCAGGCTCGGCAACCCCTTGCGCTGCCGCAGTTGGTTGAGCCAGCGCCGCCGCCAGGGGCCGCTCTCAAACACCCCGTGCAGATAGGTGCCGACCACCAGTCCGCCCTGGTCGCCAAAGGCGGCCACCCAGCCCAACGCCGCATCGGCGCAGAGGGGCTGGCAGGCGTCGAGCGCGGTGGTGCGGCCGCGGTGCAGCTCGAAGCCCTCCAGCTCCAGGGCATCGCCCGCGGCAGCTGGCCAGAGGGCGGGGCTTCGGCGTTGGCGCAGGGCCTTACCCTCGCCAAACACTGTGCTCAGTGGTAGCAAGCCGATCCCGGCTGCACCGGTGCCGGCTTGCCCCTCCAGCCCATCGGGATCACTGAGCTCGCGCCCCAGCAGTTGCATGCCGCCGCAGATGCCGAATACGTGGCCGCCGCAAGCGACATAGCGCTTCAGTTCCTCTCCCAGGCCACTGGCGTCCAGGGCGGCCAGATCCCGCAGGGTTTGCTTGCTGCCCGGCACGATCACCGCATCGGGCTGGCCCAGCTCCTCCCCTGGCGCGAGCCAGCGCAGCTGCACCGTCGGTTCGGCCTCTAGGGGGTCGAGGTCGGAGAAGTTGCTCAGCGACGGCAGCCGCAGCACGGCGATCTCCAGCTCTGCTCCCCGCTTGCGGCCGCGGCGCTCCAGCAGGTCGAGGGAGTCTTCCGGGGGGAAGAGCTCATCGAGCCAGGGCATCACCCCCAGCACCGGCACGCCGGTGTGGGCCTCCAGCCAGCGCCGCCCTTCATCGAACAGCTCGCGGCGGCCGCGGAAGCGGTTGATCAGCAGGCCGCGCACCAGGGGGCGCTCCACCGGCCGCAGCAGGCCCAGGGTGCCCACCAGCTGGGCGAAGACGCCACCGCGCTCGATGTCGGCCACCAGTAGGCAGCGGGCCCGCAGGTATTGGGCCAGACGCAGGTTGGTGAGGTCGCGGGATTGCAGGTTGACCTCCACCGGGCTGCCGGCCCCCTCCAGCACCAGACGCCCGCCGGGATGGGCCGCCTGCAGGGTCTGCAGCCCCTGGCGGATCGCCGCCCAGCCGGGGCGAAACCAGTCGCGGTAGTAGCGCTCGGCGCGGGCGCTGCCCACCGAACGGCCCAGATGAATCAGCTCACTGGTGGAATCGCCCTGGGGCTTGAGCAGCACCGGGTTCATGCTGTGGTGCGGCTCCAGGCCGGCGGCCCAGGCCTGCAGCGCCTGGGAGTAGGCCATCTCGCCGCCGGTCTGGTCCACCCAGGCGTTGTTGCTCATGTTCTGCCCCTTGAAGGGCAGGGGCGTTTCACCGCGGCGGCGCAGCACCCGGCAGAGGGCGGCGGTCATCAGCGATTTGCCGGCACCACTGCTGGTGCCTAGCACCATCAGGGGGTTGGGTGGGGCCTGGCTCATCCGTTGGCCCTGCTGTTGTCGACAAACCAGCGTTCGAGTTCCAACCAGGGCAGCTCGCCCGCCGCAAGCCGTTGAATCGTCAGAACAATGCTTTCATTGCCGGCTTGGAAGCTGAAGCCGTTGAGGCCCAGGAAAACAACGGCTACGAGAAACCCGCTCCTTTTGTTCCCATCGCTGAAGGGGTGCGCGCGCACAATTGCCTCGGCGTAAGCGGCTGCCAGTTGGGGGATTGTGCCCAGTTCTCCGTAGACCCAACGCTGCCTGGGCCTGGCAAGGGAAGAGGCCAGAGCGATCTCGCTGCGAACACCCCGAAGTCCACCATGCTCCAGGGTCTGCTGGTGGTGGATGGCTTTCACCGCAACGGCAGGCACCCATCGCGGTTCCTGGACGTCGCTCAACGGGCCAGTTCACGCAGGGCGGCTTGGAATTTGCGCGCCGCATCCGTTGCGAGTGCCAGTGCTTCCTGCACCGTTGGATCGAAGGGGGAGAGCAGGATGCCGTGCTCAGTTTCGATCGCTTGCACGCGGTCTCCCGGAGCCAGGTGAAACCGGCGGGCCATCTCGGAAGGGATTGTGGCGCTGACAGACCCGCCAGCCTGACGAAGCGTGACTTCCGTTGGCATCGCCCTGTGGCAAGTAGCACTTGAATGCTACGCGCTACTGCCGTTCACAGCCGGGGTCGCCGCCGGCGCAGGCCGTGCTGGAGCCGATCCAGCAGCGTGGCGGTAGGAATCTCATCGGGCCATTGGGCCAGCAGCGTGCGGCCCATCGGCGTGAGGCGCACCCGTTCGGTGAGGCCCTGGCCATCCACCTCCCGCCGCAGCACTCCCAGTTGGATCAGCCAGATCCACTGGGCTTCGATTCGATCGGGAGTGGGGGTGCCCCGGCAGAGGCTCCGGTGGTCGTTCCGGCGGCAGAGTTCGTTGCTGCTGAGGGCCTGCTCCGCCACCGTTCTGTAGAACGCCAGGCGAAAGGGCAAGCAGCGCAGGGCCTGGCTGGCGCGCTGCTGGGCACGCCGGTCGTGGAGGAGGGGGTCGAGGAGCAGGCGGTCGATTGGGGTGGCGGCCCGGTGTTGCATAGAGGGATTCTCCCTGACCCCATGCTCGTTCTTGCTTCGGCGTCTCCCGCCCGTCGGCGTTTGCTGGAGCAGGCCGGCATCCCCCACCGGGTGCAGGTGAGCGGCGTGGACGAGGCAGCGATCCAGCACAGCGATCCGAGGCAGCTCGTGCAGCAGCTGGCGCGGGCCAAGGCGGCGGCGGTGGCATCCACCGTGGCGGAGGGCTTTGGCGAGGGCGCTGCGGTGCTCGGCTGTGATTCGCTGTTGGTGTTTGAGGGGGAGGTGTTTGGCAAGCCCGCCGATGCTGCGGAAGCCCAGGCGCGCTGGCAGCGGATGGCCGGGCACTGGGGAGAGCTGATCACCGGCCACTGCTTATTTGCTGGTGGCCAGGGTCTGGGGGGCCACTCCAGCCCCCAGCTCGCCGCGGTGGTGACCCGCGTGCAGTTCGCGTCCCTGAGCCCAGCGGAGATTGAGGCCTATGTGGCCACCGGCGAACCGCTGCAGTGCGCCGGCGGCTTTGCCTTGGAGGGCCGCGGCGGCTTGCTGGTGGAGCGGATCGAGGGGTGTTTCAGCAATGTGATCGGCTTGAGCCTGCCCTTGCTGCGCCGCTGGCTTGCGGACTAACCGCAAGCCAGGGCTTCACTGGCCCAGCAGGATGTCGAGCAGCTGGCCCCAGCTGGTGCCGCTGGTGGCTGCGGTTTCGGGCGTCATGGTGAGCACCCGATCCGACCAGCTGAAGCTGAGCGTTCGCCCCTGGTCGCGCACCTGCACCGGCCAGGTGGTGCCGTTGCGATCACTGATCTGGTACGTCCCGCCCCTTGGCCTTCGCGGCAGGCAAGACGGGGTTCAACCCAAGGGCCGTGCTGAGCAGGCTGGCGCTCACGGCGCTGACCAGCACCGGCGGAAGCTGGGGACGCTTCATGCAGGCAGTCTTGAGTACTGCTGGAAAGCTATGCAGCCTGGAGCGGGGCAATAAAAAAGCCCCCGCATGTGGCGGGGGCTGAGGCAGAACTGCATCCGATGGTTGCGGATTCAGATCAACACAAGGGCTCAGTCGAGGTCCGGCATGGCCAGGGTGGGCTCGGCCTTGCGGTCGATCCCTTTCTCGAAACCGGCAGCGGCAGCGCGGGCGCGGCCGGCGTGCCAGAGGTGACCCACCAGGAAGAAGAAGGCGAGCACAAACTGCGTGGACGCCAGCCACTGGCGGATGTTCACGAAGTTCACCGAGTTGGGCTCGGTGATGATGCCGCCCACCGAGTTCAGGGACGCGTTGGGAGCGTGGGTCATGTATTCAGCCGCGCGGCGCACTTGCCAGGGCTGAATGTCGTTCTGGAGCTTGTCGAGGCTCAGGCCGTTGGGGCCGCGTAGGGGCTCCAGCCAGGGGCCGCGGAAGTCCCAGAAGCGCATGGTTTCACCACCGAAGATGATCTCGCCGGTGGGTGAGCGCATCAGGTATTTGCCCAGACCGGTGGGGCCCATGGCCGAACCGATGTTGGCGCCCAGGCGCTGGTCGCGCACCAGGAAGGTGAAGCTCTGGGCCTGGGAGGACTCGGCGTTTGTGGGGCCGTAGAACTCCGAGGGATAGGCGGTGTTGTTGAACCAAATGTAGGCCGAGGCGATGAAGCTCATGAAGCTCAGGGCGCCAAGGCTGTAGCTCAGGTAGGCCTCACCATTCCAGATGAAGGCGCGGCGCACCCAGCCGAAGGGCTTGGTGATCGCGTGCCAGATGCCACCAAAGATGCAGATCAGACCGATCCAAATGTGGCCACCAATGATGTCTTCCATCGAGTTGACCCCGATGATCCAACCTTCGCCACCGAACGGGGCGCGGGTGAGATAGCCGAAGATCACTCCGGGGCTGAGGGTGGGGTTAGTGATGATGCGCACATCGCCACCGCCCGGGGCCCAGGTGTCGTAGACGCCGCCGAAGAACATGGCCTTGAAGACCAGCAGCAGGGCGCCGACGCCGAGAAGGATCAGGTGATAACCAATGATGTTGGTCATCTGGTTTTTGTCGCGCCAATCCTGGGAGAAGAACGAGGAGTAGTTCTCGAGGATTTCAGGGCCGCGGAGGGCGTGATACAGACCGCCCAGGCCGAGCACGGCCGAGCTGATCAGGTGCAGCACACCGACCACAAAGAACGGGTAGAGATCGGTGACCTCGCCGCCGGGGCCCACGCCGTAGCCAAGGGTGGCCACGTGGGGGAACAGGATCAGGCCCTGTTCATACATGGGCTTGTCGAAGGTGAAGTGGCTCACCTCGAACAACATCATGGCGCCGGCCCAGAAGACCATCAGACCCGCGTGGGCCACGTGGGCGCCGAGCAGGCGGCCGGAGAGGTTGATCAGACGGGCATTGCCCGCCCACCAGGCATAACCGGTGGAGTCGAGGTCTCTGCCTCCGACCACCAAGTTGGAATTAAAGGGCGTTTCCACGGGGCAGAACCTCTTCAGGGAAGACGAAGTTTTCGTGCGGCTGGTCAGCCGGTGCCATCCAGGCACGCAGACCTTCATTCAGAAGAATGTTCTTCGTGTAGAAGGTTTCAAATTCGGGGTCCTCAGCGGCGCGGATTTCCTGCGACACGAAGTCGTAGGCGCGCAGGTTGAGAGCCAGGCCGATGATGCCGATGCTGCTGGTCCACAGACCCATCACCGGCACGAACAGCATGAAGAAGTGCAGCCAGCGCTTGTTGGAGAAGGCGATCCCGAAGATCTGGCTCCAGAAGCGGTTGGCGGTGACCATCGAGTAGGTCTCCTCTTCCTGGGTGGGCTCGAACGCCTTGAAGGTGTTCGACTGATCGGAGTCTTCGAACAGGGTGTTCTCCACCGTGGCGCCGTGGATGGCGCACAGCAGAGCACCGCCGAGGATGCCGGCCACGCCCATCATGTGGAACGGGTTCAGCGTCCAGTTGTGGAAGCCCTGCAGGAACAGCAGGAAGCGGAAGATCGCCGCCACCCCGAAGGACGGAGCGAAGAACCAGCTGCTCTGACCGAGCGGGTACATCAGGAAGACACTGACGAACACCGCAATCGGGCCGGAGAAGGCGATGGCGTTGTAGGGGCGGATGCCCACCAGACGGGCGATCTCGAACTGACGCAGCATGAAGCCGATCAGGGCGAAGGCGCCGTGCAGGGCCACGAAGGGCCAGAGGCCACCGAGCTGGCACCAGCGCACGAAGTCGCCCTGGGCCTCAGGGCCCCAGAGCAGCAGCAGGCTGTGACCCATGGCGTCAGCGGGGGTGCTGACGGCGGCGGTGAGGAAGTTGCAGCCCTCCAGATAGGAGCTGGCAATGCCGTGGGTGTACCAGGAGGTGACAAAGGTGGTGCCGGTCAGCCAGCCACCCAGTGCCAGATAGGCGGTGGGGAACAGGAGCAGACCCGACCAACCCACAAATACGAAGCGGTCGCGCTTGAGCCAGTCATCGAGGATGTCGAACCATCCCCGCTGCGGCATGCGCCCTACAGCGATCGTCATGGTGATGAAACGGAGCGGAAAACCCGCGGAAGCTGAGGGATTACTGGGCAATGGTAACAATGTTGAAGGGGATCGCGAGGCCGTTTGATACGGGCTGACATGGGCCGCTCTGGCTGGGATTTCGGGATCCGTGCCGGCGTTGCATCCAGGCGCTGCGACCGGTCAGGATGACAGCCATTGTTTGTGCGTTCCCATGGTCTCCTCCCCCGCGATCGAGTTGCTCGAGCTGCCGGTGCTGGGGTCGCGGCGGCTCTCCAACGTGTTGGTGGCCGTGGTGGTGACCACCGGCGGCCTCGGCTTCCTGCTCACCAGTGCGTCCAGCTATCTGGGCACCGACCTGCTGCCGATCGGCCACCCGGCTGAGCTGGCCTGGTTGCCCCAGGGGCTGGTGATGGGGCTGTATGGCCTGGCGGCCATGGCCCTATGCGCCTATCTCTGGGCCGTGATCGGCATCGATGTGGGAGCCGGCAGCAACCGCTTTGACCGGCAGGCCGGCACGGCCACGATCAGCCGTCGCGGCTTCCGCCAGATGATCACAGTGGACATCCCCCTGCGTGATATCCAGGCGGTGAAGGTGGAGGTGCGCGATGGTCTCAATCCCCGCCGCCGCCTGGCGCTGAAGGTGCAGGGACGCCGCGACATGCCCCTCACCCGGGTCGGCGAGCCGATGCCCCTGGCCGACCTGGAGCTCTCCGGCGCCCAGTTGGCCCGCTTTCTGGGTGTTCCCCTGGAGGGCGTCTGATGGCTCGGATCTGGTTGAGCCGCCTGGTGCTGGGCGGGCTGTTGCTGCTGGCGCCGTTCACTCTGGTGGCTTGCGCCGCCGATAGCAGCAGCCGTCAGCTGGGTTGCAGTGCTGCGAGTACCCCCTGCCTGAGTGGTTCGGCCACCGTGGCCCTGCAAACCAGCAAGGGCGAGGTGCAGCTCCAGCTCGAGGGCGCCGCGGCGCCGCTGACCGCCGGCAATTTTGTCGATCTCGTCAAACGGGGCGTGTACAACGGCACGGTGTTCCACCGGGTGGTGCGCGAGCCGGTGCCGTTTGTGGTGCAGGGAGGGGATCCCGGCAGTGCTGATCCGAAGGTGCCAGCCAGCCAGTACGGCCTGGGCAGCTATGTGGATCCCGTCAGCGGTGAAGCCCGCCTGATCCCTTTGGAGATCAAGCGCAGCGATGAGCCCGAGCCCCGTTACGGCGAACCGGTGACGGCGCCGGGGGTGACCCGGCAACTAGCCCTGGCCCACCAGCGCGGGGCGGTGGCCATGGCCCGCTCCGCCGATCCCAATTCCGCCAGTGCTCAGTTCTATGTGGCTCTGCAGGCTCTGCCTGAGCTCGATGGCCGCTATGCCGTGTTTGGCCGGGTGAGCAAGGGGATGGAGGTGATCGACCAGATCCGCCAGGGGGACAAGATCGTCAAGGCCACGGTGGTGGAAGGCGGCACCCTGGTGCAGGGCAAGCCCTAGGCCGGCACCCGTTTGTTGGAGGCCGTCACCTTCAGGAAGGCGGTGTTGACCCCGGAGGCCCGCTCCAGGGCCACCTTGCCGGTGCGGGCGATCTCGAGGATCCCGTAGCTCTCCATCACCTGTTCGAGGGCCACCAGCTTGCCCGGATCTCCCACCACCTCCAGGGTCAGGGCGTCATCGGCCACGTCCACGACATTGGCTCGGAACACCTGCACCAAATCGAGGATGGCGCTGCGGGTTTCGGCCGGGGCCGACACCTTGAGCAGCATCAGTTCGCGCTCCACGGCGGGAATGCGCGAGAGGTCGATCACCCCGAGCACGTTGACCAGCTTGTCGAGCTGCTTGGTCATCTGCTCGAGGGTGTGGTCGTCGCCCTCCACCACCATCGTCAGCCGGGAGATGCCGGCCTGCTCGGCCGGCCCCACCGCCAGGCTCTCGATGTTGAAGCTCCGGCGGGCGAACAGGCCGGAAATTCGGCTCAGGGCCCCGGATTCGTCTTCCACCAACACCGAGAGGGTGTGTTTCATCGCCTGAGGAACCCGCTGCGGTGGCTTTGCCCCAAATTACCGCCCGGGGCTGGGAATGGGGCCGGTCGCCGGCAGCTGCTCCAGCCAGGCGAGCAGGGCGCCGTTGAAGGCCTCGGCCTGTTCGTCGTGGGGGCAGTGGCCACTGCCATCCAGCAACACCAGGGGCAGATCCGGACGCAACCGTTGCACCTGCTGGGCCACCTGCACCGGCACCAGCCGATCGCGCTGGCCCCAGATCAGCAGCAGCGGCTGCTGGAGCCGTTGCAGCAGAGCTGGCGCGGTGGCGGCATGGGGGCGTAGCGCCATGGCGATGCTCATGGCCCTGAGGGCGCGAACGGCGCCGGGGCGCCTGGCCGGCCTGGCGATCACCCGGTGCAGGTCGCGGTCGCCGATCACGGGCGTGTTGTAGGCCGACTGGATGCCCAGGTCCAGCAGGGGCGAGTGGGCCAGCAGCGGCACCAGCAGCTCCAGCGGCAGCAACCGGCAGAGCAGGGTCACCAGCCAGCGCTGCAGCCGCCGCCACCACGGTGGCCGGCGGGGGGGTCTACCCCGGCTGGTCAGCATCAAGGTGGGGTCCGGCAGGGGGGCGGCCACCACGGCCCGCACCCAGCGGGGGAACAACACGGCGCAGCTGAGGGTCACCAGGCCCCCGAGGGAGTGGCCCACCAGCACCGCCGGCCCCTGCACCACCTGCTCGAGGAAGGCCTGCAGCTGCCGGGCCCAGAGGCGGTTGTCGAGGCGCAGGGCCGGCTGACTGGAAGCCCCGAAGCCGATCAGATCCAGCCCGTAAACGCGCCAGCCCGCGGCGGCGAGCACCGCCGCGTTGCGACGCCAGTGGCCGCTGCCGGCGGCAAAACCATGCACCAGCACCAGGGCCGGCGCCGCTGCATCCCCCAGCGCCCGCCAGTGGCAGCGCTGCCCGCGCCAGAGCCACTCGGCATGGACGCCCCAATCGGTGTCGTTGCCAGCGGCCCCATCGGCCGGAGCTGGGGGTGCAGGCTGGATTGTGACCGCCACCTCGGGATCTCCTGACAGCACACACCGACGATCACTATTGCGAAGGGCGGGCCCGGCTGGAGCCCGGCAGCGGCTTTTTCCGGCCGGAGTCGCGCCCCTCCCGCGATCTGGGGGTGCTGCTGGCGGCCTCCCTGGCGGCCCGCGGCCCGCTGCGGGTGCTCGATGCCATGGCTGGCTGTGGCATCCGCGCCCTGCGTTATGGGCTGGAGGGGGGAGCCGAGGCGGTGTGGGCCAACGACGCTGATCCCGATCGGCTGCCCCTGCTGGAGCGCAATCTCGCGGGCCTGAAGGGTTTGCGCTGCAGCGCCCGCACGGCCCAGCACCTGCTGGCGGAGTGCCTGCAACGCCAGGAGCGCTTCGAGCTGGTGGATCTCGATGGCTTCGGCTGCCCCACGGCCCTGCTGCCGCTGGCCCTGGAGGCGGTGGCCTTCGACGGCGTGCTCTATCTGGCCAGCACCGACGGCCGCTCCCCCACCGGCCACGACCGGCCGGCCGCAATCCGGTTGCTGGGGGCAGCGGCCCGTGCCCATCCGGCCAGCTGGGAGCTGGCCCTGCGTCTGCAGCTCGGCACGGTGGCGCGGGCAGCCTGGGCGATGAGGCGTGGGGTGGAGCCCCTGTTCAGCTTCAGTGAGGGACGCACGTTTCGCACCGCGGTGCGGTTGCGGCGCCGAGCTGGATGCGGTGAGGAGCAGCAGCTCGGCCTGCTGGCCCACTGCCATGGTTGCGGCGCCCAGGAGGTGCAGCCGTTGCTGCGGCTGCGCCAGTGGCTGCCCTGTCTCTGCCCCGCAAGCCAGGCCCAGCCCAGGGTTGCCCAGCCCCTAGCGATCAGTGGGCCCCTCTGGATCGGCCCGCTGCAGGATCCGGCGCTGCTGGCAGCGATGGCCAGCCTCGGCGACACCCTGCCCGGCAGCCTCGGCGCTGCGGGTGCCCGCTTGCTGGGCCAGCTGGCGGCCGATCCAGGGGTACCGCCCGTCTGCTGGCCAACCGCTGAGATCGCCCGCCGGCTCAGTTGCGGCCCGCCGCCCTTGGCGGCCCTGGTGGCCGCCTTGCAGGCCGAGGGCTGGGTGGCGCTGGCCAGCGGCGTGATGCCGGCTCAGCTGCGCAGCGACGCGCCCTGGAGCGTGATCCTGCAGATTGCCCAGCGGTTGGCCGCCCCGGCCGCTGGCGCTGCTAAATAGGAGGGCCTTTCGCCCACCGGCCCATGGCCTCTGAAATCTTCGGCACCGCAGCCCTGTTCTGGGTGCTGATTCCCGTGGGGCTCGCCGGTGGTGCCCTGTTGCTGAAATTGGCCGACAAAGACTGACGACTGCCTGTCGAAGCGGCCTCTGCTCCCGGCTCGACCCAGCCGACGCCTAGGCTCAGGCCCGCTTGAGCGTTGGCGATGCAGGTTCTGGTGGTTGGCGGGACGGGCACTCTGGGGCGTCAGGTCGCCCGCCGAGCCCTCGACGCCGGCCACCAGGTGCGCTGCATGGTGCGCTCGCCCCGCAAGGCGTCCTTCCTGCAGGAGTGGGGTTGTGAGCTCACCCGCGGCGACCTGCTGGAGCCCGAGAGCCTGGCCTATGCCCTCGAAGGGCAGGACGCGGTGATCGACGCGGCCACCGCCCGGGCGACCGATTCCGGTAGCTCTTACGACATCGACTGGAGAGGTAAACAGAACCT
This sequence comes from Cyanobium sp. Alchichica 3B3-8F6, assembly GCF_024346435.1. NCBI lineage: Bacteria > Bacillati > Cyanobacteriota > Cyanophyceae > Synechococcales > Prochlorococcaceae > Cyanobium > Cyanobium sp. Alchichica 3B3-8F6. The sequence continues at coordinate 73,770 of NZ_JAGQCZ010000002.1, read as the reverse complement.
GTTTGCGGCCTGCCAGACCGCCGGTGTGAAGCGGGTCGTGTTTGTGTCGCTGCTGGATGCGCATCAACACCGTGATGTGCCCCTGATGGACATCAAGGCCTGCACAGAAGACTGGTTGATGGCCTCTGATTTCGACTACACGATCCTGCGTGGCGTGGCCTTCATGCAGGGCGTGATCAGCCAGTTCGCCATTCCCGTGCTGGAAAGCCAGACGGTGTGGGTGAGTGGTTCGCCCACCCCCATCGCCTACATGAACACCCAGGACATGGCCCGCTTTGCCGTGGCTGCCCTGGAGCATCCCCAGACCGTGCGTCAGGCCTTTCCGGTGGTGGGTCTGCGCGCCTGGACCACCAGCGAAATCACCCAGTTGTGTGAGCGCTTCACCGGCAAGGAGGCCCGCACGTTCCGCGTGCCACCGGCCCTGCTCGGCCTGATGCGGTCGGTGACCGGCTTCTTCGAAGCCAGTTTGAATGTGGCCGAGCGGCTGGCCTTTGAGGCGGTGACCGGCGGCGGTACGGCCCTCGACGCACCGATGCAGGCCAGCTACGAGGCGTTTGGTCTCGACCCAGCCGAAACCACAGGCCTGGAGGCCTATCTCAAGGAGTACTACGACACGATTCTCCGGCGCCTGCGGGAGATGGAATCGGATCTCGACAAGGAAGCCAAGAAGAAGCTGCCCTTCTGAAGCTCGGGCGCCAGTGCGCCTGTACTATTGGGCTGTCGCTCGGATGCGTGCATGTCGGTTGCCCAGATCAAAAACCTGCAGCGCCGTCTGGCGAACCTTGAAGCCGAGGCGATTGAAGAGCTCAACCGAGCCTGCGGCCACGAGCTCTGGCAGGCCCTGGGTTTCGATGCCTTCGACACCCTCGAGGATGGCGACCGTCGTGCTCGGGCGAATTACTACTACGGTCAGTTGCAGACCGTGCGCGAACTCAAGGATGTGGTCGGCTAAGCCGCCCTATCCGCCTCCCCCGGCTCGGCCGGATTTCCCGCCCCCCGCCCGGCCGCCCCGTCCGGGTGAGCTCCAGCCCACGCCTGCTCGGCGCTGCAGCAGCTGCTCCAGGCGGGCCGCTTCCATTGCCGTCACCTCGCGCCATTCACCCGGGGCCAGGCCCGCAAGGTCGAGCGGGGCGTCCCCATCCATCAGGTCGATGGCCACCCGCAGCAGCCGCAGGGTGGGCAGGCCCACGGCGGCGGTCATGCGTCGCACCTGGCGATTGCGACCCTCCCGCAGCTCCAGCTCGATCCAGCTGGTGGGAATGGCGGCGCGCTGACGGATCGGGGGGGTGCGCTCGGGCAGGGCTGGATCGGCGATCACCTGGGCGCGTGCCGGCATGGTGCGTTGGCCCTGGATCAGCACGCCGCTGCGCAACTGCTCCATCGCTTGGGGCTGGTTGGCTGCCTGCCCTTCCACTTGGGCCCAGTAGCGGCGCCAATGGCCGCAGCTGGGATCGGTGAGGCGCTGCTGCAGCCGGCCGTTGCTGGTGAGCAGCAGCAGCCCCTCGCTGTCGGCATCAAGTCGGCCGGCGGCGTACACCCCAGGCACCTTGATGAAGGTCGCCAGGCACTCCCAGTGGCTGCCCGGTTCGGGAGTGAACTGGCTCAGCACCCCGTAGGGCTTGTGGAAGAGGAGGGTGGTCAGGGGAGGCTGATGAGGAGCCTGGCCTCAACTGGCCTGGCGGGCTTTCCAGAGGTTCACCACGCCGATGGAGATCAGCAGCAGCCCCAGATCTATTGACAGAGGCGGCAGAAGCATGGCGATGCCGGAACGGCACAAGTGCCAGAGACCCTATCGCCTGTCGGGCGGCAATTAAGCTGTTGGCAGCGATTGATTCCCAAGACAGCCTCCCCGCATGATCGAGACCTCCGGTGTGATTGAAAAGGAACAGGGCAACGGGTTTTACCTGGTGACCCTGGAGCAGCCGGCTGGTCACCAATGCCTCTGCCGGGCGGCGGGCAAGCTCACCAAGTTCCGGATCAAGCTGCTGGCAGGCGACAAGGTGCTGGTGGAGATCAGCCCCTACGACCTCACCCGCGGGCGCATCACCTACCGGGAGCGCAATGCGGCCGCTGGTCCCCGTCCCGGCGGCAACCGTCCCGGCGGTCCGCGTCGCCGCTGATCAGGCCGGCACTCCGATCAGGGCTTCGATGGCGGCCTTGAACTCGCTGCGTTGCTTCACGCCCCGGAAGGTCTGCTTGAGCTCCTTGTTGTGGAACAGCTGCACCGTGGGCGTACCGGTGACCCCGGCCTGCACAGCGATCTCCTGATCGGCTTCGATGTTGATCTCCACGCCCTGGGCCGCACCGCCGAGCTCATCGAGCACGCGCTTGAGTTGGGGCTTGAGCACGTGGCAGGGTCCGCAGCTCGGTGAGGTGTACACCACCAGCAGGGGCCTGGTGCTGTCGTGATACAGCTTGCGCAGCGCAAATCCACCTTTCTGCCAGAGAGCCTGGGGGTCGTAGTTGCTCTCATCGCTTTCGGCGGTGCGCTTGGGTTCGCCCACCTCGGCGGGGTCCACCGGCTCGTGGCTGACGGTGACTGCCAGGTTGTGGTGGGTCAGCCAGCGCTCGGCGGCGAGGGCTGCCTGGCAGCCGCTGCCCGCCGCGGTGATGCCCTGACGCCACTCGGCATCGGCCACGTCACCGGCGGCGTAGACGCCTTCGCGGCTGGTTTCGGGTCGGCCGGGCTGGGTTACCAGGTAGCCATGGCCATCCACCTCGAGTTGGCCCTTCACCAGACGGGTGTTGGGGGTGTGGCCGATGGCATAGAAGAGGCCTTTGATGGCCAGCTCCTCGGTGGCGTCGCTGTGGGCATCCCGCAGGGTGATGGCCTCCAGCCAGTCCCCGCCGCTGGCATCAGCCAGCTGACGGTTCCAGTGCACGGTGATGGCTGGGTTGGCCAGCACGCGGTCGGCCATGGCACCGCTGGCCCGCAGCTTGTCGCCGCGCACGATCAGGTGCACATGGCTGCCGTATTTGGTGAGATAAACCGCCTCTTCACAGGCCGAGTCGCCACCGCCGACGACGGCCAGTTCGGCCTGTCGGAACTGGGGGGTGGCGCCATCGCAGATGGCGCAAGCGCTGATGCCCCGGCTCCAGAACTGTTCCTCACTGGGGAGACCCAGCCGGTTGGCGCTGGCGCCCGTGGCCAGAATCACAGCCTGGGCTTCGATCGTCTGGCCTTCCGCGGTGATGCGGTAGGGCCGCTGGGCGAGGTCGATGGCGGTGGCATCGGCCTCCACCAGGCGGGTGCCCCAGCGCACGGCCTGGGCCTTCATCTGGTCCATCAGCTCCGGGCCGAGGATGCCGTCGGGAAAGCCGGGAAAGTTTTCAACGTGGGTGGTGGTCATCAGTTGACCGCCGGGAATGCCGCCGTCCTGGAAGCCGGTGACCAGCAGGGGGCTGAGGTTGGCCCGCGCCGCGTAGATCGCGGCCGTGTAGCCGGCGGGGCCCGAGCCCACGATCACCAGATTTTCGACAGCCAGCCCCGGAGCGGTCATGACGTAAGCGGATCGACTATGAGTTGAGCCTAAGGGATGGGCTGCTCGGGCGTGTTGGCCCGGGGCGTGCAGCAGCAAAGGCCAAGGCTGCAATCTTCGAAATTTTTTTGAGTTAACTCAAATTTCCAGGAGTCCGTCGCTTTCCGGGCAAATGCCCTGGCCCAGGTCGTTGGGCACCATCAACACGCTGGCGGCCAGGAGTTCGGGATGCTCCTCCAGGCAGAGCAGCCACTCACGGAATTCTTCTGTGACCGCAAAGCTTTCTTCGTAGTGCTCGAGGCAGTCGAGGGTGGCGCGACGGGCCAAAGCCCAGCTGACGGCAACGGTGAGACGGCGATTCACTGCTGCGTTCATGCTCCGCTCTCCCCCTTGGTTGGAACCACGCTGCCGGGGCGTGCGCCCGGATGAGGTATTGGTTGACACAACGTCGCGTATTTGCAGTAAATGCTTGTATTTCTGCAGCACGGATAGCGCCATTTAGTGCAGAAAACCCGGCAGCTGCGGTCCGCCCATGCGGATCACTTCTCCCAGGTGCTCATCCACCGCTTCCAGGGGGAGCTGGCCGCCCCGGGCAAGGCCGCCGGCATCGCTCAGTGGGGCCGCCAACTTGGCGCGGATCAGATAGGGCTCGCTGAGCGACCAGCTGCGGGCGTAGCGGATCAACAGCGGGTCGGCGGGGGCAAACACGAAGGAGGCATCCCGCGGCACCCCTTCCACTGCGGCTCGGTGGCCATCCATGCGCACGGCCCGGGTGATCGCCTGCACAAAGCGGCTGCGGGTGACCACGGTGGTCAAGTAGGCCACCACCCGCAGCCGCGGGGCATCGAAGCCTTCGGCGCACATGTCGACGCTCACCAGCCAATCGGCTTCCCCGGCCTGGAAGGCAGCCAGGCGCGCGGCGGCGTCCGGATCCTGGGAGTGCACCAGGTGGACCCGATCGCCCTCCTCCTCCAGGAGCCCTGTGATGCGGCGGGCGTGGGCGATGTCGCGGGCGATCACCAGCCCTCCCGCCTCGGGATGACTGGTGCGCACCCGCTCCAGTCGCTTGCGGGCATTGAGCAGCAGCCGCAGGGCAATGCTGCTGCTGTCGCCCAGTTGGATCGCCCGGCGCAGATTGCGGGCCCGCCAGCTCTCGCGCACTTCGGCCGAGAGGGGCGAGGTTTCGGTATCGGCGCTGGCCTGGGGCCGGCCGTGCTCCACCCAGCCGTCCTGAAAGCGGAATTCCAGCGGCCGCACGTCTCCGGCCAGGATCAAGTGGCGCGGTTCGACGCTCAGGTCGGGGACGATCCGCTCGATCACGTCATCACCCTCCTGCACCCGCACCCGGCGGGCGGCGCAGAAGGCCAGGTTGTCGGCCCGGAAGGGGGTGCCGGTGAGCCCCAGTCGCAGCTGGGCTCCGGCGGTGAGCTGGCTGAAGGCGAATCCCCAGGCGGCGGCTTCCGGTTCGTCCGGATCGAGGCCCAGGTGGTGCACCTCATCGGCAATGGCCAGCCAGCGGCCGAGCCCGGCCTCGGGCAACCTGGCTTCGAGATGGCTGCGGTGCCGGCCGGCGCTCTGGTAACTCAACAGCAGTCCATCCCAGGCGCTGGGGGCCCCCAGGGCGGCCAGCCCCTGCTCGGGGTCCCACTCCCGCAAACGCAGGTTCAAGCGTTCTGCGGCCGCCAGCCACTGGCGGGCGATCGAGCTGCGGTGGCAGAACACCAGAAAGCGATCGAGCCGTTGCTCCCGCTGCAGGGTGTGGAAGCTGAGCAGGGCGCCCAGCGTCTTGCCGGCTCCCGGGCCGGCGTGAATCAGCACGTCGTGACCGCCCGGCTGGCTATTAACCAGGCGGGCTCGCAGCAACTGGATCAGGCGGCTCTGCCACTGCCTGGGCCGGATCCCAGGAGTTGCCGGCGCCTTGATGCCCAGATCAAACGAGGGGAAGGCCATCGCGCCATTGTGGCCAGGGTGGCCGGGCCGTCAGCAGGCTTGCGGCAAATGAGTGATGTGGCCTATGGGTTTGGGCCCAGCCGTGCCTACGTTCGGGCCATTCACAAGGTCTGCGCTGCGCTCGCCATGGCCCATCCCTGCTCCGATCCCAATGGCTGGGCCTGGCCCCTCGCCCAGCAGCAACGCCATCTCAACCAGTGCTGGGCCCTGGAATGCGACATCGATCCGATGATCCTGCGGGCCCGCCACCTGCGTCACCAGGGCGCCCTGCCCCAGGCCAGTTGCGTGGAACAGGAGCTCTTGCCCCTGTTCTGACTCCCTGCCGGGTTGGCCGGGCAGCTGCTAGATGGGCAACTGCGATGGGCAACTGCGCACATTTTCCTTCAGTGTGTTGCCCCCAGTAGGGGCATTCCCCCCTAATAGAACGAGAGGGCCTCTGGGGATCCACTTGGCTGATGTCTTGATCCTGCGGGAGCGCAGTGCTGGGGAGTGCCGAGTGGCGGCTACCCCAGAAACGGTGCGGCGCCTGCGGGCCCGCGGCCTGAATGTTCGATTGGAACAGGGGGCGGGCCTGGCTGCCGGGTTTGCCGACGCCGACTACGCCGATGCCGGCGCCCAGCTGGTGGAGTCTGGGGCCGGCCTTGGCGGGGGAGTTGATGCGGTGCTCTGCGTTAACCCGCCAGCTGCCGAGGTGCTCGATCAGCTCAAGCCCGGCGCCTTGGTGGCCGGGCTGCTGGCTCCTTACGGAGCGGCGGCGATGGTGGAGCAGCTCCAGGCCCGCCGCGTTTCGGCTCTGGCCCTGGAGCTTTTGCCCCGAATCAGCCGGGCCCAGAGCATGGATGTGCTGTCGTCGCAGGCCAACATCGCCGGCTACAAGGCGGTGCTGCTGGCGGCGGCGGCCCTCGATCGCTACGTGCCGATGCTGATGACGGCCGCCGGCACGATCCAGCCAGCCCGGGCCCTGATCCTCGGTGCTGGGGTGGCCGGTCTGCAGGCCCTGGCCACGGCCCGGCGGTTGGGAGCGGTGGTGTACGTGAGCGACGTGCGGCCGGCGGCCAAGGAGCAGGTGGAATCGCTGGGTGGGCGTTTTCTGGCGCCGCCCGAGCAGGAGGAGCGCCCGGCCGAGTCGGGCGGCTATGCCAAGGCGGCCAGTGAGGCTTTCCTGGCGGCCCAGCGGCAGCAGCTGGCCGAGCAGCTGGCCCTGGCCGACATGGTGATCTGCACTGCCCAGGTGCCGGGCCGGCGGGCACCACGGCTGATCTCCGAGGAGATGCTGGCGGGCATGCGGCCCGGCTCGGTGGTGGTGGACCTGGCGGTGGCCCAGGGCGGCAACTGCGCCGGCACGGTGTGCGGCCAGACCGTGGAGCGCCATGGGGTGCTGCTGATTGGTGGCGACGGGTTGCCCAGCTCCGTGGCCAACCACGCCAGTGCCCTTTATGCGCGCAACCTGGCTGCCCTGGTGGAGCACGTGCTCGGTGAGGGCGGCTTCCAGCTCGACGAGCTGATCACCCAGGAGGACCCGATCGTGGCGGGTTGCCTGCTCACCCACGCCGGCGCTTGCCGTTTCCCCGACCTCGTTTCCGGAGCCAACTGATGAGTGCCCTGACCCAAGCCCTGTGGGTGCTGCTACTCGGCAGCCTGCTGGGCCTTGAATTGATCGGCAAGGTGCCGCCCACCCTGCACACGCCGCTGATGAGTGGCGCCAATGCCATCAGTGGCATCACGATGCTGGCGTCGCTCACCCTGATCGGCCAGGCCAACGGCCAGGTGCCCTTGTTGGTGTTGGGTTCCCTGTCGCTCGGCTTCGCCCTGTTCAACGTGGTGGGCGGCTTCCTAGTCACCGACCGCATGCTCGCGATGTTTTCTCGTAAAAAGACCCGCTCCGGGGGGGCACGCTGATGGCCGGACTGAATCTGTTGCCCGCCCTGATCGACCTGGTGGCGGTGTTGCTGCTGGCCCTGGGCATCAAGGGCCTCTCCAAGGTGAGCACGGCCCGCTCCGCCAATGGCCTGGCCGCCCTGGCCATGGGTCTGGCGGTGCTGGGCCTGCTGATTCAGCAGCCCCTCAGCCCCCAGGCCTGGCTCTGGATTGCCATTGGCACCACCGTGGGCGGGTTGCTGGGGCTGGTCACCGCCCGGCGGGTGCCGATGACAGCCATGCCCGAAACCGTGGCCTTGTTCAACGGCTGCGGCGGCATGGCGTCGCTGCTGGTGGCCCTCGGTGTGGCGCTCTACGGCTCGGGAGGCTCCCCGGGGTTGGTGGAGCAGATCTCGATCGTGATCTCCGTGTTTGTGGGCGCGATCACCTTCAGCGGCTCGATCGTGGCGATGGGCAAGCTGCAGGGCTGGATCGACACCCCCGGCTGGACCCAGAGCTCCCTGCGCCACGGCGTCAACATCGCCCTGGCGGTGGCCTGTCTGGTGGGGGCTTTGGCCCTGCCTGGGGCGATGGCCGGCTCTCCCCTCTGGCTGCTGGTGGTGGCCTCGAGCTTGCTGGGCATTGGCGTCACCCTGCCGATCGGCGGGGCCGACATGCCCGTGGTGATCTCCCTGCTCAACTCCTATTCCGGGGTGGCCGCTGCCGCTACCGGCTTTGTGGTGGGCAGTCAGCTGCTGATCGTGGCCGGCGCCATGGTGGGCGCAGCGGGCCTGATCCTCACCCAGGTGATGTGCACCGCCATGAACCGCTCCCTGGTGAGCGTTCTGTTCGGCGGCGCCCTCGGGGGTTCTGCGAGCGTGGGCGGTGGCGGCGACGAGGCGGGCTACACCCGCATCACCAGCTGCAGCGCCGAGGAATGCGCCCTGGCGCTTGAGGCCGCTGAGCGGGTGGTGTTCGTGCCGGGCTACGGCCTGGCCGTGGCCCAGGCCCAGCACGCTCTACGGGAGCTCTCCAAGCTGCTGGAGGCCCATGGGGTGGAGGTGAGCTATGCGATTCACCCGGTGGCCGGCCGCATGCCGGGCCACATGAATGTGTTGCTGGCGGAGGCCGACGTGCCCTACGAGCAACTGCTCGAGATGGACACGATCAACCCCGAATTCCCCCGCACCGATGTGGTGATCGTGCTGGGCGCCAACGACGTGGTGAACCCCGACGCCAAGAGCGATTCCAGCAGTCCGCTGTACGGCATGCCCGTGCTCGAAGTGGATCAGGCCCGCCAGGTGTTTGTGGTCAAGCGCAGCCTGGGAGCGGGCTACGCCGGCATCAAGAACGCCCTGTTTGAGCTGCCCCAGACGGCCATGGTGTTTGGCGATGCCAAGGTGGTGCTGAATGGCCTGCTCAGCGAGCTGCGCAGCATGGGCGTGGGCAAGAAGGCGGCCGCCTGAAGCGGGTGATGCAGGAGCTGGTGCAGGGCCTGGGGCTGGCTCCATTCCAGCAGCGCTGGCCCTGGATCGGCCCCGACCTGCAGACCCTGCGGGACACCTTCAAGCCGCCCCTGTTGCCGCCGGATCAGGGGGAACCCCTGGCCCTGGCGGTGGGGGATCAGGCCTCCCTGCTGGCAATGGTCGACCCGCCGCGGCCGGTTGCTCCTGGCCAGCGGGCGGAGCCGCGGGGCTTGGTGGTGTTGCTGCATGGGCTGGGGGGATCCAGTGAGCGGGAAGGCCTGCGGCGGATGGGCCTGAGTCTGCAGGCCGCTGGTTTTGCGGTGTGGCGGTTGAATCTGCGTGGGGCGGGCCCGGGCCGGCCGCTGGCGCCGGGCACCTATGCGGCCCGCTGCGATCGCGATCTCTTGCCGGTGCTGCTTCGAGCGCGCGAGCAGGCCGGAAGCCGGCCGCTGCTGGGGGTGGGGATTTCGCTGGGGGGCACGATGCTGCTGAACGCAGCCCTGGCCGCCCCGGGGGCGTTGGATGCACTGGTGTGCACCAGCAGTCCGCTGGATCTGGCCCGCTGCTCCCAGCAGATTGAGCAGCCCCGCAACCGCGTCTACCAGCGCTGGCTGCTGCGCCGGCTCTGTGCCCAGACCCTCGCCGATCCCTTCGGGGTGAGCGCCGCCGAGCGCTGGGCGCTGGAGGGTCCGGATCGCCCCCGCACGATCCGCGCCTTCGACGCCGCCATCACCGCCCCCCGTTGGGGCTACCGCTCAGTGGAGCACTACTACCAGGAGGCCTCGCCCCTGCCCCGGTTGCTGGGTGCCCATGGGGACGGCAGCAGCGACCCACCGGCCCTGCCGCCCACCCTGTTGCTGCATGCCCTCGACGATCCCTGGGTGCCGGTCAGCGGTGCCCAGGCCCTGGCGGCCCAGTCGCTACCCGGGGTGGAGGTGGAGTTCACGGCCCGTGGTGGCCACAACGGCTTCCATGGCGTCGGCGATGCCCCACTGAGCTGCTGGGGCGATCAGCTCACGGTGCGCTGGCTGAACCGGCTGCTGGTGCGCTGAAGGACATGCGCTTGAGGATCCAGGCCTCGATCGGGGTGCCGCCGAGCACGTGCTCCCGCAGGATCCGCTCGATGCGCTCGGGGGTAACGCCGCCGTAGACGATGCCCTCGGGCCAGATCAACAGGATCGGGCCCTCGGCGCAGATGCGCAGGCAGTCGGCCTTGGTGCGCAGCACGATCCCCTCGGGGCGTTGCGGATCCTCCAGGCCCAGCTCGCGCACCAGGCGCTTGAGGGTGTCCCAGCTGGCGGCCCCCACGGCTGGATCGGGGCAGCAGAGCGCTTTGTTGGGGGTGGCGCAGAGCAGCAGGTGGTGGGAGATCACGAAGTTTTCACCACTGGCGCTGGCTCAGGCGGGGAGTGCGGCGGTGGGGCGAGCGTTCAACCGGGCTGCAGCCTCACGCACCGCCTGACGGGACCAGGCGTCCACGGCCAACACGTCGGACAGGGAGGGGTTGGCGGTGAGGTCGGCCTGGTGGCGATCACACACCACGTCGATCAGTTTCGGAATATCGAGGAAGTGGATCTGCTCCTCGAGGAAGAGAGCCACGGCCTGCTCGTTGGCGGCGTTCATCACCGCCGGCATGGTGCCGCCAGCGCGGCCGGCTGCGTAGGCCAGCTGCATGCAGGGGTATTTGGCCGGGTCGGGGGCGCGGAAGGTGAGCGAGCCCACTTCGGTGAGATCCAAGCGGCGCCAGGGGGTGGTGAGCCGCTCCGGCCAGCTGAGGCAATACAGAATCGGCAGCTTCATGTCGGGCCAGCCCAGCTGGGCCAGCACCGAGGAATCGGTCAGCTCCACCATCGAGTGGATGATCGATTGCGGGTGGATCACGATCTCAATGGCGTCGTAATCCAGGCCGAACAGGTAGTGGGCTTCGATCACCTCGAGGCCCTTGTTCATCAACGACGCGCTGTCGACGGTGATCTTGCGGCCCATGCTCCAGTTGGGGTGGCTGGTGGCATCAGCCACGGTGGCCTTGGCCAGATCAGCCGCATCCCAGTCGCGGAAGGCGCCGCCGCTGGCGGTGAGCTGGATGCGGCGCAGGCCCGGGGTGGGCACGCCGGTGGAGAGCCGCGCGGTTTCGGCGTAGGGGGTGCCCTGCAGGCACTGGAAGATGGCGGAGTGCTCCGAATCGGCCGGCAGCAGCCGCGAGCCTGATTTCGCCAGCTCCGGCAACACCACCGGGCCGGCGGCGATCAGGGTTTCCTTGTTGGCCAGGGCCAGGTCTTTGCCGGCGCGGATGGCGGCCAGGGTGGGCAGCAGGCCGGCGCAGCCCACAATTCCCGTCACCACCAGATCGGCCGTGGGCCAGGCGGCTGCTGCGCAGAGGCCGTCGGAGCCGCCCAGCAGTTCGGGCAGCTGGGCCGGCCGGGCGGCGGGCTCCAGGGCGTTCAGCCGCTCGCGCAGCTCGGCCACGCGTTCGGGATCGGCCAGCGCCACCGCCTCGGGGGCGTGGCGGCGGATCTGCTCCACCAGCAGATCGAGGTTGTTGCCGGCGGTGAGCGCCACCACCCGGAAGCGATCCGGAAACTCCTCGGCCAGCTCCAGGGTTTGGGTGCCGATCGAACCAGTGGAGCCCAGCACGCTGATGGCTTTCACGGCGGGTCCCCTTAAGGTTTCGGCGACTCAGTCTCCCATTGCCCCCTGCTGATGACCGAAGCGCGTTCGCTGGCTGCCCAGCCTTCGCGGCCCTACGTGCTGCTGTGCGGGTTGGCCATGGGTGCCGCCGATGTGGTGCCCGGCGTCAGCGGCGGCTCGATGGCTTTCATCCTGGGCATCTACGCCACCCTGCTGGAGGCCATCGCCGGCTTCGATCTGGGGCTTTTGAAGCTGATGGGCCAGGGGCGCTGGGCGGCGGCGGCGGCCCGCGTGCGGCTGGGTTTTCTGCTGCCGCTGCTGGCTGGTGTGGCGGCTTCGGTGCTGCTGCTGGTGCGGCCGATCACCTGGCTTTACGAAGATCACCCGGTCTTTTTGTTTGCCTTCTTCTTCGGCTTGATCGTGGGTTCGATCGTGTTGATCGCCCGCCAGGCCCACTGGGGAAGCAGCGGGCTGGTGGCGATGGCGATTGGGGCGGCGGCGGCGCTGGTGTTCGTCACGCGGGTGCCGGTGACCATGCCCCACGACCCTTTCACTGTGTTTTGGAGCGGGGCTGTGGCGATCATGGCGATGATCCTGCCGGGGATTTCCGGCTCCTTCCTGCTGCTGATCCTGGGCCAATACCAGCACGTGATGGAGGCCGTCAAAGGACTCGACCTGCCGACCCTGCTGCCCTTCGCCCTGGGCTGCGTGGTGGGGCTGCTCAGTTTCGTGCGGCTGCTGCGTTGGTTGCTGCAGCGCTGGCATGGCCAGACCGTGGCCCTGCTGGTGGGTGTGATGGCCGGCTCGCTCTGGAAGATCTGGCCCTTCCGCACCGTTCTGGACAGCGCCACCAACGCCAAGGGCAAGCTGGTGGTGCTGCGCGATGCCCTGGCGGCTCCCCCCGATGCTGGGGCCCTGGTGGTGGCGCTGCTGCTGGGGGCACTCGGCGTGGCCCTGGTGGTGGGCCTGGAGTGGCTGCAGCAGCGCGTTGGCGTGGCCGAGATGGGTGGCTGAGCTCCTGGGGCAGGACCTGGCTGACGTGGAGCTGGTGTTTTGCGACTCCTGGCTGCTGGCGCTGGCCAAGCCGTCGGGCCTGCTGAGCCAGCCGGGGCTGGGGCCCGAGTTGGCTGATTCGCTGATCAGCCGCGCCCAGCGCCGCTGGCCCGAAGCCCGGCTGGTGCACCGCCTCGATCGCGACACCTCGGGCCTGATCCTGCTGGCCCGGGATGCCGACACCCACCGACTGCTGAGTGGCGCCTTTGCCGATCGGCGCGTGCACAAGACCTACCTGGCGCGGGTGCAGGGGGTGCCGGCGGCCCGTGGCGGCCTGATCGATCAGCCCCTGGCGCGCCTCGCCACCCGGCCGCCCCGCTATGGCGTGGTGCCGGTGGCGGCCGGCGGCAAACCGGCCCTCACCCGCTGGCGGCGGCTGGATCCTTGCCGGTCTGGCAGCACCCTGCTGCTGCAACCCCATACCGGCCGCTCCCACCAGCTGCGGGTGCACCTCGCCTGGCTGGGGCATCCGGTGCTTGGCGATCCGCTCTATGGAGATCCGGCCTCAGCACCACGCCTGCTGCTCCATGCCGCCGGCCTGCGGCTGCGCCATCCCGTTACGGGGGCGCCGCTGCGCTTGCGGTGTGCCGGACACTGGGGCAACTTCGGCAGCCCCCTGGATGGTCCGCCCCCGTTCAAGCCAGCCAGCCCCGAGCCCCTCAGCTCCAAACCCTGCTGCCGTTGAGCGGGGCCGCCCGCCCGAGAGCTGGGGCTCGGCCCTGAGCTTTGTGCTGGCGGCCGCCGGCAGTGCGGTGGGGTTGGGCAATCTCTGGGGCTTCGCCTACCGGGCCTCCCAGGGGGGCGGGGCGGCCTTCGTGCTGCTCTACGTGCTGATCGTGGCCCTGGTGTGTCTGCCGGTGCTGGTGGCCGAGATGGTGCTGGGCCGCAGCACAGGCCACTCCCCACTGCTGGCACCGATCACGGCTGGCGGTCGCCGCTGGGCGCCGCTGGGCTGGTTGTTTCTGGCGGCGGCCGTGGGGATCCTGGCTTACTACGCCGTGCTGATGGGCTGGACCGGCCTGAGCCTGGTGGAGGCGCTGCTGCGCGAGCTGCCGGCTGACATGGCCGCAGCGGAAGCCCATTTCGTCGGCATCAGCAACGGCGGCCCGGCGGTGCTGGGCCAGGTGCTGAGCATGGGCCTCACCGGCCTGGTGGTGGCGGCCGGGATTCGGCGCGGCATTGAGCGGCTCACCAGCTGGGGCGTGCCGCTTCTGTTTGTGTTGCTGCTGGCCCTGGCGATCTGGGCGAGCTTCCTGCCGGGCGCCCAGGAGGGCTACCAGGGCTTTTTGCTGCGCTGGGATCCCAGCAAGCTGATCGATCCCACCACGATCCGCAACGCGTTCACCCAGGCCTTCTTCTCGATTGGTGCTGGCATCGGCTGCATCCTGGCCTACGCGGCCTACCTCGATCAGAGCAGCGCCCTGCCGCGCGAGGCCGTGAGCGTGGTGGGGCTCGACACGGCCGTGGGCCTGATGGCGGGTTGCGTCACCTTCCCCGTGGTGGCCAGCTTTGGCCTGGGCGATGTGGTGAGTGGCAGCACGGTGGGCGCCCTGTTCATTGCCTTGCCCACCGGTCTGGCTTCGCTGGGGGGAGCCGGGCGGCTGGTGGCGGTGTTGTTTTTCGCCCTGGCCTACATCGCGGCGATCACCTCATCGGTGTCGCTGCTGGAGGTGCCGGTGAGTTCGCTGATCGACCGGCTGGGCTGGAGCCGACGCCGCACCACCTGGTTGTGCGTGCTGGCGATCACCCTGCTGGGCCTGCCCGCCGCCCTCAACGTGACGGTGCTGGAGCGCATGGACGCCCTGTTTGGTGGGGTGCTGCTGATTGCCGCGGGGTTGGCGATGGCGGTGCTGCTGGGTTGGGTGGCCCCCCAGCGCCTGCAGTCCGACCTGGCTGGCTGCGACAGCTCGCCGCGGCTGCAGCGGCTGCTGTTGTTTGGCTTGCGCTGGGTGTCGCCACTGGCGATCGCAGTGGGCTTGACCGTGTCGATCGCCGATCTGCTGCACAGCTGGACGGGCTAAAGCTGCCCCCGGCTCCATCGCTGCTTCGTAGGCTCCGTGGGCTGCCGAGGCTTGGGCCCGTGAACGCTTTTTTCCAGCGCTGGAATTTCATCGAGCGGGCCCGGCTAGAGCGCCAGCTGTGGGATGCCTTCGAGCGCAAGGAAGACCTGGAAGCGCTGGTGGAAACCTGCCCGCCCGGGTTTCAGAAGGAGGTGTGGATCGCCACCCTGCGGCGGATTCGCAAGATCGAGCGGCTGATGCAGGGTCAGGAGGCGCCGGCAGCCGGCAGGGGCGAGGACTGACGCCTCAGCTGCGCAGCCACTCAGTTCCGCAGCCACTCGGTGACGCCGCCGGGTCGGTCGATCAGCTCGATGCCCTGGGCCTTGAGGGCGTCGCGGATGCGGTCGGCCTCTGCGAAGTTGCGGGCGGCCTTAGCGGCCTGGCGCGCCTCGATCTGGGCTTGAATCTCATCGGTGCTGGGGCCTTCTGTTGCGGCTTGGGCGGCATCGCCGGCTTCGGGTTCGAGGCCCAGCACCCCCGCCAGCTCCCGCAGCAGCTCGCCCTGGGCGGCCAGGGATGGGCTGGTTGCCTCGGCAGCGGCGCTGGTATCGCCCCGCTCCAGCCGGTTGGCGAGCGCGCGCAGCGGTTTGGCCAGCTCAAACAGCACCGCCAGGGCTGCTGAGGTGTTGAGGTCGTCGTCCATGGCGGCGGTAAAGCGCGCCCGGGCGGCGGCGAGTTCTGGGGTGGCGCCGGGTGCGGCGCTTGCGGTGCTGGCCAGGCCGAGGGCGGCGTTGAGGCCCTTCCAGCCGGTGGCGGCGGCCTCGAGGGCTTCGGCGGTGAAGTCGAGGGGCTTGCGGTAGTGGGCCTGCAGGGTGAACAGGCGCAGCGTCATCGGTGAGACCCCCGAATCCAGCAGGGCGCGGATGGTGGTGAAGTTGCCGAGGGATTTCGACATCTTCTGTCCGCCCACATTCACCATGCCGTTGTGCAGCCAGTAGCGGGCCAGCTGTTGGCCGGTGGCTGCTTCCGACTGGGCGATCTCGTTTTCGTGGTGGGGAAAGATCAAATCGGCACCACCGAGGTGGATGTCGATCGTGTTGCCCAGCTCCTCGCGCACCATCGCCGAGCACTCGATATGCCAGCCCGGCCGCCCCGGTCCCCAGGGGGAGGGGAAGCTGGGCTCGCCGGGTTTGGCGCCTTTCCAGAGGGCGAAGTCGAAGGGGTGCTGCTTGCGGGCTTCCTCTTCCGTGCCCACCCGGCCCGCCGCATTGTCCTGCTGTTCGGCCAGATCGCGGCCGGAGAGCTTGCCGTAGCCGGCGTGCTTCATCACGGCGAAGTACACATCGCCATCAGCGCTGTAGGCGGCCCCTTTGGCCTCGAGCTCCTCAATCAGGGTGCGAATGGCATCGAGCGATCGGGTGGCCCGGGGCATGCGATCCGGCGGCAGGATGTTGAGCCGGGCCATGTCGGCCACGAAGGCCTCGATGTTGCGCTCGCTCACCGCTTCCATCGAGCTGCCCTCCTCGGCGGCGCGGCCGAGGATCTTGTCGTCGATGTCGGTGTAGTTCTGCACGAACGTCACCCGGTAGCCGCTCCAGCTGAGGTAGCGGCGCAACACATCCCAGGCGATGTAGCTGCGGGCGTGGCCCAGGTGGCAGAGGTCATAGACCGTCACCCCGCAGCAGTAGATGCTTACCTCCCCCGGCACTAGGGGCTCAAACGGCTCGACGCGGCGGCTGAGGGTGTTGGTGAGCTTCAGGGTCATTAGGCTAGCTGTCACTTCGCATCCATCCAGTTAGGGCCGACGCCGGTTTCCACCACCAGGGGCACCGAGAGGGTTACGGCCCGCTCCATGGTTTCACGCGTCAGGGTGAGCACCGGCTCGAGCGCTTCGGGAGCCGCCTCCAGCACCAATTCGTCGTGCACCTGCAGCAACAGCCTTGCCGGACACTGGGCCGCCTCCAGCTCGCGATGCAGCTGGACCATCGCCAGCTTGATGATGTCGGCGCTGGAGCCCTGGATCGGCGCATTGGCGGCGGCCCGCAGCTGCTGGGCCTCCATGCCGCCGCGGCGGGCCACCTCCAGGTCGATCTCCAGGGGATCCTTGCCGCGCAGGCGGCCTAGGCCGTTGGGATCGAAGTGGAACGGCCGGCGCCGGCCCAGGATTGTTTCCACGTAGCCCCTGCTCAGGGCCAGCCGCTCCTGCAGCTCAAGGAAGGCAAACACCTTCGGGTAGCGCTGTTTGTATTTGGTGAGGAAGTCTTTGGCCTCGGCCTGGCTGACGCCCGTTTCCCTGGCGAAGCGCTGGGCGCCCATGCCATAGATCACGCCGAAGTTGATCGTTTTGCCCAGGCGGCGCTCATCCGGCGTCACCGTGTCCTTCTCCAGCAGCAGGCGGGCGGTGAGGGCATGCACGTCATCACCCGTGCGGTAGGCCTCCACCAGCACCTCCTCGCCGCTGAGGTGGGCCAGGATACGAAGCTCGATCTGGGAGTAGTCGGCGCTGATCAGGCTCCAGCCTTCCTCCGGCAGAAAGGCTTTGCGGATCCGCCGCGAAAACTCGGTGCGGATCGGGATGTTCTGGAGGTTGGGGTTGCTGCTGGAGAGCCGGCCAGTGGCCGTCACCGCTTGGTTGAAATCGGTGTGCACCCGCCCCGTTTCCGGCTCCATCAGCACCGGTAGGGCATCCACATAGGTGCTCTTGAGCTTGCTGAGGGTGCGGTGCTCCAGCACCAGAGGCACCACTGGGTGGGCGTCTTCGAGTTTTTCGAGCACCGCCGCATCCGTGCTCCAGCCGGTTTTGGTCTTGCGGGATTTCTTGCGGTCGAGCCCGAGGGTGTCGAACAACAGCTCGCCCAGCTGCTTCGGCGAGGCCAGGTTGAAGTCGACCCCAGCGGCCGCTTTGGCCTCGGCATCCAGGCGCTCGAGCGTGGTTTTGAGCTCGCTGCTGAGTTCGCCCAGGTAGGCGGTGTCGATGCGGATGCCGGTGGCCTCCATCAGGGCCAGCACCGGCTCAAGGGGCAGCTCCAGCTGGTCGAGCAGCTGGGGCAGGGCCTCGCCCATGGCCGTGAGCTCGCGGCGCAGCAGCTGGGCCAGGCGCCAGGTGAGGTGCACATCCATGCCGCAATACAGGGCGGCTTCGGCGATTGCCACGGCGGCAAAATTGGCGCCCTTGGGCACCAGGTCGGTGTAGCTGGTGGGGGTGAATCCGAAGTTGCGCGCGGCCATGGCCTCGAGGCCGTGTTTGTCGCCGGCATCGCGCAGGTAATCGGCCAGCAGGGTGTCCATCACCACCCCGCCCAGCGGCAGGCCGTGGCGCAGCAGGATCAGTCGGTCGTACTTGGCGTTCTGGAGGGCCTTGGGGTGGGCGGCGCTGGCGAGCCAGGGGGCCAGGGCGGTGAGCACCGCATCCAGGGGCAGCTGAGGCGGTGTTGCCGGCGGCTCGCTGAGCAGATCGGGCGCCTGCGGGCTGTGGTGGCCGATCGGGATGTAAGCGAGCTCGGCCCGGCCGTCGCCCCAGGCCAGGCCGATGCCCACCAGCTCGGCCTGGAAGGGATTGAGGCTGGTGGTTTCGGTGTCCAGGGCCACGGGCCGCCCGGGGTCGGTGCAGCTGTTGAGCTGGGATACAAGGGTCGCCAGGGCCTCGGGGCTGGTGATCAGCTGGGGCTGCAGGGCCGGTAGCCCAGTGTTGAGCGGCTGATTGGGATCTGTTGAACGTTCTGTTTCACAACCTGAAACCTGATTTGCGGTGGCTGTGACGGCCGCACCGCCCGCGGGGCTGGATCCCTCGCTGGGCTGCGGCGGCACGGCCGAGAACAGCTGGGCGAAGGTGGGCACTTGTTTCACCAGGCTGTAGAGCTCCAGTTCCTCGAGGCTGCCGGCCAGGGCCTCGGCCTTCACAGCCCCCAGTTCCAGCCGCGGCTCGGCGGGCAGGGGAATGTCGATCAGGATTTCGGCCAGCATCCGCGAGCGGTAGGCGTTCTCGCGGTCGGCGCGCAGTTTGTCGATCAGGGCTCCCTTGAGGGCCCCCTGGGCGGGCTTGGGGCGGGAGGCGTCGGACTCGGCCAGCTGGTCGAGGGCGGCGTAGATGCCGTCCACATGCTCGAACTCCTTCAGCAGGTTGATGGCGGTCTTGGGGCCCACGCCCTTGACGCCGGGGATGTTGTCGGAGCTGTCGCCGGTGAGTGCCTTGAGGTCGACCACCTCCTCCGGGGTGACGCCGAGCTTGGCGATCACGCCGTCGCGGCGGATCTCCGTAGGGCCGCTGTTTTTGGCGTAGGGGCCGCCGCCCATGTACAGCACGGCGATGTCGCGCTCGTCGTCAACCAGCTGGAACAGGTCGCGGTCGCCGGAGAGAATCCGCACCCGCCAGCCGGCGTTGGCAGCCCGGTTGGCCAGGGTGCCCAGCACGTCATCGGCCTCGTAGCCCGGCGCCATCGCCAAGGGGATGTCGAGACTTTCGGCAAGGATTTGCTGCAGGTTGGCCAGATCGGCAAAAAAGTGCTCCGGCGCCTCGTCCCGGTGGGCCTTGTAGGCCGCGTCGGCCTCGTGGCGGAAGGTGGGCTCGGCCGTGTCGAAGGCCACCACCAGACCATTGGGCTTGAGTCCCTTGCAGTTGTCAAGCAGGGCCTTGAGGAAGCCGTAGGTGACGCTCGTGGGGATGCCCTCTTTCGTGCTCAGGCCCCCCTCGCCGCCTTTGGAGAAGGCATAGAAACTGCGAAAGGCCAGGGAGTGGCCATCGATCAGCAGCAGCAGGGGCTTGGTGCCAGGGGCCACGGTGCTGCAAGCGGTGATGGGTCGAGCCAGCCTGCCAGAGCTCAGGGGGTCAATTCGGATGCCGCGATTGTCACCACGGGGTCAGCCATGCTCAGGCTAGGGATCGGGGCCCAATCTGCACTGGGTGTGCCGTGTCGTCGACTGTCCGGGCCCTGTTCTCCTGGCCCTGTTGTCGGGATCCTCTTGTCGACGCCTCTCAGAAATGTGGTTCTTTTTGTGGTCACAATTTTGACAGGAGACGCCGAGACCATGCAGGCGACCACGACCACGGCGACGGCCACCGCCAGCACCAGCACCGCCACCTTCAGCCCCTGCGGCCAGTACCGCTGGTGGCTGGAGCGGGTGTGGGAGCCGGCGGCGCCGCGGCTGATCTTCATCGGCCTCAATCCTTCGCGGGCCGACGGCCGGCGCGACGATCCCACCCTGCGGCGGCTGCTGGGCTTTGCCCGCTGTTGGGGCTACGGCGCTTTGGAGGTGCTCAATCTGTTTGCCCGCGTCAGCCCGTCGCCCGCGGTGCTGCGCCGCGCTGCGGATCCGGTGGGGGGCGCCAGCGATGACTGGATCCGGCGGCGCCTGGTGGCGAATCCTGAGGCCACCTTTTGGCTGGGCTGGGGCAACCAGGGGGCCTGGCGGGGGCGGGATCAGGTGGTGCTTGCGTTGCTGGTGGGTCGCCGTTTGGGGGCCCTGGGGCTCACGGCCGCCGGCCAGCCCCGTCATCCCCTCTATGTGGCCGGCGATGTTGCGCTGCAGCGCCTGGCATGGCACAACCCTGAGGCTCTGGGGCATCCTGTGGGCATGCCCGAGTTCTCCGTCCCCCCGCCGCCGGCAGCGACGCCATGTCCCGCATCCCCCGCCGCTACGCCGTGCATCTGCACATGAGCGGCGGCCAGACCGAAACCGTCCACTTCCAGACCCTGGAGGCCTTCCAGCAGTGGTATGGCGGTGTGCTGACGGCCTCATCGCCCGACACCTTCGTGAACGTGCCGATCAGTGATCTGGAGGGCGAATACCTGGTGGTGCGACCCAGCGGCGTGATCGGCATCCACGTGGAGCCCAAGTTCAACGCCCTCGATGAATGACACCTGAGCGGCTGGGTCTGCTCTGGGGCGTCACTGTTTTTTCCGGGGCGATCGCCCAGGCTCTGGCCTGGCTCACGGGTTTGCCCGGGGTGGTGCTGTTGCTCAGCGCCGGCCTGGTGATTGGCCGCTCCGGCTTTGGTTTGGTGGAGCCCTTGGATCTGGGTCCAGGCCTGGGCACGGTGGTGGGCCTGCTGGTGAGCCTGGTGCTGTTTGACGGCGGCATCAACCTGCGCTTGCCCGACGATGGCACCAGGCAGGCGGTGCTGCGCATCGTGCTGGTGCGGCTGGTGCTGGCCCTTGCCGCCGGCCTGCTGGCCGCCCACTGGCTGGCCGGGCTCAACTGGTCGCTGGCGGCGGTGTTCAGCGCCATCGTGCTGGCCACCGGGCCCACGGTGGTGAATCCGCTGGTGCGCCAGATCCGCCTCTCGCCGCCCCTGGGCGAGGTGCTGGACGGCGAGGGGTTGGTGCTGGAGCCGATTGGGGCTGTGCTGGCCCTGCTGCTGCTGGAGCTGGCGCTGGGCGATTTGCACGGTTGGCGGGAGCTGGCTCAGGGGCTGCTGCAGCGGCTCGGCGGTGGGGTGGCGATCGGGGCCGTGTGCGGCTGGGTGCTGGCTGAAGTGCTGCGCCGTATTCCTGCCCAGCCGGCCGGGGCCCTGCGGCTGCAGCTCACGGTAGGCAGCCTGTTCCTGATGTTCAGCGGCTGTGAGCTGCTGCTGCCCGAATCGGGCTTGCCGGCGGCCGTGGCGGCCGGGGTGGTGGTGGGTCGCCGTCCTGACACCGACGCCGCCGAGCTCGATGCGCTGATCCGCCAGCTGGCCCAGTTGGCGATCACGATGCTGTTTCCCCTGCTGGCGGCTGATGTGAGCTGGGCCGAGCTCAGCCCCCTGGGCTGGGGCGGCGTGGCCTGCGTGCTGGTGTTGATGCTGGTGGTGCGCCCCGTGGCGATCGGCTTGGCCACCTGGGGCCTCGACTTCAGCCTGCCCCAGCGGGCCCTGCTGGCCTGGTTGGCGCCCCGCGGCATCGTCACGGCTGCCGTGGCCAGCCTGTTTGCGATCCGCCTGGAGCAGGCTGGGGTGGTGGGGGCCGGCCGCCTGCAGGGGCTCGTGTTTCTGACGATCCTGCTGACCGTGGGCCTGCAGGGCCTCAGCGCCGGTCCCCTGGCCCGCAGGCTGGGGCTCTCAGAGGCAGCGGCTGATGCGGAGCCGGTCGGCGCCGCTGCGGTGCAGCAGCAGCCAGGTGGCCAGTAGGTCGGGACCCTGGAGGCTGCCGAGCAGGGCGGCCCGCAGGCTCTTCATGATCACCCCTTTTTTCACCCCGGCGGCGGCGCAGGCTTCGCCCAGCAGGGCCTGGGCCTGCTCAGCGTCCAACGCCCCGTCCAGCGCTGCGTTGGTTGCGGGCTCGGGCAACCGCTCCAGCAGCGCGGCGAGGGCTGGGCGGGCGCCCTCGCTGGCGAGCTGGGCCACGGCGGCCTCCTGCAGCTCCGGGGTGGTGAAGAAGGGGCGCGCCTGCTCCACCCCATCGGCGAGCAGGCTCAGGGACGGGCCGATCAGGCTGCAGAGGTCGATCTGCCAGGCGGGGTCTGAGCTGACCTGGCCGGGCTCCGTGCCCCAGCCATGCTCAGCCCACAGGGGGGCCAGCTGCTCCCGCAGGGTCTCGGGGCCGAGGCCGTGCAGCACCTGGCCATTGAGCCAGTTGAGCTTGTCCCAGTCGAAGCGCGCACCGGCCCGGTTGACCCGCTCGAAGTCGAACACTGCCGCGGCCTCGGCCAGGGTGAAGCGCTCGCCCATGCCCTCCGGCGGCGACCAGCCCAGCAGGGTCATGTAGTTGGCCAGGGCTTCGGCGGTGTAGCCCATGGCTCGAAACTCGCTCACCGAGGTGACGCCATCCCGCTTGGAGAGCTTCTTGCCCTCCTGGTTGAGGATCAGCGGGGTGTGGGCAAACACTGGAGGCTCGGCGCCGAGGGCTGCGTAGAGCAGCAGCTGCTTGGCGGTGTTGGCGATGTGGTCTTCGCCGCGAATCACGTGGCTGATCGCCATGGCGGCGTCGTCCACCACCACCACCAGGTTGTAGAGGGGGTCGCCGATCTGATCGGCGGGGGCGCGCCGGGCGATCACCATGTCACCGCCTAGGTCGCTGCCGCTCCAGCGCATCGGGCCGCGCACCAGGTCGGTCCAGGTGATGGTGGCGTCGTCGTCGATGCGGAAGCGGATGGTGGCTTCGCGGCCCTCGGCGATGAAGGCTTGCTGCTGCTCGGGCGTGAGATCGCGGTGGCGGTTGTCGTAGCGGGGGGCTTTTTTCTCGGCGGCCTGCTGCTCGCGCATGGCGGTGAGCTCCGCTTCGCTGGCAAAGCACCGGTAGGCCTGGCCGGAATCGAGCAGCTGCTGGATCGCGGCCCGGTGCTCGGCGATGCGGGCGCTCTGGATCACTGGATCGCCGTCCCACTGGAGCCCCAGCCACTGGAGCCCGTCGAGGATGTTGGTGGTGTATTCAGCCTTGCTGCGCTCTTTATCGGTGTCCTCAATGCGCAACAGAAACTGCCCGCCCTGGCGCCGGGCAAACAACCAGTTGAACACCGCCGTGCGGGCGGTGCCGAAATGCAGGGTTCCCGTGGGGCTCGGGGCCAGTCGCACACGCACTGGACGAGAAGCTTGCCCTGCCACGGACTGCGCAGCACCCACAGGGACAACTCCTAATTCAGGGGAAACGGGACTGACGGGATTCGAACCCGCAACTTCCGCCGTGACAGGGCGGTGCTCTAACCGGTTGAACTACAGTCCCAGTCAGCCTTTCGGCGTTCTGTGTCGTGCTCGGGGTTTGACCCTTGAGCAACTTGAAAAGTATCCGTGATCGCCGGTCCGATCGTCAACCAACTGGGCAAAAGACCAGCGAATGCAAATCAGACCGGCATCCCGAATGGGCATTGCGCAGCCTTAGGGCTGATCAGGGGCGAAAGCCCGCAGGCTCAATCAGGCGCACCTGATTTCCCCGTGCCGTGAATTCACGACCTTGATCGCTCTGAACGACCACACGGCCACCGGATTTCACCCGGATCACCCGCGCCCGAACCCACCCCAGAGCGGCTGATTCGAGCACCTTGACCACATCTCCGGGTTGTAGATCCAACTCCATGCTCGAAACCTGGAAACTGCAAAATGGGACATCGAACGCGCCGTGGAGGACTTGAACCCCCGACATCAGGTTTTGGAGACCTGCGTTCTACCAACTGAACTAACGGCGCAAGGCCGATGCCCCGTAAACATGAGGCCGCTTTTGTTAAACCACCCTGTCTGAAGAATGCTCGTCAGACAGTGAGGAAACATGTTGGCAACCTCAGCGGTCGAAGCGTTGCTTGACCCGTGTGGCTTTACCCACCCGATCGCGCAGATAGAAGAGCTTCGCCCGACGCACCTTACCGCGGCGCTCCACTTTCACGGAAGCAACCTGGGGGCTGTGCAGCATGAAGACCCGCTCCACACCGATGCCCTGGAAGATGCGGCGCACGGTGATGGTCTCATTGAGACCGCCGTGGCGCTTGGCGATCACCACCCCTTCGTAGGGCTGCACGCGCTCCTTGTTGCCCTCGCGAATTCGCACACCCACCTTGACGGTGTCACCGACGTAGATCTCGGGGAGTTCGTCCTTGAGCTGTTCGGCCTCAAAGGCGCGGATCAGGTCCTGGGCGCTGAGCTTGCCGGTGGTGGCCTTCACGGACGTGGCGGGCTTGGCCTGCACAGCGGTGGCCGTGCTCGCTTCTGCCGTCTTGGTCTCGGTGGCGCTGGCCTCCTCAGAACCCTGCTCTGCCGGGTTTACGGCTTGATTGTCTGTCGACTCCGTTGCCATCTCAGCTCCGCGACGCCTTGCCAAACCGACAGTGTACCGGCTGAGGTGTCGCTCTTCCCTCAAACGCCATGCCTGAGCCCGCAACGATCCGGTCCCATTGGTAGCTTGAAGGTGAGCCTTTTCCATCGCTGCCGGCGTCTCCCAGCATGAATCTGTTTGCCGATCTGCTGGCCAGCACCAAGGGGTCTGCCGGCAGCGCAGTGGTTGAGACCGGCCCCCGCATTCAGAAAGGTCGCCGCGGGGTTGAGATCAAATCGGCCCGCGAAATCGACACGATGCGCCAGGCCAGCCGCATCGTGGCCACGGTGCTGCGCGAAATCCTGGAGATGGCGGCCCCCGGCATGACCACCGGCGACCTCGACCGCCACGCCGAGAAGCGCATCCGCGAGATGGGTGCCACCCCTAGCTTCAAGGGGTATCACGGTTTCCCCGCCAGCATCTGCGCCTCGATCAACAACGAGGTGGTGCATGGCATCCCCAACAGCAAGCGCGTGATCCAGGCCGGCGATCTGGTCAAGATCGACACCGGCGCCTACTTCGACGGCTACCACGGCGACAGCTGCGTCAGCCTCTGCGTGGGGGAGGGCGCCACCGAGGAGGCCCAGACCCTCTGCCGGGTGGCCCAGGAATCGTTGATGAAGGGACTGGCCCAGATCAAGGCCGGCAACACCCTGCTGGACATCGCTGGTGCCGTGCAAGACCACGTGGAAGCCCATGGCTTCGCGGTGGTCGAGGACTACACCGGCCACGGCGTCGGCCGCAACCTGCACGAGGAGCCCTCGGTGTTCAACTTCCGCACCCGGGACATGCCCAACATGAAGCTGCGCCCGGGCATGACTCTGGCGGTGGAGCCGATCCTCAATGCCGGCAGCAAGGCCTGCCGCACCCTCAAGGACCGCTGGACCGTGGTGACCGTGGATGGCAGCTGGTCGGCCCAGTGGGAACACACCATCGCTGTCACCAGTGATGGCTGCGAAATCCTCACCGACCGCGAGTTCTAAGCTCCAGCTCAGCGGCTGGGGCGCGTTAATGCCTTGAAGTAGGCCCAGCGGCCCAGGCTGGTGAGCGGCATCAGCACGTAGGTGAGGGGGTTGGGGGTGACGATGATCAGGTTGAAGCCCAGGCGGGCCTGGGCCAGCACCTGGGAGGCCACGAAATCAGCCCCCATCACCCCGATCGGGTTGAGGGCGGAGCGGAATGGTCCCAGCACCAGCCGGCGGATCCGCAGGGGCCCTTCGGCTCCGGCCAGATCCAGGGCCCGCAGGCTCACAAGTGTGCCCAGCAGCCGTTTGCTCAGCTCGTAGAGCGGGCTGAAGGCTGGTTGGATCTCCGCTTCGGAGGTGTTGATCCACACCTCCGCCCGGGGGCGGCCGTTGCTGGGCCGCTGCTGCACCACCTCGGCAAACAGCTCCAGCAGCCGCCAGCTGCTGAGGGCGTTGACCTCCAGGGCCAGCTCTGTGGTTTCGCGGCTGCGGGCCTGTTGCTGGTTGACACCGTGGTTGAGCACCAGCACATCGACCCGCTCCAGCAGCGGTCGCAGGGCCTGCTCTTCGCCGATCTGCCATGACACCTGCTCGAGCGCGATGGTTTCGCCGGCGTCATCGCGCAGGTCGAGGGGCCGGGTGCTGCTGGTGAGGGCCACCAGCTGCGCGCCCTGGCGCGACCACCGGCGCAGCAACGCCTGTCCGAGGCTGCCGCTGGCGCCGGTCACGGCCACGGTGCACGCATAAGAACTGGACATGGGCCTGGTGCAAACGGCGGCTGAGGTATCACCATGGTGGAATTCCGCCGACGGACTGGCCGCCTGGATGGCTCCTGGCACTCCCCCTGAAGCCGTTGCGCCCCTGGTGCCTCTGTTTGCTCCCTACTGCGGGGGCTTGGTGCATCAGGCGTTGTTGGAGGAGGCGCTGGCCAGCCTGCTGGTGGGCGAGTGGGCCGGCCGGCGGTTGCTGCAGGGCGGCCGCAGCCACGCCCTGCAGCTGCGTTGGAGTGGCGAAACGGCGCCCCTTGAAGTGCTCCACTGCGACCTCACCTTCCCTGCCCTGCCGCAGGTGGCCTACGCCTTTGATCTGCCCTGCCACCAGCTGGTGCAGTGGTTGATGGAGCGGCAAGGGGATGAGCTGCCGTCGAGCTTCTGGCATTGGTTGCTGCTGGGGCAGCCTCCCATCGCCACCGAACCGGTGGGCAGCGCCGCCTAAATTTCACGGTCAAGACATGCCCCAGCGAGGTTGACCGATGGCCCCCACCTTGCTGATCGGGTCCTGCGAAGCCTTCAGCGGCAAATCCGCCGTGGTGTTGGGCCTGGCTCGCCAACTCAGCCGTCAGGGCATTCCTGTGCGGTTTGGCAAACCCCTCGCCACCAGTCTTGATGAGGCGTCCACCGAATCGGGCCAGTCGCCCCTGTTGGATGCGGATGTGCGCTTCATCGGCGCCACCCTGGGGCTACCGGAAGCCCATCTGATCCCCTCCTTGCATGTGCTGGATGGGGCGACGGCCCAGCAGCGCTTGGTGCAGGGCGATCTGGAGCCCGGCCCAGGCTTCGCCCTCTTGCGCCAGCAGCTGGCCGAGACCCCCGATGGTTTGACCCTGCTGGAAGCTGCCGGCAGCCTCCATGAGGGCCTGCTCTATGGCCTCAGCTTGCCCCAGCTGGCCGAGGGCCTCGAGGCCACCGTGGTGCTGGTGCATCCATGGTTGGACAGCCGCAGCATCGATCCGTTGCTGGCTGCCCAGGCCCAGCTCGGTGAGCGCCTGGCGGGGGTGGTGCTTAACGCCGTCAAACCGGAGCTGGTGCCCCAGCTGCGGACCGAGCTGATACCGGCCCTTGCCCAGCTCGGCTTGCCCGTGCTGGGGGTGATGCCCCAGAGCCCACTGCTGCGCAGCGTCACGGTGGAGGAGCTGGCCCTGCGGCTCGGGGCCCAGGTGCTCTGTTGTCCGGAACGGCTCGATCTGTTGGTGGAAACCCTGTCGATCGGTGCCATGAACGTGAACTCGGCGATGGAGTTTTTCCGCCGTCGCCGCAACATGGCCGTGGTGACCGGGGCTGATCGCACTGACATCCAGCTGGCGGCTCTGGAGGCCTCCACCCAGTGCCTGATCCTTACCGGGGCCGGTGAACCCCTGCCCCAGCTGCTCAACCGGGCCGAGGAACTGGACGTGCCCCTGCTCAAGGTCGAGCACGACACCCTCACCACCGTTGAGGTGATTGAGCAGGCCTTTGGTCACGTGCGCCTGCATGAAGCGGTCAAGGCCAGCTTCGCCTTCCGGCTGGTGGAGGAGCATTGCAATTTCGAACCGCTGTTCAGGCGATTGCAGTTGCCCGCGATGGCGAAATAACGCTGCTAGTTTCAAAGCGCAGGCTGCGGGCTACTGGTGACCCGGTCCCTTGATCTTCCGTCGCTCGATCGGATCGACACCCTTGCCCAGGAACTGGCGATGCTCCAGGACAGGAGCAAACGGCGCATTGCCATTTTGGGCAGTCGCCACGTTCCAGTCGTGTCCATCCACCTGGTGGAACTGGTGGCCCGCTCCTTGGCCCAGGAAGGCCACAATCTGATCACCTCCGGCGCCCAGGGGGTCAATGCGGCCGTGATCCGCAGCGTGCTGGAGATCGATCCGGCCCGGCTCACCGTGTTGCTGCCCCAGAGCCTCGATCGTCAGCCGGGTGAATCGCGCGACCAGCTCGAGCGGGTGCTGCATCTGGTGGAGAAGCCCGAGCACGACGATCTGCCCCTGCCAATGGCCAGCAGCCTCTGCAACCAGGACATCATCAGCCGCTGCGACCAGTTGATCTGCTACGCCTTCCACGACAGCGAAACCCTGCTGGCCAGCTGCCGCGTGGCCGAGGACATGGGCAAGGTGGTCAGCGTGATGTTCTTCGACTGAGGCCTGGTTGCTAGGCGCCCAGCACTGCCCTCAGCCCTTCCACGTAGAGCACCCCGGAGCACACCAGACCGCCAGCCCAGCACAGGCCGCGCACCGCAGGCACGTTGCCCACGTAGACGCCGATGTAGGCCAGGCGCAGGGCGGGGTGCAGCCAGGCGGCGATCAGGGCCACCGGGCTGCTGACGCCGGCCAGCAAGCACAGCAGGGCTGCTGGAGCATGCAGGGTGAAGGCCTCAAAGCAGTTTTGGTGCGCCCAGGCGGCGCGCTTCCCCCAGGCCGGCAGCCGCTCAAACATCGCCCTCGGGGCGGCCAGGTCGGCCATCTGGAAATTCGCCTGGGAGCGGGCGGCCCCGAGGGGCACGGTGCTGAACACCACCACACCGGCGGCCAGCAGCAGCGACCAGGCAAAGGGGGCGAGGGAGGCACTCATGGCGGCAGGCAGCGTGGACGATGGATCCAGGTTGGCAGGCCGCACCTACGATTCGCGCACGTTTCCGCCCGACCGACCAGCCCCATGGCCGACACCTATTCCTTTGATGTGGTGAGCGATTTCGATCGCCAGGAGCTCGTCAACACGATCGACCAGGTGCGCCGCGACGTGGGCACCCGCTACGACCTCAAGGACTCCAACACCGAGATCGAGGTGGAGGAGACCAGCCTCACCATCACCACCGCCAGTGACATGACCCTCCAGGCCGTGGAGGATGTGCTGCGCCAGAAGGCCACCAAGCGCAATCTCTCACTGAAGATCTTTGACTTCCAGACCCCCGAGCCCGTCGGCGGCAACCGGGTGAAGCAGGTGGTGAAGCTGCGTAAGGGCCTCAGCCAGGAGCTGGCCAAGAGCCTGAGCAAAACCGTCCGTGATGAGCTCAAGAAGGTGACCGTCTCGATCCAGGGCGACAGCCTGCGGATCACCGGCAAGAACAAGGACGACCTGCAACAGGCCATCAGCCTGCTCAAGGCCCAGGACGTGGAGGTGCCGCTGCAGTTCGAGAACTACCGCTGAGTGGCGGGCTGGCGGTTCTGGATTGATCGCGGCGGCACCTTCACCGATGTGGTGGGGCGGAGTCCTGCCGGTGAGCTGGTGGTGCGCAAGGTGCTGTCGGTGCAGCCTGATTGCCCGGGCGATCCGGCCGTGCGTGCCATCGGGGCGGTGCTGGGCCTGCCCTCCGGCGGCGCGCTGCCAGCGGGGTTGGTGCAGGAGGTGCGGCTCGGCACCACCGTGGCCACCAATGCCTTGCTGGAGCGGCGCGGGGCCGGGGTGGTGCTGCTGATCAACCGGGGCTTTGCCGATCTGCTCACCATTGGCGACCAGCACCGCCCGGACATCTTTGCCCTGGCGATCGAGCGGCCCCAGCCTTTGCGCCTGCGGGTGCTGGAGGTGGATGGGCGGCTGGCGGCCGATGGTGCAGAGCTCGAGCCCCTATCGCTGCCCGAGGGGTTGCGCCAGCAGTTGCGGGCCGCCCAGGCCGACGGCTACACCAGCTGCGCCGTGGCCCTGCTGCACAGCACCCGCAATCCCTGCCAGGAGCTGCAGCTGGGTGCCTGGCTGCAGCCCCTGGGCTTTGAGGCCGTGGTGCTCTCCCACCAGCTCAGCGGCCAGCCCCGGCTCGTGCCCCGCGGCCAGACCGCCGTGGTGGAGGCCGCGGTGGCACCGGTGCTGCGGCACTATCTGGGCCAAGTGGGGCAGGCCCTCGGGCCGGATACCCGGCTGCGGGTGATGCGCTCCAGTGGTGCCCTGGCAGCTCCGGAGGTGCTGCTCGCCAAGGACACGATCCTCTCGGGGCCTGCCGGGGGCATGGTGGGGGCCGTGGCGGTGGGCCGTCGGGCCCTGGAGGCTGCCGGCTTGCGGCCCCAGCCGATCGTCGGCTTCGACATGGGTGGCACCTCCACCGATGTCTTCCATTTCGATGACCGGCGAGGCGATCTCGCCTGGGAGCGCAGCCCCGCCACCGAGATCGTTGGCCTGCAGCTGCAGGCGCCGATGCTGCCCATCCACACCGTGGCCGCCGGTGGTGGCTCGATCCTGCGTTTCGATGGCCTGCGGCTGCGGGTGGGGCCGGAGTCGGCTGGTGCCGATCCGGGGCCAGCGGCCTACCGCCGCGGCGGCCCGCCCACGATCACCGATGCCAACCTGCTGCTGGGCCGGCTGCCCATCGCAGCCCTGCCGGCGCTGTTCGGTCCCAGCGCCGACCAAACCGCCGATGGGCAGGCCGTGGAGCAGGCCTTTGCCGAGCTGGCGGCCGTGATGGCGGCGGTGGCGCCAGGCATCACACCCGAGCGGGTGGCCGAGGGGGTGCTGCAGATCGCCATCGAGACGATGGCCGGGGCCCTGCGCCGCATGTCGATCCAGCGCGGCCACGACCTGCGCGAGGCGTTGCTGGTGAGCTACGGCGGCGCCGGCGGGCAGCACGCCTGCCGTCTGGCCGAGGTGCTGGGCCTATCGCGGGTGCTGCTCCATCCCCTGGCGGGTGTGTTGTCCGCCTATGGGCTCGGCATGGCCGAGCAGTCGCTGTTGCTGGAGTGCTCGCCAAGGCTGCCGCTGGCGCCTGCCTCGTTGCCCGTGTTGCGCCAGCACTGCGCAGCCCTGGTGTGCCGGGGCGTGGAGGACTTGCGGCAGGTGGGAGATCTGGGTGACGCCTCCCCTCAGATCCGGGTGCGGCTGGAGCTGCGGGCGCCCGGCAGTGAGCGGGGGTTGGAGGTGCCCTGGTCGCCCCAGGATTCCGCCCCTGATGCTGCCGCCGATGTGGTCCCCGATGTGGCCGTGTTGGCTGCGCTGCGGCAGGCCTTTGCCGCGAGTCATCAGCAGCGCTACGGCTACTTCCCGGTTGGCGATGACTGGATTGTGGAGCGGTTGCTGGTCGACATCACCTCCTCCGGTCAGGAGCTGCCCGGTCAGGAGCTACCCGCTGACGGGACGGAGTCCGGTTGGGCAGCAGGGGGGGATGGGGCTGGGACTGCGACTGGGAAGGGCGCGCCGGCCGCCGCCAGCACACGCCTTTGGCTGGGTGAGCAGCTCGGCTGGCAGAGGGTGCCCCTCTGGCAGCGCGACCACTTGCGGCCCCAGATGCATCTCCAGGGCCCGGCCCTGGTGGTTGATCAAACCACCACCACCGTGCTGGAGCCCGGCTGGCAGGCGTTGGTGCTGCCCGACGGGGCGCTGCTGCTGGAGCGGCAGTCGCTGGCACACCCGGTTTCCGCTGAGAGTTCTGTTGGCGGTTCCGTTGCGAGTTCTGTTGCACAACCTGTTGAACATCCGGTTTCGAGCCCCGCCGCGCCTGCCGACCCCACTGTTCTGGAGCTCTACAACCACCGCTTTTCGGCCATCGCCGAGCAGATGGGCGGCCGGCTGCAGCAGAGCGCCCGGTCGGTGAACATCCGCGAGCGTCTCGACTTCTCCTGCGCTCTGTTTGACGCCGCCGGGTTGCTGGTGGCCAATGCCCCCCATATTCCGGTGCATCTGGGCTCCATGGGAGACAGCGTAGTCAGCCTGCTCAAAGCGATCGCGCGGGGTGATCGCCCTCCCTTGGCGCCCGGGGATGTGGTGCTCTCCAACAACCCCTACAACGGCGGCACCCATCTGCCGGACATCACGGCCATCACACCCGTGTTCGCGCCAGGATCGCTACCTGGGGCCCAGGTGCCCGCGTTTTTTGTGGCCTCGCGGGGCCACCATGCCGATGTCGGAGGCATCACCCCCGGTTCGATGCCCGCCTTCAGCCGCACGATCGCTGATGAGGGGCTGCTGCTCGACAACGTGCCGTTCTTCAGCCATGGCAGCTTTGATGAGTCGTTGTGGCGGCAACGGCTCGCTGCCGGTTGTCATCCGGTGCGTAACCCCGACCAATTGCTCGCCGATCTCCAGGCCCAGGTGGCCGCCAATCGCCTGGGGGTAGACGGGCTGGGGCGCCTGATCGATCGCCATGGCCTGCAGGAGGTGCAGGCCTATATGGCCCATGTGCAGGCCCATGGGGCCGCGGCAGTGGGCCAGGCCATGGCGCGGCTCCGCAGCGGCCAGGCCCGGGTGGAGCTCGACCATGGCGCCCACATCCAGGTGGCCGTGTCCATCGATGCCCAGGCCGGGCGCGCCCGGGTCGACTTCAGCGGCAGTTCGCCCCAGCACAGCGGCAATCTCAATGCCCCCCTGGCTGTCACCAAGGCGGTGGTGCTCTACGTGCTTCGCTGTTTGGTGGGCGAGTCGATCCCGCTCAATGCCGGTTGCTTCGCGCCCATCGAGCTGATCGTTCCAGAGGGATCCCTGCTGCATCCCCGTCCCCCGGCGGCGGTGGTGGCCGGCAATGTGGAGATCTCCCAGGCGGCGACCAATGCCCTGTTTGCCGCCCTGGGCATCCAGGCGGCGGCCCAGGGCACGATGAACAATCTGAGCTTCGGCAATGCCCAGCTTCAGTACCACGAAACGATCTGCGGTGGCACCGGTGCCGGCCGGCATCCAGGAGGCGTGGGCTATGCGGGTGCTTCAGCCGTGCAGAGCCACATGACCAATTCCCGGCTCACCGATCCAGAAATCCTGGAAAGTCGCTTTCCGGTGCGGGTTGAGCGCTTTGCGATCCGCGCCGGCTCCGGCGGGGCTGGCCGGTTCTGCGGTGGCGATGGGGTGGTGCGGCAGCTCCGCTTTCTTGCGCCGATGGACGTTTCCATGATTTCCGGCTCGCGCCGCGTTCCGCCGGCGGGTTTGGCCGGCGGCGCGGCGGGGGCCTGCGGCCGCAACAGCTGGATCGGGGCCGATGGCTCCAGCCGGGAGCTGGAGGGCTGCTTTGAGCAGACGCTGCAGCCGGGGGAGGCCTTGCGCATCGAGACGCCGGGCGGTGGTGGTTACGGCGCGCCGGAGCAACCATGAGCGTTCGCATACTGGCGCTGGCGATCACGGCGGTGCTGGCCTCCCCGGCCCAGGCCGAGATCCTGCAGGAGCGCAGCCAGCGCTTCCATCCCCAGTGGTCACCGGGCGGCATGGTGGCCAGCCAGGAGCAGTGGGCCTCCCAGGCCGGGGCTGAAATTCTGGCCCGTGGCGGCAACGCGGTGGATGCGGCGGTGGCCACGGCCTTCGCCCTGGCGGTCACCCTGCCCCAGGCCGGCAATCTGGGCGGCGGCGGCTTTCTGGTGCTGTGGCTGCCGGGTCCGTCGCCGGCGGCCGCGCGCGGTTGTCTGGCGCTCCCTGGCGCGCGGGCTGGGGCCAGCCCTGAGCTGCGCCTGGGCCGCGGCACGGCCGTGGCGGTGAACTTCCGCGAAACCGCCCCTTTGGCCGCCACGGCTGGGATGTTTCTCGGCGCCGATGGTGAGGTGGACCGTGCGCGGGCCACCCGCAGCCCCTTGAGCGTGGCCGTGCCGGGAACCCCCGCCGGGCTGCTGCTGACGCACCGTTGTTACGGCCGGCTGCCCCGGGCTGCGGTGCTGGCGCCGGCCATCCGGCTGGCCAGCCGCGGCTTCCCGGTGGGCAAGGAGCTAGCCGATTCCCTGCAGCAGGCTGCGCCGTTGCTCCGCGCCGACCCCACCTCCAACGCGCTGTTCCTGGCGCGCCCGCTGCGCCCCAGCGACCGCTGGCGCCAGCCTCTGCTCGCCACCAGCCTGCAACGCCTCGCGGCCCAGGGTGAGCGCGGCTTCTACCAGGGCCCCATCGCCGAGGCCCTGGTGGCATTGATGCACCAACGGGGCGGGCTGATTCGCCATGCAGATCTCGACGGCTACCAGGCTCAGCTGGTGCGCCCCTTGCAGGTGCGGTTCCAGAGCCATCCGGTGCTCACCATGCCGCCCCCCAGTGGCGGTGGGGTCACCCTGGTGCAGCTGCTCCAGGTGCTGGAGCCCATGCCCCTGGCTCAGCTGGGCCTCAACAGTGCCGCCAGCCTGCACCGGATGGTCGAGGCGATGAATCTCGCCTACCGCGACCGCAACCACTGGCTCGGCGACCCCGACCAGGTGGCCATGCCGCTGGAGCGCCTGCTCAGCCCGGCCCATGCCAACAGCCAGCGCGCCCGCATCCGCAGCGATCGCCACCGTCCTGCGGCCGAATTGGCTGCGGAGGGCCCCAGCTCCGGCGGCACCAACACCACCCATCTGTCGGTGGCTGATCGCCAGGGGGGCCTGGTGGCCCTCACCACCACGCTCAACTTCGCCTACGGCAGCGGCATCAGCGTTCCTGGCGCCGGCTTCCTGCTCAACAACGAGATGGACGACTTCACCACAAAACCCGGTGTGGCCAATGCCTATGGCCTGGTGCAGGGAGCCGCCAATGCCATTGCCCCCGGCAAGCGGCCCCTGAGCTCGATGACGCCCACCCTGGTGTTTCGTGCCGATGGCAGGCCCTGGCTGGCCACCGGCAGTCCTGGAGGCAGCCGCATCATCACTACGGTGTTGCAGGTGCTGCTCAACCGCATGGTGCATGGGCTGAATCTGGCCTCAGCCGTGGCCAGCCCCCGCATTCACTCCCAGCTCTGGCCCGACCAGATCAGCGTGGAACAGGGCCTCAGCCCCGACACCACCGCCAAGCTGGAGGCGATGGGCCACCGGCTTGTGATCACGGCGGCGATGGGTTCAGCCAACAGCGTTGAGGTGCTGCGCGAGGGGGGCAGCCTGGGGGTCGCCGACCCCAGGCGCCTCGATGCGGCGGCCGTTGGCGACCTGCAACTCAGCTGGCCGGCTGAGTTGGAGCCGTGATCAGGTTGATGGCGGAGAACCCCAGGCCGATGCCGAACAACATGCCGATGGCCCAGATGCTGTCGGAGGGCCACTCGGCGATCAGCATGCCGCCGAGCACGGCGGTGACGATGCCGTCGAGCAGCACCAGCGCGCGGGCAGGGCCCTGGCCGGTGGCCGCGGCGGCCAGTTCCATCACCCCCTCAAAGGCGAGCAGGAAGCCCACAAACAACGTGAGGCTTACTTCACTGGCGATCGGGAAGGCGAGCACCCAAACGCCGCCGCCCAGGTAGAGCAGGCCGGAGAGCAGGCGGAAGATTTTGCCCTTGGTGTCGCCCTCGCCGGTGAAGCGTAGCAGCTGGGACACCCCCGCGACCACCGACACCCCCCCCACGGCAATGGTGAGCAGGGTGGCCGAGACGAAGGGCAGCACGATCGACAGCCCGGCTGCGGCAAACAGCAGGGCGGCGGTCACCCAGTGCAGGGTGGGGGAAGCGGGAACCGTCACCGGAGAAAACACAGAAGAGCAGCCACCCTAAATCGCCCGCTTGGCAGGAATTGCAGCTTGATTAAGTGTCGCTGTCAGCAAACCATAACCGCCGTGTAGCAAACCATCACAGCTTGCTGGCCTGTTGGTGAGTTCGCTGCAGTGTGGAGTTCAACCGTGTTGGTTAGGGCCCCATGCTTGAGCTGCTGCCGCCGCTCAACGACCACAACCTTCCCTGGATGGACACCATCCATCCGATCGTGGTGCATTTTGTGATCGCCATGGGCTTGATCACGTTTGTGTTTGATCTGATCGGTGTGTTGACCCGCCGGCCAGCGCTGTTTGAGGTCAGCTTCTGGAACCTGCTATTTGCCACCGCAGCAATTTTTGTGGCGATTATGTTTGGCCAGATCGAGGCGGGACTGGCCAATCCCTACGGAGCCTCGCGCGATCTGCTCAACCTGCACAGCACGATCGGCTGGTCGCTGGCTGGGGTGTTGTCGCTGATGTCGGGGTGGCGCTACGTGATCCGCAGCAAGGACCCCCAGCAGCTGCCGCTGGCCTTCCTCGGTGCTGGAGGCCTGCTGACGGCCCTGATCGTGGTGCAGGTCACCCTCGGCAATCAGCTGATCTGGGTGTATGGGCTTCACACTGTGCCGGTGGTGCAGGCGACGCGGGCGGGGTTGGTGTGATGGAAAGCGCACTGGAATTCATTCCGGCCGGCTCACCCATTGAGCAGTTGGCCGCTGACCTCGGCTCCAATGGCTTGCCCTATGCCCTGCCGATTCACCCCAACCTGGTGCATCTCACGATCGGCTTGTTCGTGATCGCCATTGCCTTTGATATCGCTGGCGCTCTCTATCCAGTGGAGAAGCGGGTGTTCCGCTTTCTGGCCCTGCCGGTGACCCGCGGCGGCTTCCACGATGTGGGTTGGTACAACCTGCTGGCCTGCGCCATTGCCACTTTTTTCACCGTGGCGGCCGGCTTCTTCGAAATGCTGCTGGCGGTGCCGCTGCCCGGTGTCACCAGCACCATCGGGCTGCAGAGCATGGAGACGATGCTGTGGCATGGCGTGGGCGGTGTGGTGATCCTGCTGGTGATCGTCGCGATGACGGTGTGGCGCGGCTACCAGCGCTTCGTCTGGCGCCGCGACATGGGACGCCAGGTGCAGTGGCTCTACCTGCTGGTTGGCCTCGGACTGTTTCTGGTGATCGGGCTGCACGGCACCCTCGGGGCGGAGTTGGCGGGTGAGTTTGGTGTGCATGTCACCGCCGACCAGCTACTCGCTGCCGGTGCCGATCTCAAGGAGGCCCTGCCATGAGCAACGCTCCCGGGCGCCCCCAGCCTCCCGTGGGCTCCCGGCCGGCCATCAGCCGCCTGGGCCTGGTGGCCTTGATCGGCTGGATCGCCCTACTGGTGGCCTTGAGTTGGTGGATGGCGCAGCAGGCCTACCGCTGGCTGCCGGTGCAGGCATCCACCGCAGCCCCGCTCGTGGATGGGCTGTTCAGCTTTGAAACCGGGATTGGCACCTTCGTCTTCGGAGCGGTGGTGTCCGTGATGGTGTGGGTGATCGTGATGCACCGCGCTGAGAAGTACGACGAGAGCGATGCCGAGCCCATCGAGGGCAACACCCGCCTCGAAGTGATCTGGACGGCCATCCCTTTCGTGTTGGTGATGGCCATTGCCGTCTACACGATGCGCGTGAACACCAGCCTGGGGGTGCTGGGCCCGATGGAACACATCCATCTGGCCAATCCGATCGAAGACCAGGGCGGCTACCCGGGGGATCGGCTGCCGGCTGAGCAGGTTGAGGTGATTGCCCGGCAGTGGTCGTGGGAGTTTCGCTATCCCGAGGCCAACGTCTCCTCCACCGAGCTCCACCTGCCGGTGGATCAGCCCGTCACGTTCCGACTGGTGTCCGACGATGTGCTTCATGGCTTCTACATCCCGGCTTTCCGCCTCAAGCAGGATGTGATCCCCGGCCGGGCCATTGATTTCAATCTCACCCCCATCCGGGAAGGTCGTTATCGCCTGCGGGATTCCCAGTTCAGCGGCACCTGGTTTGCGGCCAACCAGGCCGATGTGGTGGTGGAAAGCCCGGAGGCCTATCAGGCCTGGCTCCAGAACGCAGCAGGCCAGCCCCTGCAGTCCGGCCTCAGCGATGCCACGACGGAATTCGTAGCCCGGCGGCAGCTCAAAAAAACCGGCTGGGCCACGGTGAAGCCGGCTCCACCGCCCCAGGTGAACGTTCCCGGATCCAACACCTTGCCGCACGACGCCTGAGCCCGATGACCTCCGCCACCTTCCCGCCCAGTCCCCCTGAAGAGGCCTCTTGGAGCCGTTATTTCGGCTTCAACACCGATGCCAAGGTGATTGGCATCCAGTACATCGTCACAGCCTTTTTCTTCTTTCTGATCGGTGGCCTGCTGGCCATGATCATCCGTGGTGAGTTGATCACACCAGCCTCCGATCTGGTGGACCGCACGGTGTACAACGGCATCTACACGATGCACGGAACGATCATGTTGTTCCTGTTCATCTTCCCGGTGTTGAACGGGCTCAACAACCTGTTGATCCCCACCATGATCGGCGCCCCGGACATGGCCTTCCCTCGCCTCAATGCGGTGGCGTTCTGGCTGGTTCCCATTTTCGGAACCCTGCTGATCGCCAGCTTCTTCGTGCCAGGGGGGCCCGCCTATTCCGGCTGGTGGTCCTACCCCCCGGTCAGCATCCAGAACCCCTTGGGGCACTTCATCAATGGCCAGGGCCTTTGGCTCACCGCCGTGGCCCTATCGGGGGTGTCATCGATCATGGGGGCGGTGAATTTCGTCACCACGATTCTGCGGATGCGGGCCCCTGGTATGGGCTTCTTTCGCATGCCGGTGTTTTGCTGGACAGCCCTGGCAGCCCAAAGTTTGCAGTTGATCGGTCTGCCGGCGCTCACCGGTGGGGCGATCATGCTCTTGATGGACCTCAACTTTGGCACCAGTTTCTATCAGCCGGAGGGGGGCGGTGACCCCGTGCTCTATCAGCACTTCTTCTGGTTCTATTCCCACCCGGCCGTCTACGTGATCATCCTGCCGGTGTTCGGCATCTTCTCCGAGCTGTTCCCCGTCTATTCCCGCAAACCCCTCTTCGGCTACGTCTACGTCTGCCTGGCCTCGTTCATCATCGTCGGCCTGGGGCTGATCGTGTGGGTGCACCACATGTTCCCCAGCGGCGTTGCCCAGTGGATGCGCAATCTGTTCATGTTCACCACCATGTTGATTGCGGTGCCTACTGGCGTGAAGGTGTTCGCCTGGCTGGGCACCATCTGGCGCGGTAAATTGCGGCTCACGACGCCGATGCTGTTCTGCCTCGGCGGCCTGTTCAACTTTGTGTTTGCGGGCATCACGGGCATCATGCTGGCCACGGTGCCAGTGGATATTCATGTGTCGAACACCTATTTCGTGGTGGGCCACTTCCACTACGTGATCTATGGGGCGGCGGTGATGGGCATCTTTGCTGCCATCTACCACTGGTTTCCCAAGTTCATCGGCCGCATGCCCTATGAGGGCCTTGGCAAACTTCATTTTTTGCTCACCTTTGTTGGGGCCAACCTCAACTTCCTGCCGATGCATCCCCTGGGGCTAATGGGCATGCCCCGTCGGGTGTCGAGTTACGACCCGGAATTTGCCTTCTGGAATGTGCTGGCCAGCCTGGGGGCTTTCCTGCTGGGGGTGTCGATCATTCCCTTCCTACTCAACATGGTGAGCGCCTGGGTGCGGGGACCGAAGGCCACCCACAACCCCTGGAATGCCATTGGCCTGGAGTGGTTGCTGCCCTCTCCTCCGCCGGAGGACAACTTTGGTGAGCACGTGCCCACCGTGATTAGTCGTCCCTATGGCTATGGCACTGGTGAGCCCCTGGTTGACCATCAGGCCGAAATCGAACGGGAGCTCACCCTTCAGGAGGCCAGCACATGACCGCCACCGTTGATTCAAATAGACCCGATTCCAACACCGCCCATCCCAAGCACAACCTCACGGGCTTCATCATCTTTCTGTGCTCTGAAAGCGTCGTTTTTCTGACGTTCTTCAGTGGGTTCGCCATTCTGAAAACCAGTGCTCTCAATTGGTTGCCTGCGGGCGTGGCGGGTCTGGAGTGGCGTATGCCGCTGATCAACACCGTGGTGCTGGTGTCCAGTTCCGGCACCATCTGGCTGGCAGAGCGCTGCATGGCCAAGGGCAACCTGCTGGGGTTCCGGGCGTTCTGGCTGGTCACCATGGCCCTGGGGGCCTATTTCCTTTACGGCCAAGCCGTTGAGTGGAGTGGTCTGCAGTTTGGCTTTACTTCAGGCACGTTCGGGGGCACCTTCTATTTGCTCACAGGCTTTCACGGCCTGCATGTGGCCACTGGCGTGTTCCTGATGGGCCTGATGCTGGTGAAGTCGTTCATTCCCCAGAATTATGCGGGGGGAGAGCAAGGGGTGCAGGCCACATCCCTGTTTTGGCACTTCGTGGATGTGATCTGGATCATCCTCTTCGTGTTGATTTACGTCTGGCAGCGCACTTGAGCTGCACGTCCTGTTGAACACCTACGCATGATCATCGACGACCGCCATTACGACGTCATCATCATCGGCAGCGGTGCAGCCGGCGCCACCATGGCGAGGTCCTTGGCCAATGCTGGTCACGCGGTGCTGTTGCTGGAGCGTGGCCAGCAGATGTCCTTGGCCGACCAAAACGTGGCCGATGTCGACCTCTTCCGCAAGGACCGCTATCACCCCAAGGAGCAGTGGTTTGGTACCGACGGGGACCCGTTCTCTCCCCAGACCATCTACGCGCTCGGTGGCAACACCAAGATCTGGGGGGGCGTGCTGGAGCGGTTGCGTGAGCAGGAATTGGCCGGCCTCGCGCTGCAGGAGGGCCAGGCGCCAGCCTGGGGGCTCAGCTATAGCGACCTCGAGCCCTGGTACGACCAGGCGGAAAGCCTGTATCGCGTGCATGGACAGCGGGGTGTTGATCCCACAGAGCCCCGCTCCAGCGGCAATTACGCCCTCGCCCCCAAACCCGTTGAGCCCTTCTTCGAAGAGCTGCGTTTGGCGTTTGACCGCCAGGGCGTGAATCCCTATCCCCTGCCTCAGAGCTGGTCGGAATCGCTGGCTGATCCCTCCGGTGATGCGGAGCTGTTTGGGGTGGATCCCGCCCGCGCTTCTGCCGCGGTGGTGGTACGAACCGGCGCCCAGGTGCAGCGGTTGCATGTCAATCCCACCGGCACGGAGGTGCGGGGTGTGGAGGCCCTGGTGAATGGCCAGAGCTGGTTGTTCATGGGCCATCAGGTGGTGCTGGCGGCCGGGGCCATCAACAGCGCCGCGATCCTGTTGCGCTCGGCCACCGATCGCCATCCCCGGGGCCTGGCCAACGGCTCCGACCAGGTGGGCCGCAACTTGATGAAGCTGCAGCTCACCTCCATCCTGCAGCTCGCCACCGAGCCCAATAGCGGTCGCTATGGGCGCAGTTACGGCATCAACGACTATCTCTGGGGCGACAAGAACGTTTCCTTCCCGCTGGGTTCGATTCAGAACGGCGGCGGCGTTCTGCAGGATGCCCTGTTTGCTGAGTCGCCGCCCGTGCTCTCGCTGGTGACCAAGCTGCTGCCCAACTTCGGCCTCGAGCAGCTCGCTTCCCGCTCGATCAGCTGGTGGGCGATGAGCCCGGTGCTGCCCGATCCCCACAACCGCGTCAGCCTGCGTGGGGATCGCATTCAGATCACCTATCAGGCCAACAACCGCGAGGCCCATGACCGCCTCGTCTACCGCTGGATCGACACCCTCAAGGCGGTGGAGGCCGATCCTGATTGCCATGTGGTGAAAGAAGCCCCCACCCATCCCCGCGGCGAGGCGCCCCTATCGGCCATGGGCTACAGCTGCGGCAGCTGCCGCATGGGCGACAACCCGGCCACCTCGGTGGTGGATCTGCAGGGCCGCAGCCACGAGGTGTCCAACCTCACCATCGCCGATGCCAGTGTCTTCCCGGCCTGTCCGGCCATGGGCTTCGGTCTCACCGTGATCGCCAATGCCCTGCGCATCGCCGATGGCCTCAAGGCATCCCTGCGATGACGTCAACCCCCCCGGTGACCACCATTCCCGAGGCCGCCCGCATCCTGGAGCGCGACCAGGGCCTCCAGCCCTGGACCCTTTGGGGCAGTTACCTGCCCGATCGCCAGTGGGGCACCGTGCGGGAGGACTACTCCGCCGATGGCGATGCCTGGCGCTCCTTCCCCCACGATCAGGCCCGCTCGCGGGTCTATCGCTGGGGAGAAGACGGACTGCTGGGCATCTGCGATGAGCAGTGTCGGCTGTGTTTCTCCCTGGCCCTCTGGAATGGGGTCGATCCGATCCTCAAGGAGCGACCCTTTGGCCTGAGCAACCCCGAGGGCAACCATGGCGAAGATATCAAGGATTACTACTACCACCTCGCCAACACTCCCACCCATAGCTTCATGCGGGGGCTGTACAAGTATCCCCAGGCTGAATTCCCTTACCAGCAGCTGGTGGATGAAAACGGCCGCCGCAGCCGCAGCGAGCCGGAATACGAGCTGGTGGATACGGGCATCTTTGATGCCAGCCGCTACTTCGACGTCGTCATTGAATACGCCAAGGCCTCAGCCACCGACCTGCTGATCCGCATTCGCGTCACCAACCGCGGGCCTGATCCTGCCCCCCTCACCCTGTTGCCCACCCTGTGGTTGCGCAACACCTGGGGCTGGGGCTACCCCGACGAGCAGCGCCAGCCGATGGGCCTGGACGGTGACGCACTGGTTACCGGTGACGTTCCAAATTTGGGGGCCTACGAGC
Source organism: Cyanobium sp. Alchichica 3B3-8F6 (assembly GCF_024346435.1). NCBI lineage: Bacteria > Bacillati > Cyanobacteriota > Cyanophyceae > Synechococcales > Prochlorococcaceae > Cyanobium > Cyanobium sp. Alchichica 3B3-8F6. The sequence goes on along the minus strand of NZ_JAGQCZ010000002.1, from coordinate 31,787 downwards.
TGCTCTGCCGGGATGGGGGCACCTGGTTGTTCACCGACAACGAGACCAACCACCAGCGCCTCTACGGCCAGCCCAATACCACCCCTTTTAAAAAGGATGGGTTTCACCGTTATGTGATCGGCGGTGAGGTGGAGGCGATCAATCCAGCCCAGTGCGGCACCAAGGCGGCCCGCTTGTTGCAGCGCACCCTCGCTCCGGCAGAGGAGTGGGTTGTCGAACTGCGCCTGCGGAAACGGTTGGATGGGCGCGTGCCCAATGCCGATGCTGAACCACCTTTCGGGCCCGCTTTTGATGCGCTGTTCCAGGTGCGGGAGGCGGAGTGTGTGCAGTTCTTTGAGCACACCTTGCCGGGGCTAGACCCCGAGGATCGCTTGATTCACAGCTCCGCCCTGGCGGGGTTGCTGTGGTGCAAGAAGTACTACGGCTGGAGCGTGCTGCGCTGGCTCGAGGGGGATCCCACCCAGCCCACGCCACCGGCCAACCGCTGGCACACCGATACGGCTCTGTGGAGTCGACTTCACGCCCACCATGTGATCTCGATGCCGGATGCCTGGGAGTACCCCTACTTCTGCCAGTGGGATCTGATGTTCCACGCCGTCGCCTTCGCCATCTTCGATCCAGAGATGGCGAAGCAGCAGGCGATGTTGCTGCGCAGCCCCCACTACACAGCCCCCAGCGCCCAAACCCCCGCCTATGAGTGGGCTCTCTCCGATCCCAATCCGCCGATCGGCGCCTGGGCGGCGATGCGGATTTACCAGATCGATCGCAAGCAGAGCGGCCAGGCCGATCAGCCCTTCCTGCGGGCCGCCCTGCGCAAGCTGTTGCTCGAATACGGCTGGTGGGCCAACCGCAACGATCGCTCCGGCGACAACGTGTTTGAGGGGGGCTTTCTGGGTCTCGACAACATCGCCGTGTTTGATCGGCGTTTTCCACTGGCCGATGGCAGCCGCATTGAGCAGTGTGATGGCACGGCCTGGATGGCGTCCCTCAGTCTCAATTTGCTCAACATCTCGGTGGAGCTGAGCCGTGAGGAGCCTGAGTATGCCGACACCTGCGAGCGCTTCGTTTACGACTTCACGCAACTGGCCATCACCCTCAACACGCGTTCAGAAAGAGGCTTCCTGAACTGGGATGAGGACGATGGCTTCTACTACGACGTGATCAAGAGGCCGGACGGCAGCACCGACTACCTGCGGACCCGTACCCTTTCGGGTCTGGTTCCCCTGCTGGCGGTGGCGAGTTTCGACCGTGAAACCGTCGGTCGCCTACCGGTGCTCGATGTGCTCAAAAGCATGGCCTGGTTTGTGCATGAGCACACCACGCCCACCTGGTTGGAACACAACCTCGGCCAGTGGCATAACGACCGCATCCTCTACACCCTGGTGCCGGAGGATCGCCTGCGACGCATCTGTGAGCGTCTGTTTGACGAAGAGGAGTTCCTCTCCCCCTACGGGATCCGCTCCCTGTCCAAGGTGTACGGCGACCATCCCTATTCGTTCACGGAGGGCTCCGATAGCCAGATCCTGGCCTACAGCCCGGGGGACAGTCCTGTGGCGATGTTTGGGGGCAATTCCAATTGGCGTGGGCCGGTGTGGATGCCGATCAACTTCCTGCTGATTGAGTCGTTGCAGAAATACGCCCATTACTACGGGGACAACTTCAAGGTGGAGTTCCCTACGCGCTCCGGCAACTGGCTCAATCTTTGGGAGGTGTCGCTTGAGCTCGAGAAGCGCTTGGTGGGCCTCTTCAGGCGGGATGGATCCGGGCGGCGGGCCTTCAATGGTGATGTGGAGTTGTTCCAGACGGATCCCCACTGGATGGATCTGATCCAGTTCAACGAATACTTTCACGGAGACAATGGCCGTGGTGTGGGTGCTTCCCACCAGACCGGATGGAGCGCCACCGTCGCCAAGATGGTTAACCAGTTGAGTCGTTATTCATCTGGTTAACGCTTGATCTGTTCAGCCTTCAAAGCCTCCTGATTCTTCTCCGATTCTTCCAGCTCAGCCATGACCCACGCCTCCCATCACAGCGAGCTTCCCGGTCCTTCCCTGGCCATCTCTCCGTTGCCGGCAGCTGGTCAGTTGGAGGTGGCCGATGGGGCCCACTTTGATGTGGTGATCATTGGCAGTGGTGCCGGTGGTGGCACCCTGGCGCGCCATCTGGCTCCCAGCGGGCTGAAGATTCTGGTGCTGGAGCGGGGCGATTGGCTGCCCCAGGAGCCCCAGAACTGGGATGCGGAGGAGGTGTTCCAGAAGGGGCGCTACGTGTCCAAGGATGTGTGGCACGACAAGCACGGCAAGCCGTTTCAGCCCGGCAGCCATTACTTCGTGGGTGGAGCCACGAAGATATATGGCGCGGCTCACTTCCGGCTGCGCCAGCAGGATTTTGAGCAGCTCAATCATTTCGACGGCATTTCGCCAGCCTGGCCCCTGCGTTACAGCGACTTTGAGCCCTATTACCAGCGGGCCGAGGAGATGTACCACGTGCACGGCCAGCGGGGGGAAGATCCAACCGAGCCCCCCTGCAGTGGTCCGTACCCCCATCCGCCGGTGGCCCATGAGCCCCGCATCCAGCAGTTGGTGGATGATCTGCGATTGGCCGGATTGCATCCGTTCCATGCCCCCAGTGGGGTGATGCTGGATGAGGCCAACATGCCCTTCAGCCGCTGCCGCAAGTGCAATTGCTGCGATGGCTTCCCCTGTTTGGTGCACGCCAAATCCGATGCGGAGGTGCTGGGGATGCGGCCGGCCCTGGCAGCGCCGAACGTGTCGCTGCTGACCCGGGCCCATGTGCGCCGTCTGCAGACCGACCCCTCCGGCCGCAGCGTGCAGGCGGTCGAGCTGGAGCGCGATGGCCAACCGATGACCGTGCGTGGGGATGTGGTGGTGGTGAGCTGTGGGGCTGCCAACAGCGCCCGGCTGCTGTTGATGTCAGCCAACGACAAGCATCCCCGCGGGCTGGCCAACAGCTCCGACCAGGTGGGGCGCCATTACATGTTCCACAACAGCAAGGCCATGGTGGCCCTGGCCCATGAGCCGAACACCACCGTGTTTCAGAAAACCATCTCGATCAATGATTGGTATCTCGGTGATGCCGACTTTGACTACCCGATGGGCAACATCCAGATGACGGGGAAGACCAACGGCACGATCATGAAGGGCTATGCGCCGCTGGAAACCTTTCTGATGCCGGGTTGGTCGATGGACAAAATCGCCGAACATGCTCTCGATTTCTGGATCTCCTCCGAAGACCTCCCCGATCCCAACAACCGCGTGACCGTGGATGGCGAGGGTCAGATTCATCTGGCCTACACGCCCAACAACCAGACGGCGGCCCAGCGACTCTACGGCCGGCTTACGGGGATGCTCGACCGGCTCTATCTCAAAAATCACCTGGTGGAGCGGCAGTTTTATATCAAGAACGACATGTCGATCGCGGCGGTGGGCCATCAGGCTGGCACCTGCCGCTTCGGCAGTGATCCGGCCACCTCAGTGCTCGATCTCAACTGCAAGGCCCACGACCTCGACAACCTCTACGTGGTTGATACCAGCTTCATGCCGACCATCGGCGCGGTGAACCCTTCGCTCACTGCCATCGCCAATGCCCTGCGGGTGGGCGATCATCTGCGCGAGCGGCTCAGCCGCTGAGATCAGGCCAGCATCGTTTTGAGCAGATCAGCGATCAGCAGGTTGTCGAGGGAGAACAGGCCGCCACCGCAGCTGGCCAGCACCGCACACATCACCACATACATGGCGGCCTTCTCCCAGCTGGGGGGGTCACCCACCCCCATCGGGCCGGCGTAATCGCCTGGGGGGATCTGGTAAGGGTCGGGGCCGATGAATGGAAAGCCCGCCTTGAGCTCCACAACCACCGCATAGGCCATCGACACCAGGATGGCCAGGGCCGCCAGGGGGGTGAGCAAGCCCGGAATCAGGGCGATGCCCGCGCCCCACATCGAAGCAGCGGAGAGAAAGCACAGCCACTCGGGGGTCTGCATCGCCGTGGCCCAGGTTTTGAGGTTGCGCAGTTTGGGCCAACCGTGGCGAATGAAGCAGATCCCCAGGAACAGCCGCAGGATCAGCAGAGATGCCTGGGCCAGGGTGGATGGTGCCGCCGGCACCAACAGCTCCACCACGGTGATCTCCATTGATTCTGGGCTGCAAGGTGGGCTCAACGTACCCAGTTCAGTCAACCCTGGCCATGATCGTCACAGGCTCCAGATCCGGTCGTGCCGGCAGCACCCATGGTGATTTCCGCGCCCCCTGCCCGATGCACGCCTGCCCCTGGATCCAGCGCTCCGCTCGGGGCCACGCCGGGTGATGGCGGCGTCAACTTCAGCCTCTATGCCAAGGACGCGACCCTGGTGGAGCTGTGTTTGTTTGATCGCCCGGACGATGATGAGCCGGCTGTGGTGGTGCAGCTTGAAGGAGAGCAGCACCGCACCTCCCACTACTGGCATGCCTGGCTGCCGGGGCTGCAACCGGGCCAGGTGTACGGCTACCGCGTGCATGGCCCCCAGGATCCATCGCGGGGTTTGCGCTTTGATCCCTCCCTGCTGCTGATCGATCCCTACGGATTAGCTCTGGCGATGCCGAGCGACTCCGCCGGTGCCATGAAAAGTGTGGTGGTCGATCCCGATGGCTACGACTGGGAGGGGGACCAGCCCCTGCGCCGTCCGGCCCGGGAAACGGTGATCTACGAGTTGCATGTGCGGGGCTTCACGGCTGATCCCAGCTCGGGAGTGGCCGCGCCGAAGGCCGGTACCTATGCCGGTCTGATCGACAAGATTCCCTATCTGCAGGAGCTGGGCATCACGGCGGTGGAGCTGTTGCCGGTGTTCCAGTTCGATGTCCACGACGCGCCAGCGGGGCTGCCCAACTACTGGGGTTACCAGCCGATCTCCTTCTTTGTGCCCCATCACGGCTACAGCACCCGCTGCGATCCCCTGGGCCCCCTCGACGAGTTTCGGGATCTGGTGAAGGCGTTGCACCGCGCCGGCATCGAGGTGATTCTCGATGTGGTGTTCAACCACACGGCTGAGGGTAATGAAACCGGCCGCACCTTCAGCTATCGGGGGATTGCCAATGCCGATTACTACCTGCTGGATCAAGATCCCAGCCGTTATGCCGACTACACCGGCTGCGGCAACACCCTCAACGCCAACAATCCGGTGGTGCGGAGGCTGATCCGCCACAGCCTGCGCTATTGGGTGGAACACATGCATGTGGATGGATTCCGTTTCGATCTGGCTTCGGTGCTCGCCCGCGACGAAACCGGTCAGCCCTCACCGTTGCCGCCGATTCTCTGGGATATCGACACCGATCCGGTGTTAGCCGGCATCAAGTTGATCGCCGAGGCCTGGGATGCGGCCGGGCTCTATCAGGTGGGTCGCTTCGTTGGCGACAACTGGCAGGAGTGGAATGGACGCTTCCGGGATGATGTGCGCCGGTTCCTCAAGGGCGATGGGGGAATGGTGCCCCAGGTCAGCCAGCGGTTGATCGGCAGTCCCGACATCTACGGCTATGAGCATCGCCGGGCGGAGACCAGCGTCAACTTCATCACCTGCCACGACGGCTTCACCCTGGCGGATCTGGTGAGTTTCAACGCCAAACACAACGAAGCCAACGGCGAGGCCAATCGTGATGGTAGTAGCGATAACGCCAGCTGGAACTGTGGCGTTGAAGGGCTGACGCAGGATCCGGATGTGCTGGCCCTGCGCCAGCGGCAGATGCGCAACTTCTTCACCCTGTTGTTGCTGGCGGATGGCACCCCGATGCTGGGCATGGGGGATGAGGTGTGCCGCAGCCAGCAGGGCAACAACAACGCCTACTGCCAGGACGCCCCGATCAGTTGGTTCGACTGGAGCCTGGTGGAGCGCCATGGAGATCTGCGGCGCTTCGTGCAGCAGTTGATCGCCTTCCGGAGCCGTCGTGATGTTGTGCTCGAGGGGCAGGAGCTGTTGCTCGAGGATCTGCTCCTGCGCAACCAGGTGACCTGGCATGGGGTGGTGCCGGGTCAGCCCGACTGGAGCGATGCTTCCCGTTCCTTTGCGGTCACCATCACCAGCAGTTGCCATCGCTACCGCCGGCATCTGATGGCCAATGCCTGGTGGGAACCGCTGGACTTTGGGCTGCCCCCCGCCGATGCTGGTTCCCAGCCTTGGCGCCACTGGATCGACACGGCCCAGCCGAGCCCTGGCGATGTTGTGGGCTGGGGCGACGGCCCGCCCGTGGTTGGGGATCACTGCGAGGTAGCCCCCCGCTCGATTCGGGTGCTGGTGGTGGAGTTACCGGCCTAACCCTGGATCACTTGCAGCTGGTGGCCATCGGGGTCGGCCAGCTGCAGGGCGCGCTCGCTGCCTACCAAGGCGGCCTGGTCGCCCAGCGCAATCACGCCGCCATGGAGCACCTGGCCTCCGAAGGCCTCCGCGGCTGTGGCGATGCGATCCAGATCGGCAACCCGCAGGCGGATCTGCCAGTGGGCCAGGTCCTGGGCCCCCTGATCCGCGGGCCTGGGTCTGCCGCTGTTGGGGGGCTGGTAATTGAGGCATTCCACGCCGGCGCCCGTGGGGCAGCGGTGGCCTGTGATGCGCACCCGGGTGTCCTGAAGGCCATCGAGCCCATCCTGGGTGGGGCCGCTGTTCACTCCATCGCCGCCCAGCTTCAGGCCCAGCAGCGTGTCGTAGAAGCGGCAGCTGCGCGGGGTGTCGGCCACAGAGAGAGCGCTGTGGTCGATCCCCAGGAAGGGGGCGCTGGCTGGCGGGGGGGCATGCCAGCGGGCCTCGCCCTTATCGGGGGGAAACTGCAGCAGCTCCAGGTTGTGCCCCTCCGGATCGCGAAACTTGAAGGCCTGGATGCCGGCGGCGGCGGTGTTCCACGCCGGCAGGGTCTGGGGGGCGGTGGACACCTCCACCAGGGAGCCGTTGGCAATCGCCTGGCGCGCCTTGGCGCTGGCGGCGTCCAGATCGCTCACCACGATGCAGATGTGTTGAAACCAGAGGTCGCAGCTGCGGGAATCGGCCGGAATCGGGCGCCCAGGCCGCAGGCCGTCGCCCAGGCTCAGCACCTCGGTGAGCTCGAGGGTGGCGTCGCCCAGGTGCAGTTGCACCAGCTTCAACCGCGAGCCGGGCAGGCCCACCAGCTGGGCATAGGGGCCTGCTTCCACCAGCAGGCTTTCGCTACGCCTGAAGCCCAGGTTGGTTTCGAAGAAATCGGCAGCCCTTTCAGCGTTGGCTGTGGTGAAGCCGATGCTGCTGATTTGGGGAGTCTGGAGAGCCATGGCGCAGGAGCTGTCGATCGTTAGGTGTCCAGGGCATGGGCACCAGCGGCGGCGATGCTGCTGTCGATCTCGGGCGTCATGCCGGACACGCCGACCGCTCCCAGGCAGCTGTTCTCCTGCAGCAGGGGCAGGCCACCAGCCATGGCGGCCGCTGGTTGTCCGAAGAGCCCTGCGAGTTGCAGCAGCGCCGGCCGCTCACCGTTGATGCTGGCCTCCAGGGCCGCGGTGGGCTTGCCGTTGAGGGCTGCCATGCGGGCCTTGGCGACGGCGGCCTCGGCGCTGGCCGGGCTGGATCCATCGCGGCGCTCGAGCACCAGCAGGTGGCCGCCAGCATCAACGACGGCGATCGACACGCAGGCCTGATGCTGGTCGGCCGCCAGGTGGCTGGCCGCGACAATCGAGCGGCAGTCGGCGAGCTCGAGGTGGGGTTGGTGACGCATCAGCTCCAGACGATTTTTGCCAGCCACAGGTGCCCCTGAAGTTCAACGCCAGCGGCGGCGGCCTCCAGGTCGGCTTCTGAGAGCTTCAGGGTGGCTTCGGCCTGGTGCTGGACCAGCTCCACGCCGCTGAAGCTGTAGCCCATGGTCGCCCCCAGCTCGGCGATGGCGTTGAGGTTGGGGCAAGTGGTGAAGCGCTCCAGCAGGGCTGGATCCCCCTTGACGGTGGTCAGAAAGGCTTCGAGTTGGTCGCGGGCCATGGTGGGGAAGAACGTCAGGGCGCCTGGGCGCCACGGGTATTGGTGAACAGGGCGTAGATCGCCTTGGAGGCGCACAGGAACAGGCGGCTGTGGTGCCGATCGCCGAAGCAGAGGTTGGAGACCCGGTGGGGTACCAACACCTTGCCCAGCAGGGTGCCATCTGGGGCGATGCAGTGCACCCCGTCGGCGGCACCGCACCAGAGGTTGCCGTGTTCGTCGACGCGGAAACCGTCGGCCCAGCCAGGGGTGACCTTGTGGAAGATCTCCCCACCAGAGAGGCTGCGGCCGTCTGCAGCTACATCAAAAACCCGGATGTACTGCCGCGGTTCGGCGACGCCAGCGGCGCCCGATTCAGCCACGTACAACTTGCGCTCATCCGGCGAGAAGGCGAGGCCATTGGGGCCATCGAAGTCGCTGGCCATCACGGTGACTGCACCGGTGCTGGGATCGAGGCGGTAGAGGGCGGGTGGTTGCTCCGACGGTTGGCGACCGCCTTCGTAGTCGTTGAGCAGCCCATAGAGGGGATCGCTGAACCAGATCGAACCGTCGCGCTTCACGACGACATCGTTGGGGGCGTTGAGGCGCTTGCCATGGGCCTGGTTGGCCAGCATGGTGACCGTGCCATCGGTCTCCAGGCGCGTGAGGCAGCGGCTGGCGTGGTGGCAGGTGATCAGGCGGCCCTGGCGATCACGGATCTGACCGTTGCCGTAATCGGAGGGTTCCCGAAACACGCTCACCCCGTGCTCGGGGCTCCAGCGCATGGTGCGGTTGTTGGGGATGTCACTGAACAGGAGACAGTTGTGGTCGCCGAACCACACCGGGCCCTCCACCCAGCGAAAGCCGTCGGCCAGCAACTCCAGATCGGCGTTGAACAGCACCAGCGCGTCGAAGCGCCGATCGAAGCTCACCGTGCATTCAGAGGGTTGGCTCACGCGAAATAGCCGGGCCGCACCCCGGTCCATAGGTTGTCGTTGCGCTGAATGATCAGCTGCAGACAGGGTTCATCGCCCACCTGGGCCGAGAGATGACCCTTGGCTCCCGAAGCGATGGCGATGCATTGCTGGTCGCCGCCGAAGGAGAACTCCCCGGGGCCGAACACCTGCTTCTGGCCATCCATGCTTTCCACCGACCAGCTGCCGCGCAACACGTAGATCCACTTGGGGATGTGGTTTTCGTGCCAGTCGGCAGTCCAGCCCACCGGCAGCAGGGTGAGAAAGGCATTGCCTTCCTTGATCAGGTCCAGGCTCCACTGGGGGGAGTCATTCGGACCCAGCACCCCCAGGGTGTACGGAGCCATGGTGCAGAGGGTCTGCCGGCTGATGCCGTTGTCGTCGGTCCAGAGGTGCCAGTAGGGCAGCGAGGCTGGCTGGTTGGGATCCGGCATGGGAGGTGACGATCAGTCTTTGATGGCGATGGCGGAGATTTCCAGCTGGATGCCCAGCACCAGGGCTGACACCTCCACCACGGCCCGCGACGGGTAGGCCTGGGGGTCGGTGAAGAACTCCTGCCAGACGGCATCCACGGTGTCGAGCGTGTCGATGTCGGTGAGGTAGACGACGGCACTCACCACATCTCCGGCCGAGAACCCCGCCTCCTCCAGCACCGCCATCATGTTGCGCATCACCTGCCGGGCTTCCAGGGTGATGTCGCCGTCGCCAACCTTGTTGCTGGTGAGCGGATCCACCGGCAACTGACCGGTGATGAACAACGTGTTGCCCACCTGGAATCCCTGGCTGTAGGAGGCCACAGGCTTCGGGAATCGATCACTGTGAATCGCCCTGCGAGCAAGCGGGGTCATGGTGAGCGGTCGGTGTGCCATTCACCGTAGTGAAGGCGCTCCTTCTGTCACCCACTTGTGATGGACGTGTTTCAGCCTGCGGCGCGAGCGCGCCGAGCTGCTTACCCTGCAACCATTCCACCGATTCCTTCCATGACTGCCAGCTCCAGCACCAATCCCCTGGCTGGCCAGAGCCTCTCCACTTTCCTGCAGGGCAAGGTGGCCATCGTGACCGGTGGCAACAGCGGCATCGGCAAGGCGATCGTGGAAAACCTGGCTGAACTCGGCGCCAAGGTGGTGATCGACTACCGCTCCCATCCAGAGGCGACAGAGGGGCTGGAGCGCGAAATCGGCAGCTATGGGGGCAGCAGCTTTGGCGTTCAGGCTGATGTGTCGAACCTGGATGATTTGCAGCGGCTGGTGCAGGCGGCAGTCGACAAATACGGCCGCCTCGATGTGATGGTGAACAATGCCGGCGTCGAGACCCGCACCTCGATCCTCAACACCACACCCGATGATTTCGACAAGGTACTTAACGTCAATTTGCGTGGTGTCTTCTTTGCCTGTCAGTACGCCGCCAAGCAGATGATTGCCCAAGGCGGCGGCGGCCGGATCATCAACATCTCCTCGGTGCACGAGGACTGGCCCATGCCGGAGAACACTCCTTATTGCTGTGCCAAGGGAGGGGTGCGCATGCTGACGCGTACCGCCGCGCTGGAACTGGCTTCCCATGGCATCACGATGGTGAATGTGGGCCCCGGCGCCGTGGCCACGCCGATCAACGACTCCACCATGAACAATCCGGAGTTGCTGGCCAAGCTCGATGCGGCCATTCCCTTGGGGCGGATGGCCCAGCCCGAGGAGATCGCTCGGGTGGTGGGTTTCCTGGCCAGCGATGCCGCCAGCTACATCACGGCCACCACGATCTTCGCCGACGGCGGCATCATGCAGAGCAGCCCGGGTCTGTGAGCTGCCGCTGAACCGGAGAGGTCAGGATGCGCCTGACACGAGCCGACATCTCGCGACTGCGCAACCGGCATCGGGGCTATCTGATCACCCTGGCGGTGGAGGTGGCCCTGCTGCTGCTGTTGCCACTGGCGCAGGTTCATCTCTGGCTGCTGTCAGCGATGTTGATCGTGCTGGCGTTGGTGTTGATGGTGTTTGTGAGCCGTTATTCACCGCTGCGCCAAACCCGTCCGCTGATCTATGGCCTCGGTGGACTGGCGATCGCTCTTGAAGTGGTCTGGCATGTCGCCCTGAATGGGATGCCGCTGCTGGGCCGTGCGTTCACCATCCCCCACGTCATCGTGTGGCTGGTCTTTCTGTTGCTTGCGGTGATCCGCAAGGTCAAGACCCTGATCCGCGAGCCGTTTGTGACGGTGTCGGTGGTGATGGGGGCAGCATCGGGCTATCTGCTGGTGGGGCTGGCGGGGGGGCTGCTGCTCACGGCCCTGTGGGTGCTGCATCCGGCAGCGTTCGACCTCACGTCCCTGCCGCCGGTACTGCCGTCGTCGGGGGCGAACGTGGCGGTAGCCCCAGCGCTGATGGCGGCCTCCTTCACCATGCTCACCACCATCGGCACCACGGTGCTCAAGACCAGCCATGTGGCCGGTCAGGTGGTGACCACAGTGATCACCGTGGTGGGCCAGCTCTATGTGGCCATTTTGATTGGCCTGATTCTTGGACGTTTCCGCTGGAGGGCCTGATGCGGCGCCGCCACCGCTTTTATCGCCATGTGTTTGTGGTGTCCCTGCTGGTGATGGCCTCCATGCCGTTGCCCTATCCGTTCCGCCGTCTGGCGCTGTCCGGTACGGCCGTGCTGATCGGGCTGTTGGCCGTTGAATTGGGCCAGCCCGTTCGCCCACACCAAACCCGGCGCCACTGGAGCGACACCCTCTACCGCTGGAGCGGCCTGGCCGGGATTGTCTTTCAGCTCATCTGGATGGCCAGCCCCACCACCTTTGCGTTCGTTGGATTTCCGGTGTTGCTGGTGATCACGCTCTTCATCTTTTGGAGCCTCAAACGGCTGCTGATCTGCCTGGCCCAGGAAACCCGCATCGGCATGCCCGTGCTGTCGGGTGCGGTGGCGGGCTACCTGTTGCTCGGTATTAGTGGTGGGTTGCTGTTTGGCGTGATGGAAACGGTGGCGCCGGGCAGTTTTCTTAACGAGTCGCAAGGAGGGCGGGAGCTGGTGCTCAGTCAGCTGCCTCTGAATGCCGCGGGGCTGCAGGTGTGGAGCCTCGACTTCACCCGGATCCACTACTTCGCGTTCGTCAGCCTCACCACCGTTGGCTACGGCGACATCATTCCAGGCACCCCACCGGCCCAGATGGCGAGTGTGGCGCTCAGCATCTGTGGCCCGCTGTATCTGGCGATCGTGATGGGTCTGTTGATCAGCCGCTACACCCTGCAGAGTGAGGAGGAGCAGGCCCTGCTCACGGAGCGAGAGTCTGCTCCTCCAGCCCCACCTCCACGTTCAGGTGCTGATTCGGACGGCCCGTGATCAGCATCGAGGCCCGTTGACGGGTGGCGATCGCCCACAACCATTTGGTGAGCAGGGTCAATCGATTTTCATTGGCGGGCATGAACATCAGGTGGGCCAGGCCCCAGAGAATCCAGCCCGGTAGGCCGCTCACCTTGAGGCCGCGGAGGTCGGCGACGGCATGGAGTGGACCCAGCACCGCCATCGTGCCGAAATCGGTGAACGCAAACGCCTTGTGGGAGCGGCCCTGGATCTGGGCCACGATGTCGGCTGCCACCCAGCCACCCATCTGCACGGCGGGCCCGGCCATGCCGGGTAGAGGTTTGCCGTCCGCTGTGTGGCTGTAGGCGCAGAGGTCGCCGATCACCCGGATTTCCGGATGGCTCGGCACCGAGAAGTCGGGCTCCACCACCACACGGCCGCCCCGGTCGACGGTGCAACCGCTGGCATCGGCCAGCACCTGGCCCAGATGGGAGGCCCGCACGCCGGCGGTCCAGCAGATGGTGGCGGCCTCCAGGTTGCGGGGGCCATCGGCGGTGTTCACCACCACCTTGCCGGCCTCGATCGTTTGCACCCGCCCGCCCAGCAGCAGCTCCACCCCGGCCGACTGCAGGTAGCTGCCGGCGGCTGCCGACAGGCTGGGGTCCATGGCCCGCAGCACCCGGTCGCCCGGGTCCACCAGGGTGACCTTGCACAGGCGAGGATCCAGCTGCTTGAAGTCGCGGCCCAGGGCATGGGCCATCAGCTCCATCAGGGAGCCGGAGAGTTCGCAGCCCGAGGGCCCGCCCCCCACGACGACGGCCGATTGCAGAAAGGCCCGCCGGGCCGGATCGGGGGTTTGCTCGGCTTCTTCAAGGGCCAGCAGCACCCGGCGGCGGATCTCATCGGCGTGCTCGAGGATCTTCATCGGCGGCGCCGACTCGCGCCACTCGTCGTGGCCGAAGTAGCTGCTGCCGGAGCCCGCCGCCAGGATCAGGTGGTCGTAGGCCAGTTGGCGGTCGTTGAAGACAATCTGGTTCGCCTGGGTGTCGATTTCTTTGACCTCACCCAGCAGCACCTGCACATTCGGGGCCTGGCCCACCATTTGGCGCAGCGGCGAGGCCACGTCGCCCTCTGACACCAGCCCTGTGGCCACCTGGTAGAGCAGCGGCTGGAACAGGTTGAAGTTGCGCTTGTCAACCAGGGTGACCCGCACCGGTTGATTGATCAGGGCGTGGCAGGCCTTGAGCCCGGCGAAGCCGCCGCCCACGATCACCACATGGGGAAGGGTTTTCAGCCTCTGATCGGGGGGCTCGAGTTCCAGGAAGAAGCGTTCGCGGGCCATCATTCCCAAAACAGTGGCTTCAAGGTATCGATCCCGGGCCGGTTTGGCCTGCTAGAGGTGGGCTGATTGTGGACACCGACATGTCTGTTGCATCGATCCAGGCTTTTGTGGCCCGCGTGGCTGATGACGTCGCCCTGCGCGACAAGCTGCATGCCGCTGCCGGGGTTGATGACATCGTTGCCCTCGCCTCGGAGCATGGCCACGCCATCGACAAAACTGTGCTGCTGCGCGAGCACGCCAAGGCCCTGGGCAGCGCCAAGGACCATGAGCTCGCCGGGATCAACAGCTGGGGCGATGCGCTGATGCATTGCTTTGGTGTCAGCGATAACGAGTGACGACAACCTGCTTGGGCGCGACCTTTACGGCGCGCCCAGGTAGGCCGCTCTGAGGCTCGGGTTGGCCAGCAATTCGCGCGCGGGCCCCTCCAGGGTCAGCTGGCCGGCTTCGAGCACATAGCCGCGGTCGGCGATCTCCAGGGCCGCCTGGGCGTTCTGCTCCACCAGCAGCAGGGTGAGGCCGTCCTGGTGGAGTTGTGCCAGCACCTGCATCACCTCGCCCACCAGCTTGGGTGCGAGCCCCAGGCTGGGTTCATCCAGCATCAGCAGCGCGGGCCGGCCCATCAGCGCCCGGGCAATCGCCAGCATCTGCTGTTCGCCGCCGGAGAGGGCTCCGGCCAGCTGCTGGCGGCGCTCTGCCAGCCGCGGGAACAGGCCGTAGCAGCGCTCCAGGTCGGCGGCGATGCCGGCGCGATCACGGCGGAGGTAGGCGCCCAGGATCAGGTTGTCGGCCACGCTTTGACGGCCGAGCACCCGCCGGCCCTCGGGGCAGTGGCCGATGCCCAGCTTCAGCAGGCGATGGGCGGGCACCCCCGCCAGTGAAGCGCCGCGCCAGAGGATCTGCCCTGCGCTGGCCGGCACCAGGGCCGAGATGGCCAGCAGGGTAGTGCTCTTGCCGGCGCCGTTGGAGCCCAGCAGGGTCACCAGCTCGCCCTGGTGCACGGTCAGATCGATGCCGCTGAGGGCCTGCACGCTGCCGTAGCGCACGCGCAAGCCCCGCAGTTGCAGCAGCGGCGTGCTCATGAGGCACTGCCTCCAGTGCCGAGATAGGCCTCGATCACCTGGGGGTTGCGGCGCACCTCCGCGGGCGTGCCCAGGGCAATCCGCACGCCGAAATCGAGCACGGCCAGGCGGTCGCACAGGCGCATCAGCAGCGGCACGTGGTGCTCGATGATCATCACGGTGAGCTGGTGGCGCTGGCGCAGCGCGCCGATCAGCTCGCAGAGCTGGTCTTTTTCGGCGGGGTTGAGGCCGGCGGCGGGCTCATCGAGCAGCAGCAACTCGGGGCTGGTGGCGAGGGCCCGGGCCATCTCCAGCCGGCGCCGATCGCCATAGGCCAGGGTGCCCGCCTGCCGTTCGGCCAGGGCGCTGAGCCCGAGCTCCTCCAACAGCTGCCAGGCCGTGTCCAGCCGCTGGCGTTCGGCGTGCTGGTGGTTGGCACTGTTGAGCACCCCCCCGATGACGCTGCTGCGCGGGCGGCGCTGCAGGGCCACCAGCAGGTTGTCCAGCACCGAGAGGCCCTCGAACAGGCGCAGGTTCTGGAAGGTGCGGGCCAGGCCCAGGCGGTTGAGTCGATGGGGCGCTTGGCCGGTGATGGCGCCGCCGCGCCAGAGCACCGCGCCACTGCTGGGCGGTGTGACGCCCGAGATCAGATTGAACAGGGTGGTTTTGCCGGCGCCGTTGGGGCCGATCAGTCCAAAGATCTCACCGGGTTGCACGGCGAAGTTCACCCGATCGAGGGCCAGCAGGCCGCCGAAGCGGCGGCTCAGATCCATCACCTCCAGCAGTGGCTGGCTCATGGTTTGACCTCCTCGGCTGGGCTACCACCACGGCGCTCGCCCCAGCGGCCCAGCCGCTCCAGCAGCCCCGGGGTGATCAGCCCTTGGGGGGCCAGCACCGGCCCCAGCAGGATCACCAGGCCGAACAGCACCAGGCGCACATCGCCCACGGGCCGCAGCAGCTCCGGCAGGGCCGTGAGCAGCAGGCCGCCCACCACCGGGCCCAGCCAGGTGCGCGAGCCGCCCAGGATCACAAAGGCCAAGGTGGTGATGCTGGCGTCGAAGGAGCCCTGGCGGGCATTCCAGGTGTTGAGGAAGTGGGCGGCCAGGGCGCCGGTGCTGCCGGCCAGCACAGCGCTGAGCACGAAGGCGGTGAGCTTCACCCGGGTGGTGTCGATGCCCATGCAGCGGGCGGCCAGTTCGTCGTCGCGGATGGCGGCCATGGCACGGCCCAGGGGCATCCCCTCCAGCCGCTGGCAGAGCCAGCCCGCCAGCGCCAGCAGGGCCAGGGCCGGCAGCAGGTAGCCGGCGGCGGTGGCGAAGGGCTGGGGGATGGCGAAGATCCCCACCGCTCCGCCGGTGAAGGGCAGATTCAGGATCGCCACCCTCACGATCTCCACCAGGGCGATGGTGGCAATGGCCAGGTAGATCCCCTGCAGCCGCAGCACCAGCCGCCCCACCAGCAGGGCCAGCAGCCCGGCCAGCAGGCCCCCCAGCACCAGCTCCAGCAGCAACGAGGGCACCGGAAACCCGCCAGAGGCGGTGGCCCCGAGGGCGCTCCAGCGGGTGGAGAGCAGAGCCGCCAGGGTGCCGCCCACCGCATAGAAGGCTGGCGTGGCCAGCGACAGCTGCCCTGCCGCCAGCGGCAGGTACACCGAAAGGCCGAGCAGGGCGCCCAGCAGCATCTGCACCAGCAGGCCGTTGTCGATCACGGGGCGGCCCTCCTCACACCTTCTCCACCGTGCTGCGCCCCAGCAGACCGCTGGGGCGCAGCAGCAGCACCGCAAACAGAATCGCGAAGGCCAGGGCATCGCGCCAACCGGAGGCCGCACTGGGCACCAGCGCTTCTGCTAGGCCCATCAGCAGCCCGCCGGCGATCGCGCCGGGCACGCTGCCCAGCCCGCCCAGCACCAGCACCGCCAGCCCCTTGAGTCCGTAGCTGATGCCGAAGTAGGGGCCCGGCAGGCTCACGCTCACGCCGATCAGGCCGCCGCCTAGCCCCGCCAGAGCACCACTGAGAAAGAATGCCAGCCGCACCATCGCCGCGCTGGGGATGCCGAGCAGCTGGGCGGTTGTGGCGTCTTCCGCCACCGCCCGCAGGGCTCGGCCGCCCTTGCTGCGCTCCAGCCAGAGGCTGAGCACGAGCACGGCGGCGGCCGAGATCAGCAGCAGCAAGAGCTGGATTGTGCGGATTCGCGCGCCGCCGATCACCAGCACATCCGGCAGCCCGGCCAGGGCATCGGTGCTCTGGGGGAAGGCATAGCCCTCGGCCCCCATCAGCAGTTGCAGCAGGTTCACCAGCACCACGCCAGCGCCGAGGCTGGTGATCAGGGCCAGCAGGGGCTCGGCGTTGCGGCGTCGCAGCGGCGCGAAGGCCACCTGCTCCACCAGCAGGCCGATCAGGCCCGAGCCAGCCGCCGCCAGCAGCAGCGCCAACCAGAAGGGCAGCCCGCTCGGGAACCCCCAGCCCGGCAGGGCGCCGTTGACGCCGATCTTGCCGCCCATCAATAAAAACGTGAGATAGCCCCCCACGGAAAACAGGGCGCCCTGGGCGAAGTTGATCACCCCGAGCACCGAGAACACCAGCGTGTAGCCCAGGGCCACCAGGGCATACACGCCACCGCTGGCGGCGCCATTGAGCAGGAGTTGCAGCAGGGCTTCGATCACGGCTTGCTCTCCTGCCCTTGAATCTCCGTGAGTGTGCGCTCGCGCACCAGGGCAAAGCGCCCGTCGCGGCCGCCGGGGGCCATGCGCACTTCGGCCACATAAAAGCGATCCTGCAACACTTCACCCTCGGGGCTGAAGCCGATCGGGCCCAGTGGCGTGTCGTAGGTGCCGTTGAGCAGTTCGGTCATCAGGTTGGCGCGTGCCTGGCCGAGGGTCACGCCCGTGAGCCCGCCTTTGCGTGCCAGCCGTTGGATGGCTTCAAACAGCACCTGGTAGGCGGCAAAGGCCTGGGCGGTGATCTGCGGCGGCGGCCGATCGCCGTGGGCTTGTTGAAAGAGTTGCAGGAAGCGGCGGTTGATCGGCGTGTTGAGCTCGGGGCTGTAGGCCTGGGCGATCAGGATGCCGTCGCACCAGCGCTGGCAGATCGGATAGATGTTCGGCGTGTTGAGGCCGTTGCCCACCACGATTTGGCCGCGGTAGCCCAGCTCGCGCAGCTGGCGGATTAAGTTGCCGCCGGCCACCGCCTGCACTGACAGCACCACCAGCTGGGGATTCAGCGGCAGGGCTGAGGTGATTGGCGTCTGGAAGTCGTTGTCGGCCAGCTGGGTGCGCTGCACTGTCACAGGGGTGAGCCCGCGGGCGGCGAGGGCTTTCTGGAAGATGGCCACCTCGGCGGTGCTGTAGGCGTCGTCCTGGGCGTAGAACACCGCCACGCGCTTGATGCTGGGGTCGCGGCGCAGGGCCTCATCCAGCGAGAGCGGCGCGATCACCGAGCTCTGGGCCGACACGCGGCTAATGAAATGGCCGATCTCGGGGATCCCTTGGGCGGTGTTGGAGGGGGCTACCACCGGCACCCCCTGGCGCTGGGCGATTGGATCGGCCGCGAAGGCCTGCTGGGAGAGGGTGGGACCGATCAGGGCGATCACCCCCTTGCGGATCAGCAGGTTGAAGGCGGCAATGGCGCTGGGCTCATCGGAGGCACCGTCCTCTAGTTGCAGCTGCACCGGTCGCGAAGGGGCTTCAGCCTGCTGGGCCCAGCGCTCGGCCACGGCCAGACCCATGCGCTGGTCCTGGCCGTAGAGGTTGGCGTTGCCGGTGAAGGCGATGGCGGCCCCAAGCGTGAGCGGGCCCGCCGGGAGTGGCTTGGCGGCTGGATCCGCGCTGCGGCCCAGCCAGGCGAGGGCGCCGATGCCGGCGGCCAGTAGGGCTGCCAGCCTCAGGGCTCCGCGCTGGCGGCCCTCGATCGGGCCAGCGCTGGGCAGCCTGTCTTGGCGAACAGCCGTCGATGGCGGGGGGGTGGTCGTCATCAGCAGGGCATTGGTGCGGATGCTGGGCGCTGGCGTGAGCCCTGTCAACACGTCCAGACTCAGTCAGCTGGTCTAGTTTGGTCTGGTCTGGTGTTAATGGGCCATGGAAGGACGTGTCCGTGTAACGCGCACGGTGAACATGCTGGAAGCCAAAACGCAGCTCTCCCGTCTTGTGGATGGGATTGAGCGAGGGCTGGAAACGGAGGTTGTGATTGCACGCAACGGCCGCCCTGTGGCCCGGCTCACCAGCCTGGCGTCTTCGCAGCGGCCGCGACGGTTGGGCTTGGCCAAAGGGATTGTCGTGGCGCCGGCTTCGATTGATGCAGCCAACCCGCTGATCGCTGATCTGTTCGAGCAAGGCTGATGCGCGTTCTTCTTGATACGCACACCTTCCTGTGGGCCATCAGTGACGATGCTCGGCTTGGGGATGTCAGCAGGTCTCTGATCTTTGATCAGGCTGAGAAGGTGCTGCTGAGCCACATTTCACTATGGGAGATTGCGATCAAGCACGCGCTGGCTCGGGCCGATATGCCGGTATCGGCGGCTGAGGCGACCCACTGGGCAGAGGCCTCTGGTTTTGATGTGCTCCCTTTGGCACTGGAGCACATCCTGACGCTGGAGCAACTCCCACTCCATCACCGTGATCCTTTTGATCGCCTGTTGGTGGCGCAGGCGATCAGCGAGCCTTTGACCCTGCTGAGTGCTGATGCTGCGTTGGTTCCCTATGGAGCCATGCTCCTCGATGCACGGTGTTGATCACGCCACCGCCGCGAAGCACTCCCGGAAGGCTGCAATCGTGGCGTCGATGTCTTCGTCGGAGTGGGCCAGGGAGGTGAAGCCGGCCTCGAAGGCGCTGGGGGCCAGATACACGCCGCGCTCGAGCATGGCGCGGTGCAGCTTGCCGAAGCGGGCTGTGTCGGCGGCCTTGGCGTCTTCGAAGTTGTGCACCGGGCCCTCGCACAGGAAGAAGCCAAACATGGCGCTGATCGAGCCGCCGGTGATCGGCAGGCCGGCGCTGCTGGCGGCCTCGAGGATTCCGGCGATCAGACGCTTGGTGATCGCGTCGAGGCGCTCGTAGGTGCCGGGCTGCTTGAGCAGCTCCAGGGTTTTGATGCCGGCGGTCATGGCCAGGGGGTTGCCGCTCAGGGTGCCGGCCTGATACATCGGGCCGGCCGGGGCCACCATGCTCATGATGTCGGCCCGGCCGCCGTAGGCGCCCACCGGCAGGCCGCCACCGATCACCTTGCCCATCGTGGTGAGATCAGGGGTGATCCCAAACTTGGCCTGGGCGCCGCCGTAGCTGATGCGGAAGCCGGTCATCACCTCGTCGAACACCAGCAGGGCGCCGTTGTCTTTGGTGAGCTCCCGGATGCCCTCCAGGAAGCCGGGCTCTGGGGTGATGAAGCCGGCGTTGCCCACCACGGGCTCAAGGATCACGCCGGCGATCTCACCGGGGTTCTCGGCGAACAGCGTCTTGACCGCTTCGAGGTCGTTGTAGGGGGCCGTGAGGGTGCTGGCGGCGGTGGTGCGCGGCACGCCCGGCGAATCCGGCAGGCCCAGGGTGGCCACCCCGGAGCCGGCCTTCACCAGGAACATGTCGGCGTGGCCGTGGTAGCAGCCCTCGAACTTGATGATCTTTTCGCGGCCGGTGAAAGCGCGCATCAGACGCAGCACCGACATGCAGGCTTCGGTGCCGCTGTTCACGAAGCGCACCATCTCCACCGACGGCACCGCGTCGATCACCATGGCGGCAAGGGTGTTCTCCAGCTCGCAGGGGGCGCCGAAGCTGGTGCCCTTGTCGAGGGCGGCATGCAGGGCGGCGATCACCTCAGGGTGGGCATGGCCGCAGATGGCGGGCCCCCAGCTGCCGATGTAGTCGATGTAGCGGTTGCCGTCCACGTCCCAGGCGTAGGCACCCTTGACCCGGTCAAACACGATCGGCTGACCGCCCACGGAGCGGAAGGCCCGCACCGGTGAGCTCACGCCGCCTGGCATCAGCTTCTGGGCAGCACTGAAGAGTTCCTGGGACCGGGTGGTGTGATGCACAGGAGCCGAAACAGGAGCCGAGGTCAAGGCGGGATCCGCGGAGGGTGAAAACCGCCAACCATCCTGACCTAAAACCGGCCCCTGTGCTTCCTCGGTAAGTTCAGGGGGCTTGCTACGGATCTCCTGAGCGTCAACTGGCCAGAGCTGGAGCGGCACCTGCGGCGGTTGTTGCCCTCCCGTGCCGTGGTGTCGGCCCGCCAGGAGCTGCTGGCCTACGACTGCGACGGCCTCACCCTGACCCGCCACCAGCCGCGCCTGGTGGTGCTTCCGGAGACGACAGATCAGGTGGCTGCTGTGGTGCGGCTCTGCCACCAGCAGGGGGTGCCGTTTGTGGCCCGGGGCAGCGGCACCGGCCTTTCCGGCGGCGCCGTGGCTGAAACCGAGGCCCTGGTGATTGTCACCAGCCGCATGCGCCAGGTGCTGGCGCTGGATCTCGTCAACCGCCGCATCACGGTGCAGCCCGGCGTGATCAACAGCTGGGTGACGCGGGCGGTGGCCGGCGATGGCTTTTATTACGCCCCTGACCCCTCCAGCCAGGTGGCCTGCAGCATCGGCGGCAATGTGGCTGAAAATTCCGGCGGCGTGCACTGCCTCAAGTACGGCGTCACCAGCAACCACGTGCTGGAGCTGGAGGTTGTGTTGCCCGATGGCAGCGTCACCACCCTGGGCAGCGCGCTCGACGAAACCCCCGAGCTCGACCTGCGCGGTGCCTTCATCGGTAGTGAGGGCACCCTGGGTATCGCCACGGCGATCACCCTGCGGCTGCTGCGGGCTCCCCAGAGCGTGGCGGTGCTGCTCGCCGATTTCACCAGCATGGAAGCGGCAGGAGAAGCGGTGCGACTGGTCACCGCGGCAGGGATGTTGCCCGCGGGCATGGAAATGATGGATCGCCTCACGATTGAGGCGGTGAACGATTACTTCGGTGTGGATGAATACCCCCGTGATGCGGCGGCGCTGCTGCTGATCGAGCTGGACGGGCAGGAGCGGGAGGTGACGGCGGCGGTGGAGCTGGCCACCGAGCTCTGTCACCAGGCGGGGGCCCGCACCGTGCGCCAGGCCACCGATGAGCAGGAGCGGGCCCTGCTGTGGAAGGGCCGCAAGTCGGCGATCTCCGCCCTGGGGCGCCGCTTTCCCAGCTACTACCTCCAGGACGGCGTCGTACCCCGCAGCGCCCTGCCCCGGGTGCTGGCGGCAATCGAGGAGCTCAGCGCCAGCCACGGATTGCCGGTGGCCAACGTGTTCCATGCCGGCGACGGCAACCTCCACCCGCTGATCCTCTATTCGAGCCAGGAGCCCGGCATTCAGGAGCGGGTGCAGGCCCTCGGCGCCGCAATCCTGCGGCTGTGCGTGGATGCCGGCGGCAGCATCACCGGCGAGCACGGCGTGGGTGCAGACAAACGCTGCTATCTCGACTGGATGTATAGCCCCGACGACCTGGCCACCATGAAGCTGGTGCGCCTGGCCTTTGATCCGCACGGCTTGGCCAACCCCGGCAAGATCTTCCCCACTCCCCGCAGCTGCGGCGAGTCGGCACGGCGACGCAGCGCCGACGAGGCCCTGGCTCACCTGCCGGTGTTCTGAGCGCCGCCGCCGCTAGAGCGCGTTGTCGTTTTCGTTTTCGTTGTCGTTGTCGTTGTCGTCTTCGTCGCCCTCGTCGTCTTCGGGTGGCCACACCAGGTTGACCACCACCGGCGCGTGGTCGCTGGGTTGTTCGTTGCCCCGGGTGGCCTTGTGGATTACGCAGCCGGTGGCGCAGTCCATCAGCTCCTCGGAGAGGTAGATGTGGTCGATCCGCCAGCCCCGGTCCCGGTCCCAGGCGCCGGTGCGGTAGTCCCACCAGCTCCAGTGGCCGCTCTCGGGCTCGAACACCCGGAACACGTCGCTGAGCCGCTCACCCAGCGCCGCCTGCAGGGCCGTGCGCTCGGCGTCGCTGGCCATGATGCCGCCGCTGAGGCGATCGGGATCGTGAATGTCGCGGGCCTCGGGGCCGATGTTGAAGTCGCCCACCATGCAGAGCGGATCGCCCTGCTGGTCCTGTGCGTCTAGATAGCGCTGCAGGCAGGCCAGCCACTCCAGCTTGTAGGCGTATTTCTCGCTGGTGAGGGAGCTGCCGTTGGGCACATAGAGATTCAGAACCCGGATGCCGTCGATCAGGGCACTGATCACCCGTTTCTGCTCGCTCAGTCCCGGGGCCTCCTGGTCGTTGGGCAACAGGGCGTCCAAGCCGATCTGCACGTTCTCGAGGGGCAGGCGGCTGAGGATGGCGACGCCGTTGTAGGCCTTCTGGCCGCTGATTGCCGCGCTGTAGCCCAGGGCCTCGAAGGCCTGCTGGGGAAACAGCTCATCGGTCACCTTGGTTTCCTGCAGGCAGAGCACGTCGGGCCGTTCCTGCTCCAACCAGGCCAGCACCTGATCCAGGCGGGTGCGCACGGAGTTGACGTTCCAAGTGGCGATCCGCATGGGCCTGAAGAGGCGCAACTAAGATGAGTATCCGAGCAATCCGGAGAGGTGCCCACCATGCCTGCTGTGCGCTTCCCTGTTTTGATCGGCACGGTTTTGGGATTTTCCACTGCAAGCCTTTTGGGAGCCAGCGTTTTGCTGGTCACCGGAGCTGAATCCGCCCTGGCCCAGGAGAAGGGCTACGGCCAAACCATCAGCAGCCCCCAGCAGCAACGGGAGCTCGATTACGGCACCGGCCCCGCTCGGGGTGGATCGGTGCTGGATTCTGCCAATCCGATCGACCTGATGAACAAGCTGCGTCGGGCCACGGCCATGGACGACGCCACCCAGCCGGGTGATGCGGTGGATGCCGCCCTCAGGGATTTTCACTCCCAGCCGTCGCCGCCGGCGTCGGCTTCGCCGGCAGCGACGGTGAAGGGGCCTTGAGTGGCGCCAGGCCCCAGGCGGCGGCCACCTGATCCAGCTGCGGGTCGCTGGGGCCAGGCTTGCGGGCCCGGGCCAGGGCCAACGACTCCTGGGCGCCCTTGGTGTCGCCCCGTTCCTGCTGCAGCATGGCCCGCGCCAGCAGCGGGCGCTGGTCGGTCGGAAAGCTCGCCGCCAGCTTCAGCAGCAGGGATTCGGCCTGGCTGGGTTGGCTGCGCTTGTGCAGCACGTTGGCCAGCAGCAGGCCGATGGGCAGGGCCTCTGGTTTGAGTTGGGGTTTGCTGGCCCGCGTCAGGGCGGCCTCCAGCTGGCTCTGGGCCTGGGCGCCCCGCCCGGTTTCCAGCTGCAGCAGGGCCATCAATTGCAGGCCTTCGATCTGGTCGGGCCGCAGATTGAGCAGTTGCCGCACCTCCCGTTCGGCGCCGCTGCGGTCCTGTTGGTCGCGGCGTAGTTCCGCCAACAACAACCGCAGCGACCACTGCTGGGGTCGCTGATCGGCCAGCTGCTCCAGCAGCGCCGTGGCTTCCGCCTTGCGGTTGAGGGCCACCAGCAGCTCCAGCAGGCGCTGCTGCTCGGCCTCGCTGGCCTCGCCCTGGTCGAGGCGCTGCTGCAGCCCGGAAGCCTGGCGCTCCAAGCCCTGGCGGCTGGCATCGATTCCAGTGGCTCCGCTTTGCAGCTGGCCCAACCACCAGCCACCGGCGATGCACAGGGCTCCGAATCCGGCTGCGGCCGCCCCTATCCAGATGCCGGAGCGGTCAGGAGCGGGCGGCATCGGCGCAGGGGATGCGGGGATGTCCAGTCTGCCCCGCGTCCCTCGACCTAGGGCCAATTAATGTTGGGCTCATGCGCCAACACCCGATTTCTCCGGTCACCGAACCCACGCAGTACCGGGCCATTGGCGTGGTGCGTGGCGTGTACGTGCCGACCGACGCTGAGCAGCTCACCCGCGGGGTGATTCGCACTGCGGATGGCACCGAGCTTGAGGCTGTTGTGCTGGGCCGCCTGCTCACCCTGATGCGGCGCCATCTCAACCTGGAGGAACCCCATCTGTGGGTGGTGTATCCCCGCTCTCGCGAGGAGGAGGGGCTGCACCTGCAAATGGTGGGTGTCTGGGAGCCCAGCACCCTGGCTGCCGGCGAGGAGACCGAGGCGCCTGCTGAGGAGGTGGCTTCGACGAAGCCAGTCGCAACCGAGAGCGCTGCCGATGCCCTGCCGGAAGGCGACGACTACTTCTCGGTGAGGGGCGAGCTGATTTACACCCGGCCCGAAACCGGCGACCTGGTGGTGAAGGTGCGGGTGATGCCCCGCCCCGATGGCAGCAAGCCGGTGCCCTTCAAGCTGCAACTCAAGGGGGAGCTGCCCCTGGAGCACCTGCGCCACTTCGTGGCCCTCAACCTGCGCCGTCAGGGTCAGCTGCTCCAGATGGAGAGCTTTGAGGTGATCGGTCCGGTGGCCCAGCGGGGCAACCGGGGTGGCAAGGGGCGCCGCGATGGGGGCTCGGCCAACAAGGGTGGCAAAGGTGGCAAGGGGCGTCCCCCCGCGGCCAGCCAGGGTGGTGGTCACACCGGCGGGCAGCGCAACAGTGCCGTCAGCCGGCCGGCGCCCTAGGTGAACGATCGGGGCCGCCAACCACAACCCACCAGTCATGAGCAACCAGCCATGACCAAACCCCTGGCGGCTGGCCTCGCCGTGGCCCTGGTGAGTTTGGCGGCCATCCTGGGGCCGGCCCTGGGGCTGTCGCCCTGGCTGATCACCGGAGTGGTCGCCGTCGGCATGGGCGGCCTCACCCTGGATGCAGCCCGCTTCGGCGGCCGTGGCGGCCATGTGCTGGCCGAGGCCCTGCCGGGGGGGCAGGCGAGGCTGCGGCGGATTGCCATTCATGAGGCCGGCCACCTGTTGGTGGCACGGCAGGAGGCGATGCCAGTGCGGCAGGTGCTGGTGGGTTCCTTGGCTTGCCTGCGCGCCGGCCTCAACACCAGCGGCAGCACCGAGCTGGAGCCGCCGGCCCACGCCAAGTTGCCCCCTGAAGAGCTGCGCCGCTGGAGCCGGGTGCTGCAGGCGGGCATGGTGGCCGAGCAGCTGATCTATGGCCAGAGCGTTGGCGGCTCCGACGATCGCGCCCTGCTGGGCCGGCTCTGGGGCCTCTCCGGCCACGATGTGGAGTCGGCCCAACGGGAACAGCGCCGGGCCCGCCGTGAGGTGGAGCAGCACCTGCGGAGCCTCCAGGTGGAGTTGCAGGCGGAGGCCGAAGCCCTGCTGGCCCTGGCCCCGCGGCTAGGGCGCTCCCAGGCCGGAGAGGCCTGAATGACGCTGGCGCTGCTGGATGCGCCCACCGGTCTGGCCGGCAACATGCTGCTGGCGGCCCTACTGGATCTGGGGCTGCCCGAGGCGGAGATCCATCGTCCCCTGGCGGCCCTGGGCCTGGCCGAGGCCTATCGGCTGGAGCAGGAGGAGCGCCGCAGCGGAGGCCTGCGCGGTTTGCACCTGGCGGTGGTGAGCCTGGAGCCGCAGCCGCCCCATCGCCATTGGGGCGAGCTGCGCGGTCAGCTGCAGGCGGCCCCCTGGCCGGTGCCGCTGAAGCAGCGGGTGCTGGAGGTGTTTGGTTTGCTGGCGGCGGCAGAGGCGGCGGTGCATGGCCATAGCCCCGAGCAGGTGCACTTTCACGAGGTGGGAGCCCTCGATGCCCTGGTGGACGTGGTAGGCGTGTGTGCTGGCCTGCTGCACTTCGGCGTGGGAGAGCTGGTGTGCAGCCCGCCGCCGGCGGGCCACGGCGAGGTGGCTACCGCCCACGGCACCCTGCCCCTGCCGGCGCCTGCCGTGCTGGAGCTGGCCCGCTTGCGGGCGATTCCTTTGGCTTCGGCCAGGGGCTTTCCCCCCGGGGAACTCACCACCCCCACGGGCCTTGCCCTGGCGGCCTGCTGGGCCACGCGCTTTGGCCAGCCCCCGACCCATGTGCCCCGTCAGGTGGGGGTGGGGCTGGGCTCAAGGACCTTGAACCGCCCCAACCTGCTGCGGCTCAGCCTGGCCGATGGCGGCAGGTTTGATTCCAGTACCCACCAGCACCAGAGCACCCCCCAGCTTGAAACCGTGCTCCTGCAGCAGGCCCAGATCGACGACGCCACGCCCGAAGATCTCGCCTTCCTGAGCGAAGAGCTGCGTCGGGGCGGGGCTGTGGAGGTGTTCAGCCAGCCGATCGCCATGAAGAAGGGGCGGGCGGCTCAGCTGCTCACGGCCCTGGTGCCACCGGAGCGGGCTGAGGGGTTGCGGGCGGTGTGGTGGCGGCACAGCACCACCCTGGGGGTGCGGGAGCAGCTGCAGAGCCGCTGGGCGCTGCAGCGCCGCAGTCTGGAGTTGGCCACGCCCCTGGGGCCGGTGCGGGTCAAGCAGGCCCAGCTGCCCGATGGGCGCTGGCGCAGCAAAGCAGAACACGACGACCTGGTCGCCCTGGCGCGCCAGCACACACTGGGGATCGATCAGGTGCGGGCCATGGTGCAATCGGCCCTCGACTCCCTCCCCCCTCCCCAGCCTTGATGCTTCCGCCTTCGTTCCACGCTCTGGTTCAGCGCTGCCGGGGTGGGCTGGCGCGTCTGGCTGCCCGGCTGGGGGGTTGGTTGGGGGCCCTGCCACCTGTTCCCGGGGGCGTAAAGCTGTGGATCAGCTTGCTGAGCTTCGGGTTCCTGTTGGCGGCCCTGGCGGGCCACGGCCGCCAGCTGCTCCAGCTCAGCCTCGACGGCCAGGGATGGCTGTGGCTGCTGCTCGGGGTGGGCGTCAGCCTGCTGAGCCTGGCTGCCAACGGGCTGGCCCTGGGGGTGGTGCTGCGCTGGCTGGGGCAGCGCCCCCGTTGGCCAGAGCTGGTGCGCGCCTACCTCGACACCAACCTGCGCAAGTATTTGCCCGGTGGCATTTGGCACCTCACCAGCCGGGTGCAGCTGCTGCGCAGCGCTGAGGCCCCGTTGCAGGCGCCTGCCCCGGGGGGGCTGGCCCTGGCGGCGGTGCTGCTCGATCCCCTGGTGGCGGCGGTGGCGGCCTTGGCGCTGGTGGCAGCTGGCGGCTGGCAACACGGCCTGGCCCTGCTCTGTTGGCTGCCCCTGGCGCTGCTCATGCCCCGCTGGCTCAACCCGGTGCTCAGCCGCCTGGAGCGCCGTAGGGCACCGGAGCTGGGGATGGACAGCGAAACCGCCGCAGGGGCACCACCCATTCGCGCCTATCCCTGGCCCCTCCTGCTGGTGCAGCTGGGCTTTGTGCTGCTGCGCTTTGCCGGTTTCGCCTGCTGCGTGCAGGCCTTCGACCTCTCCTACAGCCTCGGCTGGGGCGGCTGGCTCGCGGGTTTCGCGGTGGCCTGGACCGCCGGACTGGTGGTGCCCGGGGCCCCCGGCGGCCTTGGGGTGTTTGAGGCGGTGCTGCTGCTGCGCCTGGGTTTTGCGATTCCTGAGGCGCCCCTGCTGGCGATCGCGATCAGCTACCGGCTGGTGGTGACGCTCGCCGATCTGTTGGCGGCGCTCACGGCCCGGCTGGATCGGCCGCGGCTGCCCCAGAGCTCAGCAACAGCTCCCTGAGGCCTGCCCGTCGCCCGTTGTGCCGAAGGGCAGGCTGCTGCCACAGCCGGGGAACAGACCGTAGTGGCGGCTGAAGTCGCCGATGAAGCTGAAGTGGGGGGCGAAGCGCGTGGCCTGCAGCATCCGGAATGTGTTGCCGCACACCGGGAACACGCGCCCGGTCTCGATGGCGTGGTGGCCATCGAGGTCGAAGCGATGGGGGTGATGGGGGATCGTGCCCCGGTAGATCACCGCTTGGCCATGGTCTTCGCAGGCATCTTCCAGCTCGGCGATGTGAAAGAGGCGATAGGTGGCCGAGAAGAAGCGGGCTTCGCCCACCAGCGGTGCCAGGGCCGGGTCGGTGATCTGGATCTCGCGATCGGCCACCAGCCGCGGGTCGATGAAGCCGGCCTCGCGGGCCAGGCGCAAAAAGTCGTTCCAGTAGAGGGCGCCGCCGAGGCATTCGCCATAGAGCATTGGATCGCGCCGCACCGCCTCCGGTAGGCGCCGATCCACGTAGACGTCGGAGAAATACATCTCGCCGCCCGGCTTGAGCAGCCGTTTGACACCCCGCAGCACCGCGGCTTTGTCGGTGGAGAGGTTGAGCACACAGTTGCTCACCACCACATCGAAACTGCCAGGCTCCAGGGGTAGCTGGTCGAGCGCTTCGATGGTGCCCTCGAGGAACGACACATTGGCGTAGCCGAATTGCTCGGCATGGAAGGCCAAGTGCTCCCGGGCCACCGCCAGTTGCTCCGCGGTCATGTCGACCCCCACCACCGAGCCGGAGGGTCCCACCAACTGGGCCAGGGCGTAGACGTCGCGGCCGGAACCACTCCCCAGGTCGAGGACGCGACAGCCCTCCAGCAGCGGCGGACAGATCAGCCCGCAGCCGTAGTAGCGGGCCAGCACATCCGGGTGGATGCGGGCCAGCAGGGGCCGTAGCCAGTCGGGCACCGCATCGGCATCGCAACAGGCGCTGGTTTTCAGGTCGGCCGTGCAGCTCAGCTCCTGGCCGTAATAGGCCTGAACGGCGGCTTGGGTGGGCATGGCGGCGCGCGACCGGTGGGAATGGTTCAGTCTGCCTGCGCCGGTTGGGGAGTGGGGAGGGCGCAGGCCCGATCGAGGGCCATCACCCGGGCCCTGCACCCCATGGCATCTCTTCGCAACTGTGTTTATTGTTGAGAAGCCTGAGGACGCTGCGTTGCCCGCCGAACCCAGCCTGCGCAACAGTCTCCACGATCGTGGCCAGCGGCTGACCCCCCAGCGCCAGCGCGTGCTGGCCCTGTTTGAGCGCATCGGTGAGGGCAGCCATCTGGGCGCCGAAGAGGTGCACCAGCGCCTGCTGCGCAGTGAGGAGCGGGTGTCTCTGGCCACCGTGTATCGCACCCTGCGGCTGCTGAGCTCGATGGGGTTGTTGCAGGAATTGGAGCTGCCCGAGGGGGGGCGTCGCTTTGAGCTCGCCAGCGATGCCCACCGCGACCATCACCACCTCGTGTGTGTGCGCTGCGGCCGCACCGAAGAGTTTGAGAACGCCGAGGTGCTCCAGGCCGGCGAACAGGCCGCTGTGCACCATCGTTTTCGCCTGCTGGAGTGTGTGCTCAATGTGCGGGCCCTCTGCCCCAGTTGTGCGGCGGAGGAATAGGTCCGCGCGTGCGCGCTGATCCGCGCGCAGCTCTTTGCAAAAGCGCCAGCGAGGCTGACGCTCTCAGGCGCCCTCCTTAGCCTGAGGGTCCTGCGTGCATCCACGGCAATGCCTGGATCGGTCAGTTGTTCTCCGCGGGCCCATCCCAGTCGCCTGCTCGGCGCCGTGGCGGAGCGGCACTGATGAACCTCACCAACGAACTGGCCAAGCAGCGCAACCGTGATGCGGCGGAGCGCACCTTGATGGCTTGGATTCGCACCTGTCTGTCGTTGATCAGTTTCGGGTTCGGTCTCGACAAGATCATTGCCGCCATTGATCGCGCCACGGCGGACAACGGCGTTCAGGTGGAACGCGGCGTGCAATTGGTGGCGGCGGCTTTCATGATCACCGGCGTGCTGTCAATGGCGGGCGCCACGGTGCAATACCGCCGGGAATTGCGCCGTCTCCAGCACGACGACTACGTCTACCGCAACAAGCCTCAGCTGGCGGCGGCCACCGCGGTTCTTATCACCCTGATCGGTGTGGTGGCACTCGTGCTGATCACGGTGCGCTCCAACAGCTGAGTCCACCCGTTTCAGCCGCTTGATTTCCACCGCTCGCGTTCTGTGTCGATGGCTCCTTCCCCGTCTGTATTGGTTCCGGCCACCCTGTTCACGATCATGTTTGCCCTGGGGGTAGGCCTGCCACTGGATGGCTTCAGCCGCTGGCAGCAGCAGCGCGGCGTGTTGCTGCGAGGTCTGCTGGGTACTTGCGTGCTGGTGCCCCTGGCGGCGGTTGCGTTGCTGCTGTGGCCGGCCACCCTGAGCCTGTCCCAGCCTGCCCGTTTTGCCATCGCCCTGATGGCGGTGAGTCCGAGTGCACCGTTACTGCTGCGCAAGGCTGGCAAGCAGGGGGGCGATCGCTCCCTGGCGGCCCTGCTTCAGGTGGGGGCCGCCCTGGTGGCGATCCTGTCGATTCCCCTGTTGGCGATCCTGATCACCCGCATCTTCGGGGTGTCCGGTTGGGCGATTGAGGCGCGCCATGTGGCAGGCCAGGTGGCGCTGGCCCAGCTGGTGCCGCTCCTGCTTGGACTGCTGCTGCGGCGCTTTGCGCCCCAGTGGGCCAGTCGCCTGGAGGCACCCCTTGATCGGATCGCCAATGTGCTGTTGCTGCTCCTGGTGCTGGTGGTGTTGGCCAAGACGGCACCGCTATTGACCACCTATGTCGGCGCCAATCTTGTGGCCCTACCCGTGATGGGGGCCTTGGTGTTGATCAGCTTGGCGTTGGGCTATGGCCTGGCCGATCGGGATCCTCAGCAGCGGGTCACCCTGGCCTTGGTGACCTCGATGCGCAATCCCGGCCTGGCGCTCCTGCTGGCTGGAACGTATGCCCCGGAGGTGCCTGCGGTAAAGCTGGGCATCCTGATGTATTTACTCATCACTGTGCTGCTCTCGATTCCGTTTTTGCATTGGCAACGGCTGCGGCAGGCCTGATCGGGCCAGACCCAATCCACCCATCGATGGCTTTGCGGTTTGCGCCGAAGTTTAGCGTTCGCGCCAATGTTTTTCTCTTTGAAATTGGGTGTGAAGAAGTGCACGAATCTGCTGCAGTCGGAAGTGCCTATCACCATCCTTCGAGGAGGTGCAGTTGCCTCCTCTCACTCCCATGCCCAACGGAAAGCCCAACATTCTCATTCTCTGGGGCGATGACATCGGCCAGAGCAACCTCAGCTGCTATAGCCACGGGCTGATGGGGTATGAGACCCCCAACATCGACCGGGTGGCCAAAGAAGGCGCCAAGTTTATCCACTACTACGCCGAGCAGAGCTGCACTGCCGGCCGATCCGCCTTCATCACCGGTCAGAGCGTGTACCGCACCGGCCTCTCTAAGAGTTTGCTGAAAAACCCAGCCCGCGTGACAATGGGCCAACTGCCCACCTGAGGTGCGAGGTCACCGGGAGCGCAGCGGCTCTCTGTTCTCCTGCGTGTCGATCGAGGAGCGGATCCCGGCCAGTCATCCACTGCGGCGGATCCGGAAACTGGCCGATCAGGCCCTCGATCGGCTCAATCCCACCTTCTGCGCGCTTTACGCCTCAGAAGGCCGGCCATCG